>JAEPQP010000012.1 GCA_017640485.1 Phycisphaerales bacterium | reverse complement strand
TATCGGTTGGCAATTTGCGCGGGGGGGGGGGTGTTTTGTTTGGGGTTGGGGTGTGGGGGGGGGGGTGGGGGGCCGGGGGTGGTGTATCTGATGTTGTGTAGTCTGATGCGTTCAGAGGCTCTCGCGATGACGATTGAGTGGGTGCTTCAGTACGCGCCGGGGCGTGTTGCGGGCGTGCTCGAACGCGGTCTTCGAGCTGTCCGACTCATGCGGTGAGTCGCTCGACTGCTTCGCGAACATGCGATGCGGTTCGGTCACGGTGCTCGGTTCTGGTTTGGTCGTTGAACCCACTGGAGAGGAGCCTCTTGTGTCCCTGCAGGATATCTTGTGATGATTGACGCTCGCGCGGGAGGTAAAGATCTTTTCGGTCGGTGATCTCTGCGAATCCTTGGACCTTGTTATCCCATACGAGTGGGAGCGCCGGGACCCGGAGTGCGTAGGAGATGATCTGGGCGTGCAGTCGGTGGGCGATCACGCTACCGAACTGAGCGATCTGTGTGACGAGTTCTCCGGGGCGGGCGGGGCGTGGGTTGAGATTGCTGTCTCTGCAGCGTTCTGCGACACGCTGGGCGAATGCGTGGTCGTGGGGATCTCCGTTACTGAAGAATGTTACAATGTGGCCTTGGGCCCGGAGTCCGCTTGCGACTTGTTCCCATCGGAGTGTGAGCTCTTGGACGCGTGGGTCGTCGTCGCTGAGCACTTGTCCCAGAGCGCTTCCCGGGTTGATGATCCCGATCCCCACATGCGTGCGGTCCGCGTTGAGATCGATGGGGGTTATGTTGTATGCTTCGTCGGACCAGATCGCGACATCAGTGCTCCAATGCCCTTTGTCGGCGTGCTCCGGGAGGACTTGTTTCATCACCTCGAGTGAGGTGGGGTCCCGGAGTCCGAGCCAGGTGAGGTTTAAGGGTTCGAAGGCCTCGTTGAGTATTTGGGTGCCTCGCTTGGACCAGATATGTCCAGCGCCGCATCCGAGCACGGCGATCCGATTGATCCCAGAGCTGCGGAGTCCGGTTGTCGCGGAGCGGATTTTCATTGGAAACCGGAGTGTGTTGTCATGGAGGAGTTGTCCTCCGCCGAGGATCGCGGCGTCGCATCCTTGTGCGTATTGAGCGACTCGATCGGCGAGTTTTTGGTGGTTATTTTTGAGCCACTCGCGTTCTCTCAGCGCACCGCGGATGCGTTTAGGAATCGCGGCGGCCATTGTTCTGTGGAGTGTTGGCGCGAGCTTTACGCTCTGAGGGTGAAATGTGTCGGTCCAGGAAGACTTTCCTGAGAGATCGACATGGACCGGAACGGCGCCGGCACGGTTGATGAGTACTGACATGCAATCAGCGATCACACCATCGCCGAGGTTTGGTGAGAATACTTCTCCGATGACTGCGATTCGGTTGCTCATGATGTTTCTTTATGATTTGTGTCGCGAGCGTCGTTGTTTGAGCGCGGTGTATGCTTGATACACAAGCGGGGTCTCTTTCGCTGCGGCGACGATGCGATCTTTGAGGGTGTGGTTTCCGATCATACTCTCAGGTGCGCGGAGTGCGCTCTCTTGGGGCATGAGTCTGGGGCGATTCCCGATTGCGTTGCGGAGTGCTGATGGATCTCCGGCGTGCATCACGGTTGCATCAAGGGCGAAGAGTGCATCGGGGATTACTGTATCTTGGTGGAACAGTTCGAGAACACGGGGGCGTGCGCGTTTGGCAAGATCTCCGAGTTGGTCGGGATCATTGGCAAGCATTAGCATGTATTGTGCAAGCAGTGTTTCATTCGCGAGGACAATGCCCGCGTCCTTGTGTCCGACCACGCTGCCTTGTGAGTTGTCTCGGGTTGGGGTTGAAATGGTCAGGCAAGGAGTGCCGCAGGCCATGGATTCAGCGAGGACGAGGCCGAAGGTTTCGCCAACTGTTGCGGTGTGTACGAATAGATCGCTGGCGGTATAACACGCACGCAGAGCGGGGTCTCCGTTGAGAAAGTCGATCATGATGATTCGCTTTCGGATATCGGGATCCTGCGACTCGGCTGCAGCGCGTACATTCTTTGGGAGACCGACAAGTACTAGATAGGAGTTGGGTTCTTTTTTAGCGACTTCAGCAAACGCATGGACAACACCTGCTGTCCATTTACTTGGGATTGGTTGACCAACTCGTACATATACGAATGCGTCTTGTGGGATCCCGTGCTCACCGCGGAACTGGTTCGCTTCTTCTGCGGTAGCGGCATAGAAGCGATCGGTGTCGATCATGTGTGGAACGGTGATTGAAACTGGCTGAGGCTTGAGACCTCTTGCCCAGTTGCGGTAACGCTTGAGGCACGCGATCGAAAGCTGCATGTGGATATCGAATAGATGACGATCATCTGTGCGGTCGCATCGTCCAAAATGACTGAGTTCCGCGGTGGGCACTCTGTGACCAAGTTTCTCGGCGATGGCTCTGAGCAAGTTGCCGCAGGAGGGCTCGCTGTGTCCGTGCCTGTGGAACTGGATCACACTTGGGTTCCAGTCTGCGATCTGCTGAACTAGCTGAGGATCTGTTTCACCAAGATCGGTGGTTGGGAGGAAGACGGGAACCCCGGCATCGATGATTCGCTGTGTACGATCTCCGCCTTTGAATCTGGCGAGGACTGCGGATGCGCGGCCTGCGTTGAGATACGAGATTGCATTGTTTTCAGCGGAGCGTTGGGTTCCACCCGGACCTAGATCCTGCACGATGGTGAGGATTCTCTCGGCGCCGTTCTCTGATTGGCGCACTGGAGGTACTGACATTGATGGAGTCATTACTGATCGTGTCCGGAGAACTCTGGCATTTCGTGACCCGCGTCTTTGAGGGTCTTCTCGCGTGAGGCGAGCTCGATGTCGTGATCGACCATCATCTTGGCGAGTTCTTCGACGCTGGTTTCGGGTTCCCATCCCAGCTTCTCTTTGGCTTTGGCTGGGTCTCCGAGCAGGAGGTCCACTTCTGCGGGGCGGAGGTAGCGTGGGTCGAACTCGACATGGTCTTCGAAGTTCAGTCCCGCGGCGTTGAAGGCCATGTCCGCGAACTCGCGTACGGAGATCGTGCGTCCGGTCGCGACGACATAGTCGTCCGGCTCTTCCATCTGGAGCATCATCCACATCATCTTGACATAGTCACCCGCGAATCCCCAGTCGCGTTTGGAGTCGAGGTTCCCGAGGTAGACCTTGTCCTGGAGTCCCATCTTGATGCGTCCGACGGCGCGGGTGATCTTTCGGGTGACGAAGGTTTCACCACGGCGTGGTGATTCGTGGTTGAAGAGGATGCCGCAGGAAGCGTGCATGTTGTAGGACTCGCGGTAGTTGACGGTGATCCAGTGTCCGGCGAGTTTGGCGACGGCGTAGGGAGAGCGTGGGTAGAAGGGGGTGTTTTCGGTTTGGGGTGTTTCGAGGACCTTGCCGTACATCTCGGAGGAGGACGCTTGGTAGTAGCGGACTTGTTGTCCGGATTTGTCTTGGAAGTCGCGGAGTGCTTCGAGCATTTTGTAGGCGCCCATCGCGACGGTCTCGGCGGTGTAGATCGGCATGTCAAACGAGACGCGGACATGGGATTGTGCACCGAGGTTGTAGACTTCGTGTGGTTTGACTTGATCGATGATTTTGGTGAGGTTGTTGGCGTCGCAAAGGTCGCCGTAGTGGAGTTTGAGTTTCGCGCCATCGATGTGTGGGTCTTGGTAGACATGGTCGAGGCGTTCGGTGTTGAAGGAGGATGCGCGTCGGATGATGCCGTGGACTTCGTATCCCTTTGCGAGGAGGAACTCGGCGAGGTATGAGCCGTCTTGTCCTGTGATGCCTGTGATGAGTGCTCGTTTTTGGTCGCTCATTGGTGCCGGTTCCTTGGTTGGGCAGTCTTTGATAACTGTGTGAAAGACCTTGATGGTCTGATATCGAGTGTGAATGGTACGCTCCGATGGGGGTGCATCGGCGGGATTTGGGGTGATGTTGACCTGAGGGTATGAATACGGCGTGAGATCTTGTTGGGGTCACGGAATTTGTTGTGAAAGTGTGGAGATGTGGTCGCTTTGGATCGTTGGGTGGGTGATCTGATTGGTTTGGGTTTGGGGTTCAGTTTCTACGGGCTGGGCATTGATCAGTGTCGGGATGGTGATCGCGGCGAGCATAATGGTCAGAGCGATGCATCCGAAATAGACGCGTTTGGGGGATCGGATCGCTGCGGGGGCGCGGGTGAGGATGATGATGCCTGTGATGATGAGCATGGGTTCGTGGTAGCGTTGCCAGGACGCGTGGTTGGCGGACTGGGCGATCGCAAACGCTGCTAGGGTTGCTGCGAGAATCCACGCGTCTCGGCGGGAGACCATCGTGCACCACAGAACACAGAATAGAGCTCCGATTGGTGCACCGAGAACGATGACTGGTGATCGATCAGCGATGACTGGAAACTCAGCGATGATGTTCCACCAACCGGAGTAGCGTCCCTGATCGACGGCGTAGTAGGAGGCGGGGGGGAGCGCGCCGACGATGAAGCCAAAGACGAGCGCGTCGATCCACCACGCGCGGTGGGACTTGAGGATTTTCTTGAGCTGGGGCATCAAGATCGGTAAGAAAAAGAATGAGAGGATCGCGACCTGTGTGAGGATGAATGCGGGGGTGATGAGGTTGGTGCTTTGGTGGTTGTTTTGAAACGGCGGGGGCACGAGTCCTTGCCAGAGATACATGAAGTACAGGAGGATGAGTCCAGCAGGGATAGATGCAAAGATCACAGGGAGTAGGCGAGAAGTACGGTCTACAAGGTCACTAAAGAGTTTGTTGATTGCGGGAACTTGAGTTTGTGTTCCGACCCAGGCACTCATTGCGAGGGTCACGGCGGCCCAGATATGGCTCTGACGGATGACAACGAGCGCAATGAGGACCACTCCAGAGACAGTGATGACCCGAAGTGACGGGCGATACTCTAGAGCAAGGAGCATCAGCAGGAGAACGCAGAGCCAGCCGGCGTTGTCTGGTAGCAGCCAGATGCTTGGGAAGAGGCAATACATCGAGGCAAGAAAGGGGAGGCAGAGAATAACACCTGCTCTTCCAAATGCCTTTCCTGCTCTCCAGGCGAGAAGTGCGGTGAGGATGATGGTCCAGAGGGATGCGTAGAGCTGAACAATCATCCTCGATGCACCGAGGCGGTGGATGACGGCCAGTTCAAGGTGATACCCTGGAGTTGTGGCGGATTGATAGGAGGAAAGATCTGGGGTAGGGAGTTGGTCTGCAAATGTTTGAATAGTTGGCCAATGGAACAAGAGGTCGTCAGAAGCACCACGGCCATTGACATTCCCTGTGAAGATGAGGGGCCAAGCGGCGAGGATGGTGAGGAGGATGACCACGATCGCGCACCAGCGTGGTGCTGGATTGGAGGACTGCGGGGGGCAGGATGGGTCAAGACTGGTGGTCATGTCTGGTTAGGTTGATGTCCTGTCTCAGTATGTCACTACCTTGATGCGGATGGTTCATCGGCTCGATCGATCATGCTCGGGCACTGCTGGATCGGCGATCGGTGGGCTGATCTGTGTCCATGATAGTTGATTGGGGGGAATTCATATGTTGTCTGTCGTGAACTGTTGAGGAATGGGCATCGTTATGTCGATGCGAGGTGCACATGAGTGATACGACGCCTGCGGGCGACCCAACTGATCCGCAACAGGATTCTGTTGCAGTTGATCCGGTTTCTGACTCCAGTTCAGCATGCGGAGGGGTTGTTGGTGGGTTGATCAAGCTGGCAAGACCTCATCAGTGGACGAAGGGGGTGTTTGTGCTGTTGGGGCCTGCGTTTGCGATCGGTGACCACTCGATGGTGATCGGCGAGGACGGCGTGAGTGTGTCCCAACTGATTTGGGCTACTGGACTTGCGTTCTTTGCATTCTGTTTGGCGGCCTCGGGGTGCTATGTGTTTAATGATCTTGCGGATGTGGAGCGGGATCGGGTGCATCCGAGGAAGCGACGGCGGCCGATCGCGTCGGGTCGGGTGAGCGAGGGGCAGGCGCGGGTGTTCGGGGTGTCGCTGCTGGTTATCGGTCTTGGGCTTGGATTTTTGGTGCCTGGGACGGTTGGCTGGTGGGTTGGGGGCTTGGTAGCGCTCTACATCGTGAATGTGATGCTCTATACGGCGGTTTTGAAGCACATCGTGATCTTCGATGTGCTGAGTCTGTCGAGCGGGTTTGTTTTGCGGGTTCTGGGCGGGTGTGCGGCGGTCGCGGTGACGCCTTCGACTTGGCTGCTCAACGCGACGCTGTTTCTGAGTATGTTCCTGGCGTTCGGGAAACGGCTCGGAGAACGGCGAGTGATGGGCAACGAAGACGCGGCTGCAACGCGGGGGGTCTTGCTTCGGTATTCGGATCAGACGCTGCGGATGATGGTGGTGGTGGTTGGTGTTGCAACTCTTTTGACATACACGGGTTATGTTCAAAGTCGAGAGGGCAGCATGTCGGTGATTCTCGCGTCTGGGATGGGCGGGGAGTTCTCGTTTAATCTGCTCTGGGTCACGGTGATGCCTGCGATGGTGGGGCTGCTGCGGACGATCACGCTGATCATGGAGGGTCGGTACGATGATCCAACGGAGCTGGCGCTTCGGGATCCCATCGTGCGGTATTCGGGGGTGGGGTTTGTGGTGCTGATGGTGGGCGCGGTGCTGCTGGCTGGCTGATTTGATTTGATTTTGTTGTTTGGATTCGGTGAAACCTGCGGTAGTGTGGGCTGTATAGCGGTAGGCACTGTTCCGGCGCAGTTCGTGCGCTCCGGAGTTGTGTGTTGTTTGGTATGGCGCCTCTTGCGACCGATACCGATCGAGCGTGTGGTGGCTTGGGCCGATTGTTGATGCATCGTCTGGAGACGGTGCATGGATGATGGGTCTTTGGTCGTCTAGTTGATTCTTGTTTCTCGAGAGGCAAATCTGGCGGGTGTTCTCCCGCCCTTTGAAATACAACGGAGTTTTGAATGCGTGCGAACTTACGGACATTGAGCGGAGTTGTTGGGACAGTGATCGGGCTTGGCGCTCTGGTCGCGGCTTCATCTATGGCGATGGCGGACGAACCAGTGAACGCGGGTGCCGAGGAGTCGATCGACTTCGCGGCGATCGCGGCGATGGCGGGCGCTCGCGGCGGCGGGGCATCGGCTCCTGACAAGGAATACAAGGACTGGAAGGATGTGTCCAAGGGGTTCACGAAGGTCGTTTCGACGGCTGACGGGAGTTCGTTGTACAACCTGTATGTCAACAACAAGACCAACCAGGTGCTCGCTGAGCTTCCTCGTGGGTACGAGAAGCAGCATCACTTCTTCGCGATGACTGTCGCGGGCGGTGAGGTGTTCGCGGGTCTTCAGGCCGGGGACATGTACACGAAGTGGAAGAAGGTTGGGAAGCGTTTGATGCTTGTGCAGCCTCAGATTTCGGTTCGGTCGTCTGGCGATCAGGAGTCGCGTGACTCGGTCGAGATGATCTGGACGGATCGTGTGATTCTGGATGTGCCGATCGTGACGATGGGTCCGAGCGGTCAGCCTGTGATTGATCTGGATGATCTGCTGGTCGGGCAATCGACCAAGTTCTTTGGTCGCTCGTCGTTTGGTCTCAACAAGTCATTGACGGTTGTGGATTCGATCAAGGCGTTCCCGAAGAACATCGAGATCGAGTTCAAGGGTCCGGTCGCGGGCGGGACCATGAAGAACTTCCACTACTCGATCTCGAAGATCGAGGGTTCGCGTGGGTTCAAGCCTCGTCCGGCGGATGAGCGTGTCGGGTTCTTTGTGACCAACTACACGGATCTGGGCAAGTTTGATTGGGATGACACATCACAGCGGATGATCAACCGCTGGCACATCGAGAAGGCGGATCCGAAGCTGAAGCTGAGCCCGCCGAAGGAACCGATCGTGTACTACGTGGACCACACGGTCCCGATCCGGTACCGGCGCTATGTGAAGCAGGGGATCGAGTACTGGAACGAGGCGTTCCGGAACATCGGTATCGACGGCGCGATCCAGGTGCAGTACCAGGATAAGACGACCGGCGCGAACATGGAGAAGGATCCCGAGGATGTCCGCTACAACTTCATCCGCTGGATCTCCAATGACATCGCAACGGCGATCGGTCCATCACGCGTGAACCCGATGACGGGTGAAATCCTGGATGCGGATGTTGTCCTCACGGACGGCTGGATCCGCGTGTTTACCTATCGCTGGGAAGACATGCTGAGCAATCTCGCGGTTGAGGGTCTTGGTCCTGACACACTCGCATGGCTCGAGGAGAACCCGAACTGGGATCCTCGTCTGCGTCTGGCGACCCCCGCGGCACGCGATCAGATTCTCAACGAGCGCAAGATGCGCGATGAATACATGATTTCGCATTCTTCGTGTGAAGATCACGACCACGCGGCGCACGATCCATCGATGATGATCGGCGACGACGAGTTTGATGGTCTGAACGGGCGCGTTTCGCAGGTTTCGGGCATGTGTCATGCCGCGACTGGGAAGGCGCTTGATCTTGCGATGATGCGGATGAACCTGTCGATGGTGAATCTGCTCAACAACGCGGCGGAACTGAGCACGACGACTGATCCTGAGATCAGCGAAGAGATGCTCGAGATGATCCGCAAGCAGCTCGAAGAGAACCCGGCGCTCCGGGAGATGATCCCTGCTGAGCATCTGGCGATGCTTGAAAAGGGCGACGAGGAACCCGAGGCTGAAGAAGCGGCCGAGGAAGAAGAAGTCGCGAAGAAGGACAGCAAGAAGGACGACGAGCAGATGATCGACGGCGTCCCTGAGTGGTTCGTTGGTCCGATGCTCGCTGAGCTTGTGGCGCACGAGGTTGGTCACACGATCGGTCTGCGTCACAACTTCAAGGGTTCGAGCGCGTACTCGCTTGACGAGATCAACTCTCCGGAGATGAAGGGCACGACTCCTTGGTCGACCTCGGTGATGGACTACAACGGGATCAATATCCGGATGCCTGGCACGGGGACTGAGCAGGGTGATTACTCTGTGATCGGGATCGGTGCGTACGACCAGTGGGCGATCGAGTACGGCTACGGCAGCGGTGATCTCAAGGAGGTCCTGAGCCGGTCGGCGGATCCGATGCTGGACTACGGCACGGACGAGGACGCGTTTGGTCCTGACCCGCGCACCCGTCGCTATGACCTCTCCGAGAACCCGCTTGATTATGCCGAGAACCAGATGAAGCTGGTCCGCAAGATCCGTGAGGGTCTGATCTCGGACTTCGTGAAGGACGGCGATTCATGGTCGCGTGCTCGTCGCGGATACTCGATCACGCTGAGCACACAGATGCAGGCACTCTCGATGATGGGCAACTGGGTCGGGTCGGCGTATGTGTCGCGCTCGAAGAAGGGTGATCCGGGCAGCTCGGCACCGATCGAGGTTGTTCCTGCGGAGCGCCAACGCGCCGCACTGGAGTTCGTTGTGAACAACGCGTTCGAGGACGATGCGTACGGCATCACCCCGGAACTGCTGGCGCACGCGACGATCGACAAGTGGTGGGACAACACCGGTTCGATCTTGTCGGACTCGGCGTTTGAGATCCACGATCGCGTGATGGGCATGCAGGCATCGGCGCTGACGCTGCTGATGAACCCGCAGACGGTCAAGCGTTTGTATGACTACGAGCTGTTTGTCCCTGCGGATCAGGATGTCCTGACGCTCGCGGAGGCGTTGCAGACGGTGACCGATTCGGTCTGGTCTGAAGTCGCTGAGGGTCCGAGCGGGAAGTACACGACGCGCAAGCCGATGATCTCATCGCTGCGTCGTAACCTTCAGCGTGAGCATCTCGATCGTCTGATCGATATGTCGATGGAGAACAACGGGTTCAGCTCGGCGTCGATGTCGGTCAAGACCCTCGCTTCGATGCACCTGCGTGAACTCCAAGAGCAGGTCGACGGCGTGCTCGATTCGGGCGGGCTCGACGCGTACTCCAAGGCGCACCTGCAGGAAGTCTCGATCCGGATCGGCAAGGCGCTGGATGCGGATTACATCTACAACACTGAAGATATCTGATCTGGTCTGAACTGATTTGGTCTGAACAATCTGATCTACGCACGGGCGGTTCCTTGTGGGGCCGCCTGTTTTTTGGTGTTGTGTTTTTTGAGAGAACTGGCGCGGGATGGTGGGTGTAGTGGTGTGGGTGGGGGCTGCAGCCGATAGTGAAGGGAGAGGGACTGGTTGTCGTATGTGTGATCGTTTGGATGAATATGGAATCAGAGACTCCACAGGTTGAGCAGAGGGCACAGAGCCGCGGCAGAGCCGGGCGGGTGTTGGTGGGGGCGCTGTTGTTGTCTGCGGCTGGGTGGTGGGTGGTGTATCTGGCTGGGGTGCGTTGGTGGATCGGGGATGTGCTGCTCAATGGGAGTGTGCATCTTGGGGTGCTGCTGGCGGCGTGTTCACTGGTTCGATTGGCGGCGGTTCGATCGTGGGGGTCGGTTGGTGTTGCGGTGGTGTGTTTGAGTGTGCTGCTGATGTGTATGAACGGGCGGCGGGTGCTGCCGACTGGGGTTGATGCGGAAGATCCCAACACGGGTTATATTTCTGTTGTCGGGATGAACCTCAAGATGTCGAACGATGATCCCGAGGGCTTGATGAGGCTATTGGAATCACTGGATGACGATGTGGTGGTACTTATTGAGCCGCAGTGGGATGTCTTTGATCGGCTGAAGGATTCGGATGATCGATTGGATCGATATCCGCATCGCGTAGTGCGTCGGCGGGATGGGATGGGGGTTTCTCCGATGCTGATTCTCAGCCGATGGGAGGTTGTTCGCGATGAGTCTGTGGATCCATGGTTGGGGCTGAGCGTTGTGATTCTTCGTCCAGAGTCTCTTGGCGGATCATTTCGACTTGTTGGCCTGTATGCTCATTCTCCGAGAACTCCTGAGCGGTGGAATCTTGGGAATCGTGTTGTGGACGAGCTCATAGCAAGATTGGTTGCCTTGAATCATCGTGATAATCTACCACTGTTGATCGTGGGCGATCTCAATGCGGGCCCGATGACAGGGCGTGATCGGGCATTGCGGGGCACGCTTGGTGTCCAGAGGACATCATGGGTGTTGGGTCCAAAGAGCACTTTCCCCGCGAAGATGTCGATGTTTGGGTTGTTAATTGACGATATTTGGGTAAACGACTCGGTGGAAGGGGTATCGTGGTCCACGTTTGTTATCCCTGGATCGGATCATCGAGGTGTGCGTGCAGGCTTGATGGTTGATTGATCTTCGGGTTTTGAGAAGTTTGAATAGGATGCTTTTTTATGGTTGCTGCACTCAATGCTCTTGCGCTGCTCGTATTCGGAGGGATGTCGCTGCTTGCGGTCTTTAAGCGTCACTGGACTTTGGTGTTGCTGTTTTGTTTCTTTGGGTATGAGCAGTTGTTGTCGACAAGCATGGGGATTCTTGCTTCGAAGCCTTGGCTGATTAATGTATCAGTCGGGCTCATTTCACTCACGGCGGTGGGAATGGCTCTTACTTCGGGGAAGCGACCGTTTCGTGGAGCATTCAATCCCAATAGTTTTCTGGTCTTTGCGCTGATTGTGTTCTCGTATCTCGGGATGTTTTATGGAGGAACACAGAATGCTGGCGCGCACTTTGTGAGAACTGGCTTTCCGTATATGGTTTTGCTGCTCGGCGTGCTGCCTTGTCTTGTGACTGGGACCGAGGTCATCAACCGGATGTGTACCCCCTATTTACTAGCGGGCTGCGCGCTTGTGGTGATGGTCTTGCTAAGTCCGCGTGCTGAGTTTTCGGGCTCTCGGATGTATCTCGACTTGAGTTATACGATGGGCGCAGGCGAGAAGGGCAATCCGCTAGCAATCGCAGAGATCGGTGGGATCATGGTCATCATCGGGGCTCTCATGCGTCAGACCAGCAAGAGTCTGGTCATCGCGGCGCTGCGCGTTGGAGGGATCATTCTTGGGATCACTATTTGCTTCTTCTCGGCATCGCGAGGGCAGTTGATCTTCTCGATCTTGGTCGCGGTGATGTTCTTCCCGGTCGCGTATCAGATCCGGAACGCGAAGCAGTTCTTCATTCGTGCTGGGATGCTCGGAACAATGGCGGCAATCATGTTGTTTGTTGCGAAGAGGTTCTTGTTCAGCTCTGAGGCGAGCGAGCGATTCTCAGGGGAGAGTCTTACGAGTGGCGTAGATTCTCGTATGTATTACGCGAAAACACTGCTCGGAGAGTACTTCTCCAAACCCGGTCAGTACCTGCAAGGAATGGGGACTGGTTCGTTCAATCTTTTCGTCGAGGCTGGTAGCGGTGAAGGGTTTTCGTATCCGCACAATCTGTTTGTAGAGATTCTGGCTGATCATGGATTGATCGGCTTTGGGCTCCTGTTACTCATCATTTTAGTGAGTGGGATTCACACCTATAAGCTTCTTCGCATGGTGCATTCGGGAATAATCGAACGGCATGCGGTCGCGATTGTGCTGGCGATCTCGGGGTATGTCACGCTGATTTCGATGAAGCAGGGGTCGTACCTTGTGCTTCCCCTCCCGTTTTATGCGTACTTGATTCTTTCGAAGTTGTATTACACTCGTATCGCGGAACTCGCGGATGCCGGCGAAGAGGTGTATGAGCCTGAATACGCGGAGTACGCTGACGAGGAATACCAATCGGTTGGAGCTCTTTAAGAAGATCTGCTTCGGTGATCTTGATTGGTTGAAGTTTCTTTAGCGCGTTTCGAGTGGCTGACAGAACTCACCCATGAACGGTTCTTTGTTGAGCATTGTCTCGTGTGCTTTGCGATCTTCCTCGTTTTCGAATCGATCTTTGATTTTCTTTGCCGGAACTCCGGCATGGATTTCGTAGGCGGGGATGTCCTTGGTCACGATTGCTCCAGCGGCAACGATTGAGCCGCGTCCGACAGTGACCCCTGCCATGATGATGGAGCCGGCGCCGAGCCAGGCATCTCGCTCGATTTTGGTTTCGCGTTTGGCGGGTCGTCCTGAGAAAATTGTCGGGACACCCGGTTTATCGAAGAGGTGATCATCGCCGACGATCATGACGCGTGGTCCGAGCATGACATACGCACCGAGTTCGACTTTGGGTCCGATGACACATTCTGGGCCGCAGAATGAGTATTCATGCGCGATTAGATCACGGCTGAGTCTTTTGCAGTCTTCGGAATAGAAGGTCGAGTGGACATTGTTGAGGCCGTATCTAGTGCGCCGGTAGGACATGAGGGCGGATCGGATTGCAAGGCGGAGCTTTGTGGTCTTTCGGAGTTGATCCTTGATGGCATTGATCATGTTGATCCCTCGCTTTGTATGCTGAGTTGGTAGCTGGGGAGTGCAGCGTTGAAGCTGTCATCAGCTGGTAGTCCGTCTATAGCGCGTTCGATAAGGATGCGTTGTGATATCGGATTGTACCGATGATCGATCGGCTCACGCGCTTGGGTGTAACGCTGCTCGTATGTAGTTGTTGAGTCAAGTGTGCGTTGAATGGACGCAACCAAAGAATCGAGATCCTCGAGAGTGAAGAAATCACCTGTCAATCCTTGTTTGATAGCTTCAAACTCTGGCATCTGGGTATCAAAGTTGTTGTTTGTGATCACTGGTACGCCGTAGGCGAGGGCGTGCATGACAAGCAGGCCAACAGGTCCTGGCATGACGGCGATGTCTGCTGCATTGAGCATGCAACCAATTTCGTATTCTTCATAGAGTGCGCCGGTAAAGACCGCGGTCACATCTTGCTCTTGAGCGCGCTGTTCGAGAGCTTGTCTTTCTTCTCCATCACCAACAATGAGCACATTGACTGGTTTGCCTTGTTCCTTGAGTATCGCAGCGGCATCAATGAGGAGGTCGAGGCGTTTATGTGGTTGGAGTCGTGTGATATTGATGAGTACCGGACGATCAGCGTGCTCAGCGAAGAGTTTATTGCGTGTTTCTACACGATCGGTTGGTTGTATTCGAGCGCGTGCTTCATCTTGGAGTTCACAATCAAGCGAGTTGTAGATGACATGGAGTCGTTCGGGCTTGATGCCTGCTTTGATGGCGAGATCTTTGGCACGGTGTCCATACAGCAGGAGGCCGTGAGCAAGTTTGTTGAATGTTGTCCTGAAGAGTGCTTTGGTTCCTGATTCTTCTTTGAGCCAGCCGTGAGTCCAGAATAGGATCTGCTTTCCTCGGATTCTTCCGAGTATCGCTGCGAGCCAAGTGGTTGGCCAGGTGGGGTTCCCGAGCATGATGAGTGTGTCGTAGCGGCTACCGAGTGCGGCTTTGACGGCGCCGAACTGGAACAAGAACGGGCCGAGAAACTTTCCGGCCACTTTGTGGAATCGCTCGTCTGGGATCCGGTCGGTGAGCTTTATTCCGGTGTCGTAGCTGTGATCATTGGCGAGGAACTCATAGTGGTGACGGCCGTGCTCGAGGAGTTGAAGCAAGACGGGCTGGCGATAGTGCGCGAAATAATGATAGATGACCGCGACGCGCTTGGGTTGTGCATTAGTGTCCGGGGTCATGATTCGTTACTCGGATTCAAGATGTGATTGAGTGCTTAGTTCTTCAACGCGGGGCCTTCGCCCCGATCTGCGGCGGTTAGGTCGGGGCGATTGATCTCGCGGACTTTAAGCACGATGAGGTATTCGTAGACCGAGAGGATGGTGCAGTATGTCAGTCCTGGGTGCCCGTCGAGGAAACCGAGTTTCAGGATGTACATATAAAGGAACTTGATAAAGGGTCTAAACGGGAGCCTGAACGAGATATTTTTCATCTCGAGGCGGCGTGTGTTTCGATCCTTGGAAAACAGATTGGAGAACTTGACCGGTTTTTCTTTGAGCGCGATGATGGTTTCATTCGCTTCCATCGTTGCGTATCGGTTGTGTCTGTTGAACCATTCACCGATTCCCTTTGAGAAGTTGAAGTGCTCGAACATACCTTTCATGTACCCGACTGATCCATCGACGACTGGGACCTGGTGGACTTCTCGCTCGAAACGGATGAGTGGTGGCTGGAAGAAACGCATGTTGTTCCCTGGAGGCATTGCATGCTTGATCCACTTGCCTCGGAAGTAGTTCCGGCGACCACAGTAATACGCGACCGGGTCTTTATCGGCAGTGTGTTCACCGGACTCCCACTTGGCTGCGATGGATTCAAGCTCTTGCTGGAGTGACGGTGTCATGCGTTCATCAGCATCGAGCATAAATACCCAGCGGTGTTTGTATTCGATCTCCTTGATTCCCCATGTCTGATGAGGCCCGAACGAATCAAACTTTCTTTTCACGACCCGGGCGCCGTACTGCTCGGCGATCTCCGTAGTGCTATCGGTCGAGTATGAATCAAATACGACGACATCGTCGCACCACTTCAGGCTTTCGAGTGCACCCGGGAGGTTCTGCTCTTCGTTGAGGGTCATGATCATGACAGATACGCTCATGGGATTACTTTCCTGTGCTTTGAGATTCGTCTTGGTTGGGGGTCTTCATCATACGCGGACCTTTGGGCTTGGCCGGTGAGCCGACGCAGACTGTCCATTCTGGGAGGTCTTTGAATACGCTTGATCGAGCGCCGACTACGACGCCGTCGGCAATGGTTACCCCTGGAGCAACAAAGACATCAGCAGCTACCCAGACATCGGCACCGATGGTGATCGGGAACGGGGTAAGCGGTTGCTTCGGGTGGGTGAAATCGTGGGTGGCGCCGCAGAGGTAGGAGTATTGTGAGATCGTCGTTTGTCGTCCGATAGAGATTTTGTCAACACAATAACAATCGACATCGTTTGCGAGCGTGGAGTAGTCATCCATGTGAAGATTCCAAGGACCCCAGATCTTTGCTTTGGGATAGACACGGGCTTTCTTTGACACCTGTGCTCCGAAGAGACGGAGCAGGAAGGCTCTCCACGCGTGCATCGGGTTTGGGCTCCATCGGAAGACGGTTGCTTGGACAACTCCCCAGAGTGCACGCATGAGCTTGTTTTTCAAGCTGTGCGGACTCGGTGCACTCTCGAGATCGACCGCTCCAGTTGGAAGACTTTGGTCCGGATAACCGGGTTCGGATGTTGGTTGATTGGTGCTCATGAGTGGTGCGCTGAACTGTTTTTGGATTGACTCGTTCTACTATCGACCTATCTACGAGACCGGTCAAGCTAAAGTTCACGAGTCCGACGAGTCGTATCCGTTGGTTTCATATCGGGTTATTGTGTTCATTGGACGGTATTGAACGCCGATAGTGTCGCATCCGAGCAAGCTATTTGAGATTTGGGAGAGGATCTTGAGATGATCGAATGTGAAGTGTCCAGAACTGCCTTGTACCGCATTGTTTGCGAGGAGTCACGGTAATGGGCATTTCTGCACAAGCCGAAAGTCAGAGACCGGTTGTGGTGCTTGTGAACCAGTACTGTTATCCGGATGTCGCATCGACGGGGCACCTGATCCATATCCTGGCGCACGAGCTCGCGGAGAATCACGGGTTTGAGGTCGAGGTGCTCACGACGCAGCCGAGCTACGGCGACAAGGACAGCTGGGTGGATTGCCCGCGTGTGGAGCGCGATGGGCATGTGACCTTCAAGCGGGTGTGGGCGCCCAGACTGAGCAAGAATGTGCTCGCGGGACGCGCGATCAAGGACGGCGTGTACATGATCCAGCTCGGGTTGCGGTCTGTCTTTGGGATGCAGAAGGGGAAGGTGTTTGTATACACAACCGCGCCGCCGTATGGCGCGCTGGTCGGGGTGATCGCACGGATTCTCAGGAGACAGACCTTCTGCACGCTGTTGTATGATTCGTATCCGCAGGTCGGGGTGTGGGTCGGGACCTTCAAGAAGGGTGGGTTCATCGAACGCGCCTGGCACTGGATGAACCGGAGGATCTACAACGGCGCGAAGCGGAAAATCGTGCTGTGCAGCGCCGCGTCGAAGCTGTTGCAAGACGAGTACGCGGTTCCCGATTCCGACATCGCGGTGATCCCGAACTGGGCCGACGGTGAGAAGATTTATCCGGTAGCGAAAGCCGAGACGGACTTTGCGAAAGAGCTGGACTGTGTTGAGCCGTTCACGCTGTTGTACTCGGGGAATATGGGGCTGTATTACGACTTCGATACGATCCTCGGCGCCGCGGAACTCTTGAAAGACGAAGCGTTCCGTTTGGTGCTTGTCGGAGGCGGCGGCAAGAAGGCATGGTGCGAAGAACAGGTGAAGGCGCGCGGGCTGAGCAATACGGTCGTGCTGCCGTACCGTCCGTTTGAGACACTCAACGATTCGCTCAATGCGTGCGATGCGTCGCTGGTGACGATCGCGGAGGGGATCGAGGGGATTAGTTTCCCGAGCAAGTTGTACACCTCGCTCGCGACTGGGAAAGCGATTGTCGCGATCTCGGAAGAGGACTCAGAACTGCGGTCGATCGTCGAGGACGCAGACTGCGGGATCTGGGCGGGGCTTGGGGATTCGGAAAGTCTTGCGAGCGGCATCCGTGCGTTGATGGCGGACGCTGCGAAGACTGAGGAGATGGGGGTCCAGGCGCGGGCGCTGTTTGAGCGGCGCTACACGCGGCAGATCTGTTCGGCGCAGTACGCAGAAGTTATCCGTGCGGCGGGTGAGGATGCGGGCGTGTATCCGAAGACGGATTGAGGCTTGGCTGATTGAGTATTTGGTCGAACGGAATTACTGCGGGCGGTCTTGTGTAGAGAAGATCATCGCGGTTTGTGAGCCGTGGATGGGGTAGTCTGCGGTGCAGCGGTATCCGCGGAGTGTGTTTGGATCGAAGTTGAGGGTGGCACAGACTTCTTCGATCATTTTGCGGTACTTCGGAACGAGTGATGATCCGAATCGTGTGGTTCCGGTGCCGAGGTTTTCGATGGATTCGAGGAGATCGAGTTGGTCCATGTCGCGGGACGGGTCGTTGATGTCGGCTTGGCCGTTGATGGTGGTGTCGTAGATCTTGAGTTCTGGGAATGAGCGGTTGTAGAGGTCTTGGTGGACGAGCACATCGAACTGCATTTTTTTGGAGGGGATGTTGATGTCGCTCGATGCCCATGCCTTGCGGTTTTTGGAATCGGGGATGTAGCGCGGGATCTCGGCGCGGTTGACTTCGCAGGTCACGAGATCGACTGAGGAGGACGCGCCGAACGCGAGGTCCTTGAGCATGTAGTGCATGAGCTCCCCGCCGTGATGGACATCGAGCTCGGGGGTTGGGGTGGAGCAGTAGTCTTTGAGGGTGGCGCTGGAGACGGAATCGACGGGGTCTCCGGAGAGTGTGTAGGTTTTGCGTTTGGAGTGGTCCTCGATTTGTCGGTGTGAGGTGAACTTGACGCGGACCCCTGGGCGGAGTCGGTGGAGCCCGATCACGGCTTTGATCCAGACGACATCGATGTGCTCATCATCATCGCTGGGATAGAAGATTGCGGCTTCGGCGTAGACATCGGCTTGCGCACCCTTGAGCTGCGACATCGCGCGGAACGCGGCTTGTTTTCTTCGCAGCTCGAACTCCCGGCGTGCTTCGGGGACCCAGGCGCTGAGGATCGCTTCGAGCGCGCTGCGGTCGCCGATCTCGTTGCGGATGAGGGTTTCGAAACGATCGACGGCGGAGTTGGCGTTGCTGAGGTCCTGAGGATCGACGCCGAGTTTGGAAGAGGCTTTGAGGAGACGGCGCATAGGCTCGGGTCCCGGAACGCGGTGAACGACGGACATCGGATCCGGGGCGCGGAGTGCTTTGAGGATGCGTGATGCGAGGACCTTGTCGATGCCGAGTGCTTTGGCGAGTTGTTGAGGTCCGGCATCGGTATCTGGGATCTGAGAGAGCACGCGACCCAATCCTTCGAGGAGGTCTTCTCCGGCGGAGTTGATGCGGACCTCGAGACTGCCCATCGTGTGCGGCTGGGTCTGGGTCTGGGTCTGCTGGGTGGACGCTTGGGGGTGTGCGTCGGGGTTGGGCGTGTGCATGGGAAACTACTCGGTCAGGTCGCTGATTTTTTGAACGGGATTATGGCCGTTTCTGGAGTATACGCCCACATTTACGGAAATGCACACAATTTCTTTGTAGTTTCAGAGAAACTTCCTTGCAACTATGTTGATGGCGCGATATAACACACTCTGGGCACAGAAGCACCCATTGTTTGGGCCGAATGAGTTGGATTCTGTGCGGAGGCTGCACACTTCGGGAACTGGATTCTGGAGCGTGCTCTATTCGAAGCCATGAGATGAACATGGCTCAACGAACCTAGAAAGGGAAGATATGAAACTGACAGCACTCATGATTGCATTGGGCACCACAACAGCGGCCTCGCTGGCGGGCGTGTCTACGACCACAGTCGATTTCGAGAGCGGACTGGAAGGATGGGATGGGCCACAGGGATTTGGTGGAGCTTCGTACATCGACGCGACCGGCGGTAACGGCGGCGGCGCTGGTCTGCGTACAGAGTTCAACAACTTCGGGATCGCGTTCACCAACTCGACCAACGAAGCGTTTACCGGAGACTTCACTGGGTTTGAAGAAGTGACTGTCTCGTTTGATCTCAAGATTGATCAGATCGGTACCTTCCTCCCGGTTCCTCGTCCGTTCATGCTTGAGATGCGGAGCACCACGCTTGCTGCTGACGGGTATCCATGGGCGAGCGCGTACCTGCTCTTTGACTGGTACAGCCAGGACTCGTTCAGCGATTACATCACACTCTCAACGACCTTTGATCCAAACTCGATGGCGCTCCCAGCGGGCTGGGGCGGGTTCGGTGCGGAAGATCCGGATACCTTTGAGCCGATGCTCCCAGATGGGGTGACCTTCGCGGACATCATGGGGAATGTGGACGAGATGGCGATCTCGACACTGCTCCCAGGGTTCTTCTTTACCTTTGACGATTACGATGTCACTGTTGACAACATCAGCATCACCACCACGATCCCAGCGCCAGCATCGCTCGCGCTGGTCGGGATGACCGGGCTGGTCGGCACGCGTCGTCGGTAAGCGAATCTCTCTGAAAGTTCAGACAGGACTTGAACGCGTAGATCGGGAACGGTCTACGCGTTTTTCTGTGGTTGCACTGCTGTGCTTTAAAATCCACCGAAAGCGGTCGGCGCGAGGGTGACGCAGATGAGGCCGCAGAGGATGGTGAGCGGGAGACCGAACTTGGTGTAGTCGGTCCACTTGTATCCTCCGGGTCCCATGACCATGAGGTTGGTCTGGTAGCCGATCGGGGTGGAGAACTCGCAGCTCGCGGCGACGGTGATCGCGACGACAAAAGGCATGGGGTTGAACTGCTGCTCGAGAGCAACAGCGATCGCGATCGGGAACATGAGGACCGCGGCGGCGTTGTTGGTCATGGTGGCGGTGAAGATCGAGGTGAGGATGTAGATCGACGCGAGCAAGCCGTAGGGCCCCAGCGCGGAGAGAAGTTCGGTGATGGAATGCGCGATATCCGCGGCGAGACCTGTTTTGGTCATCGCGCTACCGATCCCGAACGCAGCGCCGATGACCACGAGGATCTGGAAGTCCACGCCGTGGCGTGCTTGGGGTCCGGTGCAGCAGCGGGTGACGACCATGAGCGCGGCGGCGAGCATCGCGGCGGTCATCGGGGGAAGAACCCCGAAGGTCAGGATCGTGACGAGCAGCGCGAGGACCGCGAGGGCGGCCCATGCGCGATCGTGTCGCAGCGCAGCGGGTGTAATGCGTTCGTTGACGAGGTAGAAGTCACCCGAGGTGGTGAATCGGTTCCCGAATCCTGGAGGCGCTTCGAGCAACAGGGTGTCTCCGGCGCGGAGTCGGATCTCGCCCAGCTTCCCGGAGAGTCGCTGACCCTGACGACGGACAGCCACAACGACAGCGCCGTAGCGGGTTCGGATTCCGGATTCCTTGATGGTGAGTCCGACAAGATTGGAGTTTGAGGAGACGACCGCTTCGGAGATCCGGAGGTTGGGTCGGTAGTGGGGATCCTCGAGTTCGTCGATGGATTCGTCGGAACTTGGAAGGGTTGAAGGGACGAGGCCTTTGATTTGTTGGAGGTCGACGACCGAATCGAGTTGTCCCACAAAGACCAAAACATCCCCGGCGTTGATGCGTTCGTGTGGGGAAACGGCGCCGAGCGTGGTGTGCTGGCGCTCGATGCGCGCCAGGAAGAGTCCCGGGAGATCGCGGAGGTCGGCTTCTTCGACAGTCTTTCCGACGATGGGCGAGTTGGTCTCGACGCGCAGCGCGGCGTGGTATCCCTCGTCGTGATGCTCGGCGTCTTCGATCGGGGAGATGCGATCGGGGAGGAGTTTGCGTCCGAAGAAGAGGATGTAGAGCAGGCCGAGGATCGCGATGGGGAGACCGACCTTCGCGATGGTGAACATCCCGAGTTTGAGTGTTTCGCCGGTTGGTCCGAGGAGTTGCTCGTCGTCGAGGAGTTTGGCGACTACAACATTGGTGGAGGTCCCGATGAGCGTGCAGACCCCGCCGAGGATGGATGCGAAGGAGAGGGGCATGTAGAGCTTGCTTGGAGAGAACGAGCAGCGACGCGCGACATTGGACAGGGTCGGGAGGAACATCGCGACGATCGGGGTGTTGTTGATGAAGGCGCTGAGGAACGCGACGGGGAGCGAGAGTCGCATCTGAGCGCCGCGTTCGGTTTTGGGTTTCCCGAGCACCATCGTGGTGATGCGCGCCATCGCGCCGGTCTCGCGCATGGCGCTGGCAACGATGTAGAGCATCGCGACGGTGATGACCCCCTCGTTTGCGAATCCCGCGATCGCTTCGGTCGGTTCGAGGATCCCGGCGAGGAGCAGTATGAGGAGGGTTCCCATCATGACGAGGTCGGCGCCGAAGCGTCCGATCGCCATGGTCCCGATCATGAGGAGGATGAGGATCCCGGTGAAGGTGGGCTGCCATGAGTTGATGGAATCAACTGCATTGGGTATCTGACCGGGATCGACGGATGGTGTGCTCATGCGCTGGGGGGGGTGTCTTGTCCGATGCCGAGTTCTTTGATGGCGCGGATGAGTGTGCCGTGGATGCGAGGAGGGGCGCAGACGATACCTTTGTTTTTCTCGAGTCCTCTCCCGTGGGAGAAGTCGAGGTTGCGTCCGAAGATGTCGGTCACGAATGCGCCCGCTTCACTCGCGATGCATGCGCCCGCGGCGTGATCCCAGATACGCTCGACATACGGCTTGCGCGACGGGAGGCGGAGGTACGCGTCGGCTTGCCCGCGCGCGACGACGGAGTACTTGCACTGGGAATCCAGACGGACCGGCTCACCGGCGTGTCCGAGTCCTTGCTCTTCGATCCACTGAAGAATGCGATCGGTCGCGCTCATATTGGTATGGGCTTTCTCGACGGAGGCGCAGACGGCGATCTCTTCTCCCTCAACATGGTCGAGGCGTGTGATGCGGATGACATCGGAGTTCACATCATCGCATGAGGATTCGTAGACGCCGTCGCCTTGGATAGCCATGTAGAGGCAGCCCTTGTCGTCGCGCTCGTCGAGTGGCTTGGACATGTCGATGGGGAGGTTCGGGCATCCCATGATCCCGATGGTGGGGGTGTCTTTCTCGACGAATCCGAGCGCGACGGCGTACTGCTGGTTGCGGAGGAATCCCTTGGTGCCGTCGATCGGGTCGAGGGTCCAGAAGGAGTGGTGGTCGGTGTCTCCGGCGCCGATGTCGATCGCGTCGAGGACTTTTTGTTCGGTCGCGCCTTCCCAGACGCCTTGGACCGCGGCGACGGTCGCGTCGAGGAAGACGCTGTTGTCTTCATCGCGCAGGAACGCGGAGTCTTCCTCGGCGACGAGGTGGAGGTCTTCTCCGAGTTGCTGTTTGAGGATCATGCCGACGATCGCTTGGGACGCGAGGTCCGCGATGGTGACGGGGGATTTGTCGTCCTTGGTCATCGCGCGGACGGCGTCGAGGTTGTTCTGGACCTCACGACAGATGATGGATGCGGCGATGACGGCTTCTCGTCCGGCGGCGGCGTAGCGGGCGTGGTCAATCATGATTGGGTGTCCTCCATAGAGCGGTTTGCGTTCAGGATTCTATGGGAGACGAGTGCATCAATGAGCTGATCCGCGGCGTGCTCTGGGGAGAGTTCGTCGGTTTTAAGCTCGATCTCTGGGGACTCCGGGGTTTCGTAGGGGTCGTCAATCCCGGTGAATCCTTTGATCTCTCCGGCTCGTGCTTTTTTGTAGAGCCCTTTGGGGTCGCGGGACTCGCAGAGTTCCAGCGGCGTGTTGATGAAGACTTCAAAGAACGGGAGGTTGGCTTCGCGGTGGATGGCGCGAACCTGGTCGCGGTCTGAGCGATAGGGGGAGATGAAGCTGGAGATGGTGATGACTCCGGAATCAGCGAAGAGTTTGGAGACTTCACCGATCCTGCGGATGTTCTCTTTGCGATCGTCGGCGGAGAATCCGAGGTTGTTGTTGAGCCCGTGTCGGATGTTGTCGCCGTCGAGTCGGTACGCGAGGCATCCGCGGCTGATGAGCGCGTGCTCGAGGGCGACGGCGATGGTGGATTTGCCCGATCCCGAGAGGCCGGTGAGCCAGAGGGTGCATCCGCGATGTCCGAGGACTTTGGCGCGATGGTCCGGGGTGATCTGACTGCCGTGCCAGGTGATGTTGTCGGATTTGGGATTGGACACTCGGGATTCCTTGATCGGCGGGGTTGGTTTGGGTGGTTTCTGGAGGATAGACCTAGGAGGGTGATTTGGGTGAATTGGGGTCCATTGATGGTCTTGGGCTGTGTCTGGATAAAAAGGGTATCGAAACCGCTCTGCGGTCTATACTTCGGCTGTTTCAGGGCGTGAATCGCGGCTCTTTGCGTTGAGCGGGTCGATTCGATGGCCGATACCGGTTCTGGACGATCAGATTCGCGGAGATTCCGGGATTTCATGCGTTTCTGGACGGTTTTCAGACTCTTTCTTGCAGGCGGAGGCCTTGGGTATGACCCAGACGGTGGATACAGACACAGCGCACGATGGGGCGCACTACAAGCTGACGCACCTCAAGGCGCTTGAAGCCGAGGCGATCCACATCATGCGCGAGGTCGCGGCTCAGTTCGAGCGTCCTGCGTTGATGTTCTCTGGGGGCAAGGACTCGATCGTGATGGTGCACCTCGCGATGAAGGCGTTCCGTCCTGCGAAGTTCCCGTTCCCGCTGCTGCACATTGATACAGGGCACAACTTCCCCGAAGCGCTCGATTTCCGCGATCGGTTGGTTGAGCGGATCGGGGAGCGGCTGATCGTGCACAAGGTGCAGGATCTGATTGATAAGGGGATCGCGAGCGAGGATCCTGGGCCGTATCCGTCCAGAAATAGAGCACAGATCCCGACGCTGCTTGATGCGATCGAGACCTACCGGTTCGATGCGTTGTTTGGTGGTGCTCGCCGTGATGAAGAAAAGGCTCGCGCGAAGGAACGCATCTTCTCGTTCCGAGATGACTTCGGGCAGTGGGATCCCAAGAACCAGCGTCCCGAACTCTGGAACCTGTACAACGGGCGTCACCAGATGGGCGAGAATATCCGTGTGTTCCCGATCTCCAACTGGACGGAGATGGATGTCTGGCAGTACATCATGCTCGAGAAGATCGAGATCCCCGAGTTGTATTTCTCGCACACGCGTGATGTGGTGACTCGGATGGGTCAGTATGTGCCGGTGGGCGATGAGCCCTTTGGTCCACGCGAGGGTGAAGAGGTGACTTCGCGGACTGTGCGATTCCGTACGGTCGGGGATATGAGTTGCACAGCGGCGACGGATTCACCCGCTTCGACGCTCGAGGACATCGTCGCGGAAGTCGCGGCGGCGCGGGCGAGTGAACGCGGGGCGCGGATGGACGATAAGACGAACGAAGCCGCGATGGAAGATCGCAAGAAGGAAGGGTATTTCTAAAGCATGACTTCCAATACCACAGAATCCGATCTCTCGACCAGCGCCGGCGCGAACCAGGGCATGGAGTTCTCGACGGATGCGTACCTCGATATGGATCTGCTCCGTTTCCTGACCTGCGGCTCGGTGGATGACGGGAAATCGACTTTGATCGGTCGGTTGCTGTACGATTCCAAGTCGATCTTTGAGGACCAGCTCGAAGCCGCGGAGAGCGCGTCGTTGTCGCGTGGTGATCAGCGGATGGATCTTGCGCTGCTGACCGATGGATTGCGTGCCGAGCGCGAGCAGGGGATCACGATTGATGTCGCGTATCGGTACTTCGCGACTCCGAAGCGGAAGTTCATCATCGCGGATTGTCCGGGTCATGTGCAGTACACACGCAACATGGTGACGGGCGCTTCAACAGCGAACCTTGCGTTGATTCTGATTGATGCGCGTCACGGCGTGATCGAGCAGACGCGTCGGCACTCGTTTATCACCAGTTTGCTCCGCATCCCGCACCTGGTGGTATGCGTGAACAAGATGGACCTCGTGGATTGGTCGCAGGAGACTTATGAAAAAATCCGAAGCGACTTCGAGGAGTTTGCGGCTCGCTTTGAGATCAACGACATCACCTTCGTGCCGATGAGCGCACTGACGGGTGACAATGTGGTGAACCGCTCGACGAATATGGAGTGGTACCAGGGTCCTTCGCTGCTGCACCATCTCGAGAATGTTCACATCGCGGGTGATCGCGACATGATCGATCCGCGCTTCCCTGTGCAGTGGGTCGTGCGCCCGCAGGGCGATGAGCATCACGACTATCGCGGCTACGGCGGTCAGGTTGCGTCGGGGGTGTTCCAGATCGGTGATGAGGTCGTGGCGCTCCCTTCGGGACTCGAGAGCACAATTAAGTCGATCGATATCGGTGGGGTGGAGCAGCAGTACGCGACTCCCCCTCAGAGTGTGTCGATCCAGCTCGAGGATGACATCGATCTCTCGCGCGGCGACATGCTGTGCCGACCCAACAACCAGGCGACCTCGGGTCAGAACATCGATGCGATGGTGGTGTGGATGGCGGAACAGCCTATGGTGGTGGGGAAGAAGTACACGATCCGGCACACATCCAATGAGGTCCGCTGCGTGATCAAGGATCTGCGCTACCGGATGGATATCGAGACGCTGCATCGTGTAGAGGATGCGTCGGATCTGAAGCTCAATGAGATCGGTCGTGTGTCGTTGCGGACGACGCGGCCGTTGTTCTTTGATCCGTATCGTCAGTGTCGCGCGACGGGGAGCTTCATCATCGTGGACGAGCAGACCAACAACACGGTCGGTGCGGCGATGATCGTCGGCGAGACGAGCTGAACTCAATTGAACTAAAAAAGAAAGAGACCCGCACCGAGTGATCGATGCGGGTCTTTGTTTTGAGGGGTATCCGTGAAGGATTAGCGGCGGCGGCGGATGCCGACTGCTGCGCCCAGGCCGATGAGTGCGAGTGCACCCGGAGCTGGGATGGTGTAGGTGATGTTGTCGAAGCCCATGGAGCCGCCGACGTTGATCACGAGTTCGTCGTATCCGCCGTCGACGGTGAACTCGTTGATGAGGTTGATGGAGTTGTTACCGAAGATGACGCCGTTGTCGTAGTCTCCGCCTGCGAGGAACTCTTCGAAGTCGACGGTTTCAACGAGTGATCCGTCACGGTAGAAATCGAGTGAGCTCTCTTCGATGGTTTCGCTTTCGAGGTCAACGACATGGAAGCCGAAGGACTCGACGAGCATGTCGAAGGTGAAGGTGATGGTGCCTGCAGGGCGGCTGCCTTCATCGTTCGGTGAGCCGTCTTCGGAGATGATGAGGATGTTCCCGAGGTCGGTGTTCAGGTCGGTGTTTCCGAGGCTGAACGGGTCTTCGAGGTCGCCGTCAGCGGTGCCGCTGAGCGAGGTGTCGAAGATAACACCGAGGTTTGGGTTTGCTGGGTCATCAAAGTTGACTGTGGAGATGTTGACTCCGAGACCTGCGTACTGATCTGAGACCACGTCGCCGTGGTTCAGATCCGAGAAGTCGAGGGTGTCAGCACCAGCTGCCGAGGCGATCGCCGCCGCGGTCATCGCGATCATGGTGTACTTCATTTTTGTAACTCTCTCTAACTAAAGGGTTTCTCTCTTATGCTCTGGTGCGTTCGCTCTCACCTGAACGCGCTGGATCTACACAGAATCCAGTTGAGCAGGACAAATTTACACTGGGTGAAAGCCCCGATCAAATTTAATCGGAGCGGATCCCTCAGATTTCGAGAGACTTGCGTTCTATTGGCGTTATCGGACGGATGAAAGCTGTGATCTGGGCTCTCGATGTGTCGATGAAGTGGTGGAGGTGATGATGCGAGAAGTGGTGGTTTCGTCAGCACGATTGGACCTGGTGGTGCCTGTGATGAGCGATTGTGAGGCGCTGCTCGGGTTGTGGAATGATCCGGAGACGATGCAGTACATTGGGGATGGGTCTGTGTGGGATCGGGAGAAGATCACTGAGCGGATCGAGCGCGGGATCGGGATGCATCGCGATCGAGGGATGACTTTCTGGACACTGATCGAGCGGGATTCGGGGGGTGTGGTCGGGCAAGGCGGGTTGGTGCCGATCGAGTTCAATGGGCCTGAGATCGAGCTGGGGTACCGGCTCGGGAAGGCGCATTGGGGGAAGGGGTACGCGTCCGAAGTGGCGCGAGCGTCGGTGGCGTATGGGTTTGATACACTCGCGCTGGACGAGTTGGTCGCGGTGACCGATCCAGCGAATCTCGCATCGAGGCGCGTGCTGATCAAAACCGGGTTTGTCGAAGAGGGTGAATCCGAGATCTACTACGGCGTTCGGACCATCGTCCATCGGATGAACGCATCACAACGGATACCATGAGATCGATGAGCACGGTAATCCTGCATATCTCGACACGATTGATCCTCGGCGGATCGCAAGAGAACACGGTTCTGTCGTGCATCGGTCAGAGCAGGTCTGGTCATCGTGTGCATCTCGCGTACGGACCGATCTTCGGTCCGGAGGGATCGCACAAGGAGACGGTCAAGCGGTTCAATCAGCGCGTGCGCGATGGGCTTGAGGAGGGCGCGACGGAGATCGTGCTCCATGAACTCCCGAACATGGTTCGGGAGATCCATCCGATCAAGGACCACTTCTGCTTTCATCGTGATCTCAAAGAACTGATGAACGCTGTCCAGCCCGATGTGGTGCACACGCACTCTTCGAAAGCGGGGATCCTCGGACGGTGGGCGGCGTGGACATTTATGCGAAAAAACAAGGCTCATATCGCTGTGGTGCACACGATTCATGGGCCGCCGTTTATGCCGATCGAGGGATCATTGGTTGGACGGATGAAGGTCCGCTTGAAGAATGCGATCTATACACTCGCGGAACGGTTCGCGGCGAAGCGGTGTCATGTGATTGTCTCGGTTGCGGACGCGATGACGAAGCAGTTTCTGGATCGGAAGATCGGGAAGTCATCGCAGTATGTCACCGTCCGATCTGGGATGGAGGTCGAGGGATACCTGAACGCGCAAGAGAATGAGGATCGTGATTCAATGCGCCGTGAGCTCGGGCTTGCGGACGATGACTTTGTGATCGGGACGGTTGCTCGGTTGGCGCAGCACAAGGGGCACGACGACATCCTTGATGGACTGGGCGAGGAACTGAAAGCACATCCGAACTGGAAGTTACTGTGGGTCGGGGACGGGTGGTGGACGGACCGGTTGATGGAACGGATCCGCGCGCTTGGTCTTGAGGACCAGGTGGTGCATACCGGGTTGGTGCCACACGCGCGGGTGCCTGCGATGGTGCGTGCGATGGATGTGCTGCTGCATCCGAGTTATCGCGAGGGGTTGCCGAGAACGGTTCCCCAGGCGCTGCTCTGCGGCGTTCCGGTGGTTGCGACGGATACAGACGGGACTCCCGAGGTGTGTCTGGACGCGAGACAGAACCCGATCTACGGCACCGGGCTGTTGTTCCCGGTGGGAGATTCGGACGCGCTGCGCGAATGTATCCGTTGGATGCACGAGCGCCCGCAGGATCGACGGCGGCTGGGGGATGTGGGGCGCGCGATGTGCAGCGAAATGTTCAGCACCGAGCGGATGATCGAGGATCTCCAGCGGGTGTACGAGCAGGCACTGGAGCGATGAAGTGGTTCGGGGGAGGACCTAAAAAGTGAAATGCCCTCGGCGCTACCAAGGGCATTTCGAACGTCTCTCGGGACCTTTCGGTCCCAAATGGGCCATAGAGCCCGATTTTCCTACCAACTGAAATAGACCACAGGATTGGGCAGATGCCAATAACCTTGACCATTATTCAGACCTTCAGAAATCTGGTTGTGCGTAAATTATTCTGTGTCAAGCATTTATGAGATTCAAAAATCTGAGCTCACGCGGCTTGTCGGGCCTCGGATTCGCCTGGATGCTCGATTTCTTCGACCGCCCAGCGGACGATATCGCGGAGGGTGATGATCCCGGTGCAGCATCCTTGTTGATCCAAGACTGGGAGACACGAGATCCGGTGGTCGAGCATGACACGGGCCGCGGATCGCAGCGCGGTGTTGGAGCGGACGGCGACGAGTTGTCGGGTCATGATCTGGTGCGCCCGGCGGTTCAGGAGTGATCGGTCAGCGGTGCGTTCGCCCATCTTCCCGATGAATGGGGAGATGTTTTTGAGCAGATCGCGGTCGGAGATGACCCCGACGCATCGACCTTGATCGCCGTGGACGATGAGGTGGTGGTAGTGGGACTGCTCAAAGATATTCTGGATCGTCTCGACGGAATCATCCATCGAGATGGTCTCGATTGGGTGGGTCATGACATCGTTGACGATCAGTGCGGCCATGGGTGGTGGATCGGGAAATGGGACGATGCGCTACACTGTTACATGAGCGATAACGATTCTGGGGGTGAAGGTGTAGGGTTTGGGCCGTCTGCGATCTGGGCGCCCTGGCGTTTGGCGTACATCGAATCGTTATCGGAGGGGGAGCAGTCGTCCGGTAATGATCCCAAGAAACGGGTGGAGTCGAGCGGGAGTTTCTTGCTGGATTACTGGCGCGCTCCAGAGCTTGATGAGCAGCATCATGTCATCGAGCGCACAGAGCATGGGATGATCCTGCTCAATCGGTATCCGTATTCCAACGGGCATCTGCTTATTGCTCTCGGGGATGCTCGTCCGACGCTTCTGGACTATGAACCCGAGCAGCGGGCTGAGTTGTGGAAGCTGGTGGATCGTGCGTCGGAGCTCGCGATGATGGCGCTTGAGCCGCAAGGGATGAACATCGGGATCAATCAGGGGCGCGCTGGTGGTGCGGGGGTGCCGAGTCATCTGCATGTGCATGTGATCCCGCGCTGGAGCGGGGACACGAACTTTATCACGGCGGTGGGGGGGATTCGTGTGATCCCCAGTGCGCTCGAAGCGATGTACGATCGCTACAGGCGCGCCATCGATGTTTCGAACTGAACCAGGTCCGCTGCGTTGATCGGGACATCGGCTTCGATTGGTTGTGCGGTTGTGCATCCGATGACGGATTCGAGATCGCACGCGAGGATGCCGGTGCCTGGTCTTTTGATGGTGAGCATGTCGCGGGTGATCGTGGTGCCCTCGGGGATGTCGGTTGTGGATACGACGGATTGGCGGGAGACGGTGCGGACATCTTGCTCGCAGTCGAGAACTTGTTTGGTAAGCTTACTATTGAACGCGGCATGAATACCGTACCAAGCTGGGTGTCCATTTCCCGGTTCAGCATCAGAGAACGCATACTCCTTGAGTTCTTTTCCACTCTCGATCAAATGGACATTGTTCTCAAATGCACGATCAACAGCTTCCCTCCACTCCAACCCTTCATTTGCAAGCTTAATGTATTCAGCAAAATGTGCGTCGAGTAGTGATGCTAAATGATCTGGACCCGATCTATTTCGGTTGTCTGTGATGTGTTTTTCGAGCACACACGCACCAAATGCCACCGCAAGTCTTCCTGATTTATGTGTCTTTGTGTGATCGCTATACCCTATCGGCAAATCTAGTTGCCTTTGTAACACTCTCATTCCTCCCAGGGCAGGATCTGGTGCAGGGTATGAACTCACGCACTGCAAGACCGCGAGTCGATTGCGTGCCGTTTCGAGCCAACCCACAGCTTGCACGACCTCATCCGTTGTACTCGCGCCTGTGCTCACGATCATCGGTTTGCTGGTGTGCATCAACGCTTCAAGCAGCGGCTTATTCATAATGTCAGGACTCGCGGTTTTGTACGCGTCCCAGGGGAGGGTCTCCGCGATCTCGACGAGTTCGGTGCTGAACACCGTCACGATCGCGTGGATGCCTTTGGTGTGTGCTCGCTCGACGACTTGAGCCATCTCGTCAATATTCAGTTCGAGTCTGCGGAGCATCTCGATCGGGTCGGTTTCTCCGGCGTTCTTTTGGTACGCCGCGAGTTTGGCTGCTTTGCTCATCAAGCGGTCGGTCTCGAAGAACTGGAGCTTGACCGCGTCCGCGTTTGCGTCCGCGGCGGCGTCGGTGAGCTGGAGCGCCCGCTCGACATCGCCGTCGTGGTTGACCCCGATCTCGGCGATGATATACGGCGGGTGGTTGAGACCGATTTCGCGATTGCCAATCTTCATGGGAGACTCATTGAGACAATCAGCGATGCGATCGTCGAAGGGAGGAACAGGGTCCACTGCGGTGTGATCGAGATCAGACCCTTGCAGCGGATCCCGATTGCGACGAAGACCAGAACAAAGCTCGTGTGCAGTGCCGTGAGCATCCACGCGAGCCCGGGGTACGCGTTGCTGCTGAGCGCAAGCACGAGGTGCGCGATCGCGATCATGAAGAGCAGGAGCGTGACTATGTGCCAACACGCGTACATGGTCCAGACGACCGCTGGTTCGATCCGTTGATCACTGATCAGCGGCTTTGCGATCGCTCGGCCGCCTGCGAAGGTGTGGATCAATGCGATGATCGCTGTGTACGCAGCAAGGATGAATGAAACAGTGATCATGGTTGGCTGATATGGGATGCGGCTTTCTCGGAGAGGATCGCATCGGCGACCAAGAGGTCGATGCGTGAGTCGATGTCGATGACATCGCCCTCTTGGGTTTCGATCCCGCGCCGGTCGGTGCCGAGGAACTGGTGGGGTCCGGACGGCGCGTTGGTGCGGAGCATGAGCGCGTCGGGGGTGAGTGCGATGACCCCTCCATCGGGGATGTGTGCGGGTGGGAGATCTTGTCTGCGGAAGCAGTTGTGGTAGAGGGTGTCACCCTCCCAAGGCAGGACATTGTTCTCGTCGGTGAGTTTGACGGTCCACCAGGGGTGGTGCTTTCCGACGCGCGCGTACGACTGGACGCTGTGGGCGCGGGACTCGACGAGCAGGTTGACCGCGTCGTCGATGAGCGTGTCTGGACGCACGGGGACATTCGCATACAGGATTACGATGGGGGTGTCGGGTGATCCGATCTGCTGATACGCGTGGCGGGCCGCGTCGTCGATGGTCGCGGTGTCGTGCGCGAGATCCGCTGGTCGCTCGATGCTGGTGCATCCGTTCTGGTTGCTGATCTCAAGAACTTCGGGATCGTCTGAAGAAACGACGATCTGCGCGATGGTGTGCGCCTGTTTCGCGGCGTCGATCGTCCACTGGACACAGGGTTGTCCGGCGACGAGCGCGTGGTTCTTTCCTGGGAGTCCTTTGGATCCCCCTCGCGCAAGGATGATCGCGGTGGCGTTGCGTGAGCGATGGGTCATTGGGTGACCACCTGCTGATGGAGTGGTTTGGGTTCAGAGTGCACGGTCGATGAGGACTCGAGCGCCGATCGCATCTGTCGGTACGCTTCTTCGATCCCGAGCTCGATCGCGTTGATTGGCCTGTCTGATTCGATCGGTTGGTGGTGTTCATCGACCACCTGACCATCGGCGGCGATGCGGAGCGTGCGGGCGCTCATCTGCTTGGCGCGATGATCGGGAACTCGGAGTGATTTGATCCGGCCCGGGGTGGTCGGTGTTGGGGGATCGATGATTGCGCAGCCGCAGACGGAGAGCCAGCGGTCGTAGAACCCGAGCAGGTCGTTGTAGACCGCGTCGCAGCGGGTCAGGCGCGGGACGATCCAAGGCGTTGGGAGCGGAGATTGAGCGGACTGTGATCGCGTGGTAAAGAGTGACTGCATCGTGTCGAGGACCGCTTCAAACTTGGGTGAACCGGTCATGTGCTGATGCAGCTGCGGCGTGTTGGCGAGCAGGTCCACGCTGAGGATGCTGATCCCGGAGTTGAGAATCTGTTGCGGAGTGTGGGTGGAGTTAGTGACCATATCGAGGAGATTGGTGCGGAGTTCGGTGCTCATGATGCCGAGGGTTGAAGCGTGCTCGATGATCGGCATGACCTGCTGGTGCATCAGCGGATCACCCCGTCCTGCGAGCAGCAGTGAACATTCAGTGTTGAGCGCGTGCGCTTGAGTCATGAGTGCGTTGGCGGGCTGCTGATCCATCGTGATGGGTGAATCTGGACGCGGACGCATGATGGACCACTCTCCCTGCGCGAGACTCTGGGTGGTGAGTTCGAGCTCGATGCGCTCGGGGACACGCTGCTGGAGCGCGTCGAGTTCGTTGAGGTAAGCGCGGAGGAGGACGGTGGTTTCCGCGGCCATCGCGAAATCGCCGAGACCTTGATACACGGCGCTCATTGCTCTGGCGCGGATGGGAGAATCCGCGATGACACGGATCCCCGCGTCACGAATGAAGGGATCGATCCCGACGCACAACGGCGACGCGATCGGATCTCCCTGAGGACCGATCGGGATGTAGCTGAGCATCGCGCCGATGGATCCGAACGCGCTGGCGCGCTGCGCCGCTGTTGAGAGCGAGCCGACGGCACCGCGATCGAGCACGCAGCATCCGAGTCCGGGAACGGCTTGCGAGAACGGGATGTGGCAATGATCCGGATCGGCGCGATGGCGCGCGACGATCTGATCGACCAGTGCGGGGTCGACCATCGCCCAATCGCTGCCGACGATTGCGGCCGCGTCGATGGAATGCTGGTCCATGACGGACTCGAGCGTTTGTGGGTCGAGCGACTCGTCGTAGCATCCGAGCGATGCGATTGAGCCGCGCCAGCAGTCGCTTGATGCGGCGCGGGCTTTCCCGATACTGAGCGCGCGGGCACGAAGGGTTTGGGGATCAGCGCGGACGATCCGGATCGGGAGATTCCCATCTCCGAGCGTCATGGCGCTGATCCGATCGGGATCCGTTGAGATGATGGTGATGCCGTCGAGTTGGTTGGATGATGCGATTCGTTTGGTGGTCAGTTCCAGTGCGTTGAGCCCGCGATGGATCGGTCGCGACAGATCGCGGGGTTGTCCGAGCGGTCCAAGTTCGGGGTCTGCAAAGATCACCGCTTCGACACGGCGCGGCGATGCGGAGGTCGAGACTGGGTTGCTTTCGAGATCCGACTCGTCTGCGAACTCGTCACGGGTCATCGGCTGCGCGGTGCATTCGAAAACCGCGAGTGAGCGCTCCATCAGGTTCTGGACTTCTTTCACTGAGGACTCGATCCAGCGGATGTTGTTCGCGTCGCGTTCGAGTTGTTTGATCTGGCGCTGTGTTTGGGTGAGATCGGTTTCGAGTGCGATGAGCCGATCGACCTTGAAGCGATCGAGCCCGCCCTTCTGGTTGATGAAGTTGACCAGCCCGAACCCGGGCTCGCTGGCCATGACATCGTCGCGGATGACATGAATCTTGCTGATGCAGCGGTCGATGTGACGCTCATCGTCGGGCTTCTCGAGCGCGCTGCTGATGAGATCGAGCGTTTTGGGTGAGTTTCGCGCGATGGATTCGAGTTGCTTGAGCACCAGCGTGAATCGCGCTCTGACTTTGATCCGTCGCTGCTCGTCGTCGACGACCAGGTGCTGTGTTTCGGGGATCTCGATCGGGCGATCGTCGATGCACTGATCGATCGCGGCTGAGAGCGGGAGCGGCTGCATGTACGCGATCTGCACCCCGCCTTCGGTTGCGTTGATGATGCGGAGGTCGGGGTCGGATTCTTGGTCTTGTTTGAAGTCCGCTTCGAACTGCGCGATGTAGGTGGACATCTGTTCGTCGGTGAAGATCTGTCGGCCGTGGATATCGCGCTTGGCACGGAGCAGATTCTTCATCCGCGCGATGCGTTCCCACTCGAACATCTCGAGCGTGCGATGCTCGGAGAGTTCCCCGGCCCAGACGCTGTGGATCGAGGCGCCGCTGGAGTAGTACTGCCCGTCGGTGAATCCAAGATCCTGTCCGATGAGGATGATCTTTGAGCATCCCAGATGTCGCGCGAGGTAGTAGTTGAGATGCGCGACCGTCGCGCCCGCTGGGAGTTTGCCCATCGGTCTGATGAGTTCGTCGCCGAGGATGTTGTCGAGTTGTTGTTCTTGTGTGCAGAGGATCTCGCCGGGGAACGCTTGAGCGATCGCGGCGTTGGCTTTGGGTTCCATCACCAATCGGACTCCCTCGACATCCTCTGGAGTGAGTCCCTCGTAGAAGCGTTTGCTGATCTCGTGGTGATCGAGCGCGGTGATAAAGTGCGGCTTGATCCCGCGCTTGAGCAGCGGCTTGAGCATCGTCTGGACCGCGATGATGACCGCTCGATCCCGGATGCTCTGGTCTTCGAGCAGGTGCAGGTTGCGCTCAAGACTCGGTCCGGCGGAGATCAGGATCGCGGTGCGGTCCTTGCAGGTGTCCTTCAATGATTCGATCCCGGCGCGCGTCGCGTAGAGACCCGCGTTCATCAGGATGTTGCGGAGCGTAAATCCAGAGTGCGCCAGCACAGTCACGAGGTGCGTGCGCGTCGAGCGGACGACATCGAGGAGCGTGGACGAGAACTCACCAGCGCGCTCTCCCAATCGATGCTTGCTCGGCGGATGCGGTGCGAGCTCGACTCCGGTCGCGAGGAATGCTTCGGCGTGGTTGAGCAGTTGCGTCAGTTCCGACGCGTCGCTCGCATCGGTTGCGAGCAGGAAGATCGATTCGTTGATCCAGTCGCTGTGATCGATGCGTTCGAGCACGGCTCGGAGCAATCCAAGATCGGGCTCGAAGCACAGCAGCACGGAGTGCTTGCCGTGCGATTGGTGGAGGGCGCGGAGATGGTGTCCCATCGCGAACCCGATGACACCCAGGAATCCCGCATCCTGCGGCGAGTGCTGCTGCGCCCAGGTTATCGCTTCGCGCATCGGATTGCGCTTGGAACCCAGTGCGCGCCCGTCGAGGATCCCCACGATGTCACCCGATGGTGATTCGATGAACTCGACCGTTTGGGTCGGCGCTGCTTCCATGATCCGCTGCGCGGCTCTGGGTGAGCGAACGGCGATCGCTCGGAGATTCGCTTCGAGGATCTGGGGATCGGGATCAATCGTGCTGCTCATGGCTCATTCATCGGCGGAACACGCGGGAATTGCACAGAATTCACACGAATTGAGGGATCTGGACACGCGCCAGGATGCGGATGTCATGGAGTGCGACCTGGTGCGTTGGTCTTGGTATGAATCAAGTGGTGTGCACGAACGGAGGACGCGATGCAGTCTGATCTCTTTGAGCCGAGCAATCTCCCTGAACTCGAGCAAGCGGGATCGCTGACGCGCTATCTGTTCGAGTCGCCGATGATCGCGATCGCGGTTGCGATCTTGCTCGGGGTCCTGTTGCTTTTTGCGATGCGATCCAGGGGGAAGGATGGCACTGGTCTGATCGTGCTCGCGTGCTCGATCCTCGTCGCGGCGGGGATCTTCATCCTCAGTTCAGTCGTCACGACGGATCGCGAGATGCTCGCGTTGCGTGCTGGTGAGCTTGTGGACGCGGTCGCGCTGGGGGATGAGGATTCGATGCAATCACTGATGGATGAAGGGGTTGTGGTCGAGACACGCTTTGCCAACGCGCGCGGGCGGGCGGATGTCATCGCGCTTGCATCGAATCGGGTGCCTCGGATAGTTGATGAATACGCCGTGCGCGAAGTGCGAGCAGATCTCCCAGGCCCGCGTGTGGCTCGGACAATGGTCAAAGTCCGCGCCAGCGGCAAGGTCTTCCCCGCGAGCTCGAGCTGGTGGATGATCCACTGGGAACGCACAACAACAGAGAGCGATGACTGGGAAGCGGTCCTCGTGCGACCCGTGTGGATCCAGGGCATCCCGGATCCGGCCGGGTGATCAAGATTGGTCTTAC
>JAEPQP010000032.1 GCA_017640485.1 Phycisphaerales bacterium | reverse complement strand
GTCGAGCGGCGGGGTCGGGAGCAGGTTAAACATCAATAGCACAAAGTTCAGAAACGCGCCAGCCCGAAGAAAGATCAGCATGTTGGTCTTGAGCGGGTCCTGAATCGTCACCGACGAGATCAGATGACCCTCCGCAAGCGGGATCCAGAAGACCAACAACACCAGCAACACCAATCCAATTGCGAGGTTCATCAGCGGCCCTGCAACGGTCACGATCGTGTCCGCGTACTTGCCCCGCAATCGTGTCGGATCGATCGGCATCGCACCCCACGCAATGCCGACGAGCAACAACGCCGCGATCGAGTACGGCCCCATGTGCACGAGGGGATTCCAGGTCATGTGCCCGGTCCTGATCGGGGTGTCGTCCCCGTAGCGTAGAGCGGTCCAGCCGTGCGCGAGTTCATGGAGCGTGATCGAAACAATGACCCAGACCAACCACGACACCACCAGCACCTTGCCGTTGGGCATCGACATCTGATCCGCTATCCACCAACCCGTCATCAGCCACGCTCCATGTGTGCTCTCAAGCCCATTAAAAATGCCCAGCTGCCGAGACAACCGGGCATTGATTGATACTGTACACGAACTCAGCTGGCGCTGTTCGCAGGAACCGCGGTCGATGCCTTGACCGCTTGCTCAACAAGACGATCAAAGAGTTTCGGATCCTCGATCGCGATCTGCGAGAGCATCTTGCGGTTCAGGTTGTTCCCCGACATCTTCAAGCCGTTGATGAAGAGCGAATAGCGGGTGCCACGCATCTTGCATGCAGCGGTGATACGGGTGATCCAGAGAGCACGCATCTCACGCTTGCGGGCGCGACGGTCGCGATACGCGTAGCAGCCTGCACGGCGGACAGCGATCTTTGCTTGGTACTTGTGACGCGACTTGCTACCAAAGTAACCACGAGCTTGACGGAGAATTCTTTTGCGTTGCTGCGCTCTTGCAGCACCTTTACGTACACGAGGCATGGCTCATGCTCCTTGTTTGTCTGACGGAGTCGGCACTTAAGCCGATCTTGATGTTCCCGGCAAACGGGGTGGAAAAACCCGAGTCATCAACTTCGATAACTCAGTAAGAAAGATCAATCGTTCGCTGCAGCCTTCGCAGCCGCACGCATCTCACGACGCTGCTCAGGAGACGGGCTTCGACGCAGTGAAGTCCGAGGCTGGTTGCGTCCACGCAGACGACGGAACAGCAGCTTCTCGAAGCGCTTCGCTTCAGATGAGGACACATGACGGTCCTGACGGAGTTGACGCAGACGCTTCCCGCTCTTGTGCGATGACAAGTGCTTGTGGTACGCAGTCCGGTGACGAACCTTCCCAGTCTTGGAAACGCGGATCCGCTTGGACAACCCTTTGTGAATCTTATTCTTCGGCATAACGCTCTCCGGCGCAGTGATATCAACTCAGAAACGCCCACTCACAGAGCAGGGCAGGAGGAGAGGATAGACCCGGAATCAACCAGAAACCACTCCAGGCAACCCAGAACCCATCAATTCTCGATATCCGTTAGGGAGCCACGAACGCATCGTTCGGACCAGAGGGGAGCTCATTGCCCTGGATGATCCCCGCCCGGTCCCGAGCATCGTACAACGCACGCTCTACAGAACGGGGCAACCAGAGGTTATCCCCTTGATCAAGGACCGGATCCCGATGCCAGACTGAACTCCCATCGAGCCCAAGTACATGCTGACCGGTCCCGTTGTGGTTCGGGGTATTCTCCTCAGGACGGACCTTCTGACCCGCCACGATCCGCCGGATCACAGGACTCCGATCCGCGAGCACCACCATCCGGACCGGGTGGTCCGCGTCGTGGACCCGGATCCCGCCATACGGCATGATCCGGTAGCTGTACGAGATCTCGTCAAGTGACCGCCAATCCTGCTTGTCAGTTGGATCGACGGAAACCAACGCATCGGGGTTGGTCGGACACGCCAGATCCTCAAGGGTCGCATGGTTGGTCCGGATCAGCACAAACAGATTCGAGGAGTTCGATCGATCAGGTGTCGTCCCGACATCCATCCAGGTCGAGCCCCCACTGCTCCCAAATCCAGCCGTCGCCATCGGGAGCGCATCCCGGTTTGACCCGGCATAGTTTCCGAATGCCTGTCCCGTCGTCGCCATGTTGTCCAGACAGATCGCCCGCATCGACCGATCGCGTACGCCATTCATGACCGGAATCGCGACCGATGCGACCAAGAGCAGCGTCGCCGCGAGCGAGACCAGATCCGCTAAACGGAACCGACCACCCGGGGAGATCGGCAGGTCCATGATGTACCGCTTCTCTGTCTGATCAATATCATCCTGCAGCATCGCCATAGTCCGATTCACGAGCGAATCACGCTCCTGCTGTGAATACTCTGCTCCAGTGATCACCATTCCAGCCAACTCGGCATGGACCGAATCGCGCTGGGTGATGGTTTTCTGTCCTTCCATCCAATCATCGACAGAGGATGCAGACGAAGCCGTGAGCTGAGTCTCGTGCGAGTTCTGCGCTCTCAGGTCCGCGACATCGATCCGCACATCGCGCTGACCATCGTCCGGGATCGGAGTGTCGAGCAATCTCATCAGCCGCTGAACCAACATGCTCCGATCATCAGCATCCTGAATCTCTGAGTGACCGTCCTCAAAGTACGCGTCAACCGCGGCTTGATCTGCATCACTCAACTGGAAATCAGCATCGTTCTGTCCGGCTTGATCATTCGATTGGTCTTGTGTCATCCACGAACTCCACACACGAAACACCAGATTCAAGGAACCGATCCGAGTCACTCGTCCCGTAAGTCAGGCCGAGACACCCGCTGCCAGCTCCGTGCAAACGCCGCGACCGCGGCATGCATCCGAGACTTCACAGTCCCGAGCGGGATCCCCAAATCCTCGGCGATCCGCGCGTAGCTGAGCCGCTGGAAATACCCGAGCACCAACACCTCTCGAAGCGGAGCCCCCAGGTCATCCAGTGCGAGCTGCACCAGCCGATCCTGTTCGCTCGCGTCGAGCCGTTCATCTGGTGCCGGAACATCGATCTCCAGCAGATCAACCATGGAAGCCCCACGCTCAGAACCCTTAAGAGGAGCCGAGAGTTCGACTGTGCGTCTCCGCTTTCTCTTACGCAACAAGTCCCGCCCTTTGTTCGCGGCAATTGTAAAAAGCCATGGACGAAATCGCCTGCTCGCATCGAATGTATCAGCCGATAAGTGAATCTGGAGGAAGGTTTCCTGAAACAGATCCTCCGCAGCCGCACGATCACCAACAAGACGGGTCAAAAAACGTAACAAATCGTCGTGGTAGCGTTCGATGAGCTCACGATACGCCGCTTTATCGCCAGACCGGAAGTCTACAAAGACCTCCTCGTCTGAACGCCCGTCAAAGGCACTCGATCGCATATTTGGTATGGAATCACTCAAATGCAGCTTTCCTTGCTCATCCAGAGCCGTAGACGCTCGATCATACGACACCAATGCGTATTCGGATCGCCAAAGCACGAATTCCACTGATCAAGCTCCCTACCGATCACCAAGATCCTGCTCTGGAACCGCTCGATCGCTCCACAGCGTCCGGGAATCCAGCCCGAATCACGAAGGAGCATGCAACATGCCGATTTCTGTATTTGTACAGTACAGATCGGGCAATACCCGCTCGTGATCTCCGTTATGCCGACAAGGATGGTGTCCGCATTGAGTATCCAACCCGAGCCACAGAATCAGGAGGAAGAGGCGATCCGTCTCATCGTCCACCAGGCCTCTCAAGGCCATGAGGATGCGTGGCGCGGACTCGTGGACGCCTATTCCCGCCGAGTGTTCGCGATGGCGCGATCCCGGCTCAACGACGACGACCTCGCCGAGGAGATCACCCAATCCGTGTTTGTCACCGTAGCGACCAAACTCTGCCAAGACGGCTACAACGAGCAAGGCCGATTCGAGCCTTGGCTGTTCCGGATCACCATGAACCGTGTCCGCGATGAGTTCCGAAGAAGAAAGCGCCACGCCAAACCAACCGACCCAACTCACCTGCAAGACACCCGAACCCAAGATGAACCCAGCACGAACCAACCAACGCAGTCGAATCACTCCCTGAAAGACGCAATCAGCCAGCTGAATGAAACAGATCGTGAGATCATCGAACTCCGCCACCATGGACAGCTCAGTTTCAAGCAAATCAGCGAGCTGCTCAATCAACCTGTCGGAACACTCCTCGCGAGACATCATCGAGCACTCAAGAAACTCAAGGCCATGTTGAATCCAGATGACAACACCAGTCCTCCAAAGTCCACACCGCCTGCCAATGAGGTGACCCCATGAACGAGCACAACCTCCAACACAACGACCCTGAACTCAACACCCTGATCGATCAACTCGACACCCTTGCCGATCAGGACCGATCGACGCCTGACCATGCGTTCGAGCAACGGATCATGGATTCGATCTCTCAACAGATCGCCCCCGAGCCGATCCGGATCCATACCACGAATGTATCCCAACAAGAGCAGATCTCAACCAGTTTCTTCCAGAGTTGGAAGGTCAGCATCGCCGCAGCGTTCCTGGTTGTTGGGAGTCTCTCACTGCTGATCTGGTCATCATCCAACTCCGCGAGTCTTGCACAGCCTCAGACTCCAACCGCCCAGCAGACACTCGTAACTCTTGAACAAGACATCGGTGCCCTCTTCGATCTCACCGACTTCGCGACCGAGATCGAACAATCGATTGACGAGATTGATCTGATCACCGACCAGATGCACACCGAGCTCTCGCTGCCGAGCGTCCTCATGGAAGCTTCCAACAGCGATCTCCAAGGATCACTCTGATGCGTTGCACACCATTCATCATCCTCGCACTCACCGCAAGCGTCGCGTTCGCTGAACCCCCACAGCAACCCGAACGCGACAGCGATCCCGCAACCCTGATCAAAGAGAAGTCCAAACACATCGATCTTGCAGACCCGGACAGCCTCCGCAAGCGCCTGACCAGAACACTCAACTTCGCTCAGCGCATTGTTGAGAAACACGAGGAAGCCCTCGCTCAGCTTGATGCCGGGGTGGACCCACGCGAGATCATGCGTTCACTCAGAACCCCCGACACACGCAAGAGCTTCACTGACCAAAGAAGCAAACGCAAACCCGAGGACCGAGCAGATCGGGCAGATCGAGCACCCACTCAAGAAGGCGATCTCGTCTTGTCCAGCAATGGAATGGATGACCACGCGCACGCAAACCATCCTCCTCATCCAAACTCACCGATCTCAGCGGATGACCTCGCGCGCGTCCGTGACTTCATCGAACGCGAACTCCCAGAAGTTCATTCCAAACTGGTGCAGGTCGAGTCCCTGAGTCCCCCAGCCGCAGAGCAACTCGTGTCGCTACTCGCCCGCAAGGCTCTCGAGATTCTGACCCTCCAAAAAACCGATCCAACCTTGTCTGATCTCAAGCTCCGCGAGCTCAAAGCCGGGCTGAACTACACCGAAGCGTCCCGCGACTACAGGATGCTCCTGAGGCAATCAGCGAATGACCCAACCGAACTCGCTCAAGCCGAGGACCGTGTCCGCCAAGCCGCGAGCGACCGGTTTGACGCGCAGGTTCAGATCAAGCAGTACGAGATTCATCGCCTCACGATGCGCGTCCAAGAACTCCACAGCGCACTCGACGAACTCAATAACGAACGCGAGCAGCAAGTCAATGCGCAGGTCGAATCAGCCAAGTCGTTCTCAAACCGTCGAGGCAAGGGACGATCCGGAAACCAGATCGATCACTAAGATTCAAGATCGGACTCAGGAAACAACCGACCCCGGAGCAATGTCGCTCATCGGGGTCATCACGACGACCGATCGTTCCTCGCTACCTTTTTCTGCATCCGAAGCAGCGATCAGCATGCCGCGTGACTCCTGACCACGGATCGTTCTCGGAGCAAGATTGGCAACGATCACAATCGACTTCCCAACCAAGTCTGCAGGCTCATAATGCTCGCGGATCCCGGCACAAATCTGACGCGGCGTCCCCGACCCATCATCAAGTTGCAGCTTCACCAAACGATCCGCATCCGGATGAGGCTCAGCCTCCACAATCTTCGCAACACGAAGGTCCACCTTCGCAAAATCATCAAAGGTAATCTCAGGCTTAAACATCGATTTGACTTCCGCTTGTGCTTGATCGCTCATCGCTCGATTCTCCTTTCCTTCGGTTCCCACTCACGGTGTAGAAACCCATCGACCATCACGATAGAACACTTCATCGCTCCGAACACCCATCCGAGCCGCAAGATCAGACACCCTCGGGACTTTCACAGCCGCATCACGAGACATCGAGACCGCCCCGTCCCACGATCCCGCCTCAATTCCCCCGAGTTCCATCTCAACCCGCAGATACATCCGCAAATCCTCATCATTCGACAGTAAGCCCAGCCCCCTCAAATGATCGGGACAGACCAATCGTCGCCCGGGAGAACCCCGCTCCGCAATGTACAACCTCCCCCTACACGAATCAGACAACCCCTGCTGAATCACACGCTCAATCAATCGCACCAACTGCGATCGCTCGATCCCGACCCGCTCACCTGCACGCAGGATCTGCTCACGAACCTCGATCTGTCGGAACAAATCCTCACCCAGCGGATGCTGATGAAACCGGATCGCATGCATACAACGCGCCGCCTCACGGTCGATCTGAGAAGCCCCGATTCGTTGATGGAACTCGACCCACTCCGCTTCTCGATCAGGATCAATCAGCAACGCGAGATCCCACAACCAACGCTGGTCCCGCGCATCCTCTGCAAGATCCGCAAGCGCAATGCACGCCGAGGACGCAACCATCGGTTGATCATGCTCAACACCCAAAATAACCGCTCGAACCAGCAACTCGACCCCAATCCTCCCGCGTTCTGAGGATGAATGGAGGAGCAACGATTCTTCGCCGAGTTCAAGATATCTTCGAGGATCCGATGGCACCAAGCGTTCAAGCGATCGAGCAAAGTCATCATCATCGATCACCATACCACCAAGGACGCTGAACAAGACCAATGCGCAAAGAACATGACACAACACTCTGCTCATGAGACCGCCTCCAGTTCCAATGCAAGCATCCAGAGTTCCGCCATCGCTCGCTCGTAGATGAGCATCAGCTCAAAGACATCCTGCGCTGACCCTGCTCTGAAACTCATATCCGCAACAACCCGCCGCACGCGCGATGTCAAACCGGGTTGCTGTGCGATGAGTTGATGCGCCTGAAGTTCAGCAATCGCTGCTTGATACGACGAGAACTTCTGTATCGGTCCATCCGACCTCCGGAGTCGGACCATCAATGAGTGCTGAATCTCTCTCGGGACATCTTCATCTCGACGAATCAGATCATGTCGCATCACTCGATAGACTGATCCCGCGCCATGCTGATCACTCGTCACCAACCGCTGCGTATACGCACTCATCATTGAGTACTCAAACCGATGAACCGCACCGTCGCCGCTCCGGTCACGAAGCATCCCAATCTCAGATAGCCTGCGAAGAATCGCTCTACGCGACTCTTCAGACTCAAGACTGCTTCCATTGAATCCCACATAGGAGTTGACGAGTTCCACCACGCGCCGGGAAACACGCTCCGATCCGATCACCCGATCCATCGCGATCAAAATCGCTGGTTCATCAGGACGACGCATGATCGCCTGCTCCGCGTCTGCTCGCACTGAGAGATTCGGAGCCGACATCGCAAGATACAACAACGCATGCCCGCTCTTCGGACCAATGCCAGAATCTCGGTCGAGTGCGTTGAGATGAGCCTTCAAGTCTTCAGGAGATTCCAGGTTCCTCGCTTGGGTCGCCCACGCAACATCCCGCTCAGAGCTGGATAAATCAATCCCGCGTACTTGCTCTCTCGACGATTGATCCATTGGACCCATCGGATCTTCGATTGATTGCATCATGCCGAAGACCATCGCCTGATCGCCTTGGACAAATGCCCACGCAGCACTGTTGATCCGAGCGAGTTCCACACACCGGATCATCGCTTGATCGCCGCCACCGTGCTGCCGGGTCATCTGGACCATCGATTTGATCCGTTCGATCAGCACCTGTCGAATATCTGAATCATCCCCGGATTCTGATGACCACCTGCTGCGGATCTTCGAGAGATACGCCTCCCGCTCAGCAATCGTTTCGTCACCCGCAAGCATCATGTCCATGCCCAAACCCTGGGCAGAAGAATACAACACCATCCCCCTGATGAAGATCGCAAGACGATCCGACTGGACTCGGGGATCAACGACAACACCCATCATCCAGGATCGAGCAGTTGAGCCGCTCCCCCACCCGATCGATTGCACGAGCTGCTGAACACACCGATCCCATTCCTGCCCCATCGCGGGATCAACCATCCGCTGGTACGCCGCCGAAAGCAACAGCGAATCATGCTGCTGAACACCGATCCGCTCGCGCATAGGTGCTAGCTCTCCGATCCACCAAGACCACCAGGCCGGATCATCCACCGAGTCTTCCGCGGCTGCCAAGAACGCGCCCACCAATGCATCATCAAACGACGCCCACTCATTATCCGCCCGTGCTCTCTGCGTCATCAATGAATACGAGGGCTCCTGATCAAAGCCACCGAACAACCAGGCGCGAAGCCCAGAACGCAACAGCGGACTCCGCTGACCATCCGTCGATTGAAGGAAAGTTGTGCAGGCATCAAAGAGTTCGGCGCTCAACACACCCTCAAGCACTTGTTGAACAATATCCACAGCCTGATCAAGCTCAGCCTCGGGAAACTCCGTCCACTGCCCAACGAGCCGGAGGCAGAGACTCGAGAACTCCTCCCCGCGCTCCTGATCACGGACCCCCTCGCGTGCAAACTGATTGAGTTCAAACAAGATCGCGGAGTAGTGGGTGCGATCACCAGATCCTGAATCGCTCGGCCCGTCCCGCTCCTCAACACGCAAAGTGCTTGCAGTTGAACCCGCCGCACTCGCTTGGTTCTCATTTGCCCGCAATCCTGCACCATCAAACGCGAGCACACCCGCCAGCAGCAAGGAAAGAGCCATCAACATATACGCTGCCGGAATCACCCCCCAAGGCAACGCGTCTTCCCGCGGATCCATCAGGGATGGACCCCGGATCCCAGTGTCCAGTCCAACTGATGACCGCCGTGCCTCGGAGTCTGCAGCAATATCTCCCCCCAACCCCTGCTGGACGATTCCACCAACAAGCTGCGATGCGGACAACGCATTGAGCCGCGCGAACTGCCCCAGCCGCTTCCTGGACTGTGCATTCCATCCACCGCAAGCTCCGACGAGTGTCATAGCCTGCCGGATCAACTGAGCATCGACCGGTCGTCCGCCCTCCGCACGCCACGCTGTTGGAGACTCACCGACTCCCCCCAACTCATCAGTTCCCTCAGGCCACACCTTCGCAAGCTCAGCACACTGCACTGGATCCATCAACTGCGATGCCGCGGCATGGACCGCCATCCGAACATCATCCGCCGATTGAGTCTGACTGCGAGGATGCCCATTGATCTGCGCCAATCGCGCCTGACACGCACGCAGAATTATCGATCGATCCAATGGACCATGACCAACACCCAGAATCGCAAACGGACCACCAGCCGCGGCAGCATCGCCCAAATACGTCCGGATCATCTCCTGTGATCGTTCATCAATCATCCAGACCCCCCCCATCAGGACCACCATCAAACAACTCACGCAACAAAGATCCCCAAGGCTCCACCAACCCTTCAGGGTACAACAATACAAACTGCAGATAGACCTGTCTTGCTCGATCCGGATCAAGCATTCTCATCAGTCGCAAAGATTCAAATCGCGCCTCGGACCAGACCATGAGCTGCGGGCTTGCTTTCTCAACCACCAGCAACCAGCATTCCATCGCCTCTTGATTGTGATCAAAGTGATCGGATAGCCGAGCGGTCCTGACCAATCCTTCAAATGAAGGAGTACCATGCCGATACACGCGTGAACTGAGTCCAGACGCATACAGACGCATCGATTCATCGTCGAGTTTGGTTCCAAGATACTCAGCCGCAGAAGCAACCTGCTCAGCAATCAACGATTCTCTGCGATCCAAGCCCTCCCCATCATCAGCAAGAACCGAATCAAGCGCCGAACGCCCGTACCGGACGACTGCCTGTGCTTCGGGAACCAACCGCCGCCGTTCAAACGCCTGGAACGCTCGCTCATGGACCAGCAGCAATGCATTGGCACGGACATCCGCATTCATCACGCTCTCATCCAGCGCAATCTCTCCCGCTCTGGTGATCTGTTCATCGAGCAACAGCACCTGAACGCGACGGTAAGCAAGCTCCGAAGACGCCGAAACTAGTGAAGGCTCGTCTTGAACAAGCCGCTCACCACGCTCGACCGCCTGCATCAGGAAATCAGTATCCACATCATCGATCCAGATCCCGGTCGAGAGCATAATCCGAACGATCGAAAGCCGTTCCGACAAATCCGATAGCCCCTCAGGCTCTTGATCCTCGTTTGCCCACACCCAAGCCGCGTGCCCGCTCAGGACCTCGTGCAACCGAATCCCCCCCGCGGATCCATCGTCGACCAGCTCAGGGTGCTTGTACAGCAGCCCGATCAGCTTCCTCCGGGCGCGGATCGCCATCGGGTTGTCTGGATCATCGATCACAAGCGAGCGAGCCGCAAGTTCAGGATCCATATACGGCGACAACGCAAACCGAACAATCAAGAGCTCTGCACGCTCGCTGAGCGGATATTCAGCAAGATAATCCTCAATCGATGTCTTGAGCACCCCCTCCATCTGAACCTGCCCATCTCGCACGGCTTGATCAAGCGCGAGAACCCGCAGCCAAGCCGACTCCTGGATCTGACCGTCCTGATTGAGAAATGACCGATACCCATCAATCGCATCAATCGCGAGCGAAGGACGATCAACTTTGATCGCGCACTGAGCAAGTCTCAGAACAGCATCCCCCGCGTGTTCAGAATACGACCCAACATCTTCGGCCGCGAGTGCGCGTTCCAAGAACTCGACCGCATCGCTGTAGGATTCTTCCCCGATGCTCGAAAGCCCTTGCGTATACAACCCGACAAACCCGGATTCAAGCAGCGGAAGATCCGCATACCGCTGTTGTAGATCAAGCACGTGCTCAATCTCACCGAGTTCAACGAGCCTCTTGAGTCCGAGTCGAGCTGTTTCAATCGCCCCTTCTCTCCCGCCGTTACCGCGTCTGATCCTGCTCCCTGAACCAGCGATCGCATCCATCGGACGGATGACCAACAAACGCGCCTGCGCAACACCAACTAGATCCCCGCTTTCGTATTCAAGGAGTTCCCTTGCGTTCTGAGTCGCGATCACCCAGTCATGCTCCAGCAGTGAGACCTCGAGCAATCGCTGTCGAGCAAAGCCGATCGAGGCAGCTGATGCCTCGCTGGAATCAACCACAGAACTCAACCAGGATCGTGCCGCTATCAGATCGTTGTTCTGAATCTTTGACAAGCCAACACCCAGCATCGCACGCGCCACATGGTCATACTCAAGCAGATCAAGGTCCATCTGAGAGAGTACCGGGAGCTTGCCGTCAAATCCAAGCACCCCCCCAAATGCACTGAGCACTTCCCCCCCGACAGGCCGCCCGCGAAGGACCGCCTCGCTGTAGCCCGACCACCCTTGAAAGAAGAACGCCCGAGATCGCAACGCACGGGCTTCACTGAGCTGATCCTCGTAGTCCTGAACCCGATCGTCTGACGCACGCGAAACACTCCGAACCAACTGATCTACTCGGATATTCTCAAGTCCCGCGATCCTCTTCATCTCGCGGTAGACCACCGTCATCGCGTCAGTTGCGGCCTCTCGTGATTCGTCATCAAGCAAACCAATCCGCATGAGCGCTGGAGCCTGCTCGTGCTCAGCGTACAACTGGGTCAGGATCTCGACCCGCAGCGCCAGCATCTGATCCGCGGGCATCATCCCAATCAGCACCCGCCCCTTCGCGAGCACCAAACCCCGCGACTCGTCGTCAAGATCATCTCGACCCAGTGCCCCTAGATACAGATCGCCAAGCCGACGCGCGATCGACGCCCGGCTATCTGGATCACTCTCGTGCACCAACCGATCGAACAACTGAACCTCAAGAAGATCATCAAACGAGCGCTCCTCGAGAAACGTACTCACGCGTTCATCGTCTGCTGGATTCAAGAGACCGGCATGAGTTGACAGCACAGCGATCGCGCACACACCAATCCCGAGCAATGAGCATGCTTTATTCCTCACCCGGGACATAGCTCCTCCGGACAAATCCAGCATCCTGTGACGCCTGCATCGCCGCCGCAACGGCGCTGATCGGCACATCACGAGCAGCGCGGATCGCTACTCCCGGCTCCTTCGGCAGTGACGACAGCACCGAAGCGAGCGCTTCCTTGCTCCCAACCGAGTGCGACCCGATCACGAACACCACTCCCCCACCTGACCCCTTGCGGATATCAATCACCTGAGGCTGCAACTCACTCACCTGCACCCCGCCCCCCTCCGTCTGGACTGCAGATGAAATATCACGCTCTGGCTGTGCAAAGTTTGAGGTGACCAAAAAATAGACCAAAAGCAAGAACACGACATCGATCATGCTTGTCAAAGGGAGCACGCCCAGATGAGATGACCGTTTGAATCGCTTCTTCCGAACGCGTCGCATCAACCACCCCCACTTCCGTCAGGCGCCATCGTCCCAAGTTTCCACTTCGTAACCCCGACTCCAGCGAGCCGCTCGAGCAACCGATCCAGGAGCACAGCCGGCGCATTACGATCGGGCCGAATCAGCACATCAAACCCACCCTGACCAGACTCAGACTGCCCCGACCCAGACCGCTCAGCCGCAAGCCCCGCGCTCGCCATCCGATGGATCGTCTCAAGATCAACCGCAACCGACTCGACCATGTACGAACCATCCGATGAAATATCAATAATCATCGCGGCATCCTCCCCAGCCTTCTGTTCCTGACCGGGCTGCCTAGGGAGATCAACCTCCGTCCTGCGGAGCTGCCCCAGATGCGAAGTAAGCATAAAGAAAATGATCAACTGAAACACCACATCGATCATCGGAGTCAGATCCACAAGAAGGTGATGACCAGATTGTTTGCGCGATGAGATCATGGAGCCCGACCACCCGCACCCTTCTGAGCATTCGCCGACTCAATCGGCGCAATCAACTCATCGATCAACTCCCCGATCTCGGTCGTGAGATGATCGATCCGGTTCCTGAGGTAGGTGTATGCCGAAGTGCACGGGATCGCAACGATCAGACCCAGCACCGTCGTGATCAACGCCTGCGAGATACTCCCCGCAAGCTCGTCAGGACGCGCCGGACCGTCCGCCATCGTGATCGCATCAAACGCACCCACCATCCCAACAACCGTCCCCAGCAGCCCCAGCATCGGCGCAATGGAAGCAATCAACCCGATCCCATCGGTCAGTCGGTACAAACGGTCTGTTTCAAGCTGACCGATCTCTTCGACCGTCGATCGCAGTTCGAGCATCCCAAAGGGTGATCGGGCCGCACGGGTCAGAGACATCCCAAGCACACGCGATAGGAAGCTGCTCGATTCTTGGTTCATGCACAGATCAATCGCCCCCTGAACATTCCGCACCGCAAGAATCGGACGCAGCTCTTCGATCAACTCCTCAGGCGCCATCTTCTCACGACGCACCCGGAGCATCTGCGCCACGATCATCCCGACCGCGGCCAATGAGATCAGCAGGATAATCATCCCGATCACACCCCCCTGCATGATGTAATCAAGCAGCGATCGCTCAACACCCTCCGTTTGAGCAATCACCAATCCAGATTCCAGTAATCGGCTCAACCCATTCATCATCTCATGTCCCATGCACACACCCTTCATTCTTTCGTCAACCCCAATACCGAACCAGACATTTCCATCTCAACCAGCGATCGTACAAACGTATCCGCATCATTCTGAAGCGACTCCGCTTCACTGTATCGTCCCCCATCGAGCAACCCCTGAACCGCCAGTTGATGCGCGAGCAGCACCAGCCGGTCGTCTACCCGCCCCTTCTCGACCATCACATACGACAGCTCGATCACACCCCGAGATCGCATCAGTTCCCGCTCAGCATCATCGATCGCTTGATCGTCGCTCGCTTCGTAGAAATACGAAGCCCCGGCCCCAAGCCGGCACCACGCACCTACCCAAGAAGCCGACCGCGACCCAGCTCTCGATACCAGCCACCGCCGAGCATCTTCACGAGCTTCTGATTCAGGATGCTTCTGAGCTGTGAGCATCTGTGCAATCAACTCCAGACCCAATCGATCACCCGACTCCGTACCACGCTCGGCCCGCAGTTCTTCGATCAAGCTGATCACATCCTCATCGCGTTGTTCGAAGACCACCCCGTAACTCCGCACCATCACCCCCCCAGCACCACCCTCCTCGATCACAGACCCCGCAAGTGTGCCCAGCGCATGTTCGCCAACCCCTGTGTACACCAAAGGCATACTCGGGAGCAATCCATACCGTTCATCCAGACCATCAACACGCCGTGACCCGGTTCCAACTCCCCCCAGAGCGATCGCAGCGTCATAAAAGTCATCCCGCAGCAGTGCTTCATCGAGCAATCCTTGAAACACTTCAGTCGCCGTCTCAGATGCAGACCCCATCAACTCACCAGCAACCGAGCGATACAACACTGCACACCCACGCAGATCCCCACGCATACGACGAGCGTGCCCGATCGCGACGACTCTGTGAAACTCCTCAAACTCTTCCGGAACTACCCACTCCTCATCAGATTCCCGGATCTCATACCAAGGCACCCGAATCATCTGGATGACATCATCCCCGCGTTCAACACGCAGCGTGACCCCCTCAACACCAACAGTTTCAATCACCCCCGACACAGTCCCTACATTGACCACAGCATCATCGGCCCGTCCATCCTGCACGATCCCAATCAGCACACACATACAAATGATCCTGCACAACCAAATCATGGCTGACTACCCCCCACCACATGCTGGTACCGCCCGTTCGATGTCCGCGCGATGTTCTTGAGCATCGCCTCCACCTTCTGGAAGTTCTGAAGATTCCGCGACTCCCCGAACAAGATGCAATGGATCGGTGTACGGCTCTTCCGATTCAGCTTCGCGATCTGCCCGGGGACCTGCTCCTTAAACTCACCATCAGTCATGAAGTAGATCGCGTCGGGCTTCGGATCGAGCCGAAAGACCATCTCAAACGCATTCTCTGGGAAAGTGCCCCCATTCGGATACTGCGCCATGACCGCGACACTCGCCGCGGACTTGTTCATCCGGTTGGCTTTCATCCAATCCAACTCCGCCATCAGGGGGGTCGGACCGGTCGAGTACAGCACGACATAGAACTCAGCGTTCGCCGCGAGCCCATGGACCGAACGGATCAGTTCGATCTGCGTCAGCTCCCACCTCGTCATCTCTCCTGAACTCAGCGAGCTATCCATCGACCCGGACCGGTCCACGATGTACGCGAATCGCTTCCCGCTCGCTTCGAGCCCAAAGAAACTCGCGCCCTCACCCGAACCCGCGCCGCTTGCACCCGAGCGTACATCCACATCCGAGATCGACATCCCCCCGCTCTGCAGATCCGGAGCCATCGCATCCGCGAGATCACTGACCGACTGATCGATCCCGACCTCAGACAGCAGTTCCATATCCAGAACCGATTCGGTCTCGATCTCCGCGAACTCCATCTCCTGGACATCGACCGCCGTTTGCTCATTCAGATCCGACTGAGCCATGATCGCGAACTCAACCGGCTCAGGACCACCTCCACCCGCATCCGCGAACTTGTAATCGATCCGCACCAGAACCGCGATCCCAAGCAGCACCAGATGCACCAGAATCGAGACCCCGAGTCCAGAGAGCGTTGCTCGCTCAATGAACCGACGCCGTGCAGATTTCTCAACCGGAAAGTCATCAACCCGCTGATCTGCCTGCTCACGAGTCTGAGCACCCGATCCAGGAGCAGCCACCTCGGATTCACCGCCAGGATCAGCATGCTCGGATGGTTCGATCGAATAGGTCAACGCCGATGTCCCTGTCACCCCACGCCCATCACCCCTCGTACACCCCGCATCCGCCCACAAGTGATTGGCTATGCCTCAAGCCCGATCGAATCCGTCCGATCGCTCAGACTCCCACCATACCCAATCACGCTCATCCATGTCGAAGTTGAGCAGGATTCGAGCACCTTTCTCTACCATTCGCTCCCGATCCTCACCGGTTCACCCCATTCCACTCAAATACGACCAACCAGAGTTGACGATCCGCACCTCAAGGTGTTCAATCAATGAACCCCGGAGCCCCTATGTCCACAACCAAACGCCCAAAGCCATCCCGCGTCCTCCTCAAACTCTCAGGTGAAGCTTTCTGCTCTCCAGGCGGATTCGGGATCTCCACCGAAGAACTCGGCTCCATCGCCAATGAAGTGAAAGCCGCATCCGAGACTGGCACCCAGATCGCCGTCGTCGTGGGAGGCGGGAACATCATCCGCGGCGCCGAGCTCGCAAAATCCGGAGACATCCAGCAAGCAACCGCAGATTACATGGGCATGCTCGGCACCGTCATGAACGCCGTCGCCCTCAAAGAAAAACTGGACTCCATCGGGATCGATTCTCGCGTCATGTCCGCCCTGGATATCCGCGCCGTCGCCGAGCCCTTCATCCGAGGCCGAGCCATCCGCCACCTCGAAAAGGGACGCGTCGTCATCCTCGCCGCAGGAACCGGGAACCCCTTCTTCACCACCGACACCTGCGCCTCGCTGCGTGCAACCGAACTCGACTGCGACATCCTCCTCAAAGCAACCAAAGTCGACGGCGTCTACACCGCGGATCCACACAAAGACCCGAGCGCCACACGATACGAGTCCCTCACCTTCGAAGAAGCACTCGAGAAACGCCTCGGAGTGATGGACATGACCGCACTGACCATGTGCCAAGAACGCGAAATCCCGCTCCTCGTCTTCGACTTCAAAATCCCCGGAAACATCCGCAAAGTCATCGAAGGCGAACCCATCGGGACGCTTCTCACCAACGCCTAGCACAACCAGTTCCACGACCCAAAGGTGCATAGAATCAGCCAAAGCACCACCCTGACCGATAGACGACCCGACAGACGACGGAGACACAGCGATGAGCACCGACCCAGATACCATCCTCATGGAAGCCGAAGAGCACATGATCAAAGCCCGTGACTACCTCGACGCGGAACTCAAAGGTATCCGCGCCGGACGCGCCTCACCCGCGATGGTCGAGTTCATCAAAGTCGATTACTACGGATCCCCGACCGAACTCAAAAGCCTCGCCGTGGTCTCCGTCCCTGAAGCGACTCAACTCCTGATCAAGCCATTCGACGCCTCATCCGTCGGCGCGATCCGCAACGCGATCGAAGAAGCCAACCTCGGCATCAACCCGATGGTCGAAGACAAGCAGATCCGCATCAATCTCCCAACCCTCACGACCGATCGTCGCAAACAGCTCGTTGCACAAGCCAAGAAGGTCGGAGAAGAGCAGAAAGTCGTCATGCGGAACGCCCGCCGCGACGCCAACAAGCACGCCGACAGCCTCGCGAAGCAGGACGGCGTCCACTACTCCGAAGATCAAATCGCTGACCTCAAAGACGAGATCCAGAACCTCTTGAAGAAGTACGAGAACGCTCTGGACGAAAACATGTCCAAGAAAGCCGACGAGATCATGCAGGTCTGAGACCACACCCAGCCGCCGTGTGCAGCCAGATCTATTCAAAATAACAGCGGGCCGATCACCAATGATCGGCCCGCTTCTTTTCTAGATTCCGGATGCCTTTAGCGGATGAACAGTGCCCGCGGATTGACCAGCAGCACCGGTTCATCACGCAACAGCATCATCCCATTCAGTTCATCCACCACCGACAAATACCGCTCCTCACCCAGCAGCATCCGAAGCGTCGTCTCGATCTGCGATTGACCGACCGCGACACCCGGCGCTTCGATGAATCCGCCCAGCATCTGCTGGATCATGTTCTCAAAGCTCGGAGGAGCAGGATAGTGAGCAACATCAAAGTCGACAAGATCGAGCTCATCAGCAAGGTCATTAATCGCATCATCGAGCCCGCCGATCTCGTCAGCCATCTTCAGCTCAATCGCGTCGCTGCCAACAAACAGCCGTCCCTCTGCGGTCTTGCTCAAGTTGATCCCGTCACGTCCCGCTTCAACGCGAGAGGTAAACAGGTTGTAGGTATCCGTCATCTCCTCGCGGATCAGTTCGATCTGCTCATCGTTCCACGCCTGCGTTCCAAACAAGCCAGCCACCGGCCCGCGCGAACGCTCAACAATATTCAAGTGCAATCGCTCGTAGACATCGCCGATCGCGTACTTCCCGCCGACGACGCCGATCGAACCAACCACGCTCGAGGGATTCACAAACACCTTCTCACCCCCAACCAGCACATAGTACCCCCCAGACGCGGCCATCCCGCCGACAGATACCCAGACTGGCTTGTGCTCCTTCAATCGCTCAATGCCCTGCCACATGATCTCGGATGCAATCGCTGATCCACCCGGAGAATCGATCCGGATGACCACACCCTTGATCAGATCCTCCTTGATCATGGACTCGATTGCATTGCGGATCGTGCGTGAACCAACCTGGTCCCCGCCGCCGAACAAGCCGCCCGAACCGGAGTCCCCGTCAACAATCACGCCGTTGATGTGCAACACCCCGATGGTCGGATGATCGATCGAAACCGTGTTCTGCTGAGACATCATGCTCATGAACGCAAACGGATTCGAGAAATCCATCGCGGGCCCATAGACCGCATAGGGGTTCGTCACCCAGCTCACATCAGCATCGTACACATCGCTCAGATGCTCCTTGAGTTCCGGGAGATCGACGACCCCGTCGATCAGATCAACCTCCATCGCCTCCTCACCGCTCGCGGCCCACGCAACCCGCATCGCCTCATCCAGCTCGCGATCATTGAGTCCGCGCCCCTCCATCATGATCGAGCGCACATTTGCGTACATCCCATCAAGCAACGACGAGATATTCTGGTCCCACTGCGCCGAAGGTCCTGATCGTGTCGTGGTCTCGTTCGCACCCTTGTAATCCCCCACCTGGACCATCTGTGCCTTGACTCCGATCCACTCGAACATGTCCGCCATGTACATCTCTTCCATGTGCATACCCGGGAACGAGATGTATCCACCCTCTTGCAGCAAGACTTCGTCGGCGTAGCTCGCGAGCATCAATCCACCAGTGTCGTAGCCCTCCGCAAAAATATGAACCTTCTTCCCCTCATCCTTGAAACGCTCAAGCGCCTGACCGAGCTCTTCAATCTGGGTCGTCCCAAACCCCGCGTCCTTCAGACGGATGACCAGCCCATCAAACTCATCATCAAAGGCGAGAGTGTCGATCGCGTTTACCAACCCGAGCAGCGTATCTGCGCCGTCGCCGAGCCAAGACATCCCCGAGTCATACTCAACCGGGACTCCCTGAATTTCGAGTACCGCAAGCGAGACATCATCCCCCGCCGCCGCGACCTGCGACAGCCCCAGAACCATACCCGCCGCACCGATCATCGCCATCCGTGAATTCTTCGAAACTTGCATGCAAAATCCTTACTGATTGAAACCCGAGATTGAGTCACCACAACGCCCAGCACGCCCAGCACGCCCACGATTCAATCTCGATCGCAAACGCGCAAGACCCTGACAGTATAGTGTAAGGATTCTGATCAGTAAGGTTTCAGGAATCATCCACGCGAGCGGCTTTTTGACGGTTCGTCTCAAAAACATCGCTCAGCCCAACCCCGCGATGCATGAGCACCGGACGAAGCCGGACCGTATCAATCACAACATTCACGATCCCCAGCGTGATCAGCACGGACCCCATCGCGACCAGCACCACATGCAGCTGTGTCATTAGATCCGCAACGATCGGATTAATCCACTCAGAGCGTGCTCCCAGCACGCCAACCACATGAAAGAGGTCCCCCACAGCCGCGATCGTAAAGGATGCGAGCAACGCATAGAGCGATTGACGATCAACACGACCGGTCCGCATGATCACCGAACGCATCGCGAGCTTCAATGCATTGGGTCGCAGTCCAACGGTAATCACCACCACACCAACAAACATCCCCAGCCGCAACACCGATCGATCCAGATGCTGAGATCCGGGATTAATCAAAGGCATCGGCGCCGATGCATCAACCCCGCGATAGATGACCCAGTACATGATCACCATCGGGATATACGCCGAGACTCCAATCGCCGCGCGGATCGACGCCCAGCGGTTGCCCGCAACTCGACGACGATGGAGCCTGACCATCGTCATCGCTCCGATCCCAGAACAGACCAACCCGATCACCCCCAGCATACTCACCCAGCCCCCGATCCCCAGATTCATACCCGCCTTGGCGCGGATGATTTCATCGATCCGCAGCACCCACACCGCGAGCGCTGCGACTAACGCTCCAGTACTCCAAACCACCAACCCGTTCCCCACGATCCAAGGCGAGCTGAGTTCCTCAAGCTCGTCCGCTTGTGGATCCACAACCCCCAGAAGCGTCGCGCGGATCGAGGCGCCACACTCCGGACACACCTCTCGGATCGACAATCCACGCAGGTTGTACCCGCACCCAATACAGATCAACTCCCCGGTCAACCGCCGAGCAATCGTCTCCACCCCGGGCTTGCCCAAAGGTGCCTGATCTTGATCTGTTTCCTTCATAACACTCCCACAACAATCGAGTGATGAATCCCCAGCATATCACCAAATCCCACTTCTGTGGACCCAAAGCGCACATTCAAGCGTATTGTTCCACGATTCTCATAGGGACATTCAATGACAGACACACCACACAAAGCCGACACACCCACCCAATACACCATCCTCGATTCCCTCCGAGCACAGATCAAAGAGGTCTACCTCGGATCCACCACATCGATTGATCAACTCCTCTGCTGCCTGCTCGCACGCGGGCACGCACTCCTCGAAGATGTTCCAGGCGTCGGGAAGACCCTCCTCGCGTCATCGCTCGCCAAATCCATCGACGCCTCCTTCTCTCGCATCCAACTCACCCCAGACATGATGCCCGCCGATGTGCTTGGATATACCGTCCTGTCCAGAGATTCTGGAGAGATGCGCTTCCAAAAAGGCCCACTCTTCGCGAGCATCATCCTCGCCGACGAGATCAACCGAACGAGCCCGCGAACCCAGTCCGCTCTCCTCGAAGCCATGAGCGACGGGCAGGTATCGATGGACGGCAACCAGTACGATCTCCCCCAACCCTTCATGGTCGTCGCAACCCAGAACCCCAACGACTTCATCGGTACCTACCCACTCCCAGAAAACCAGCTCGACCGCTTCCTCATGCGCATCTCCCTCGGATACCCCGACGCCCAGAGTGAACAAGATCTGCTCGAACTGCGACCTAGCCAAACCATGCTCAGCGAGCTCAAACCCGTCATCCACGCAGATCAGGTCCGAACAGTCCAAGACTCCATCGACGAGATCCACCTGAGCCCAGCCGTCCGCGAGTACATCGTCAGCTTCGCCCGCGCCACGCGCAACTCCGACGACATCGATGTCGGGATATCCCCCCGGGGCTCACTCGCCCTCGCCCACGCATCCCGCGCATGGGCATGGATCCAAGGACGGGACCATGTCATCCCCGACGATGTCTACACGCTGCTTGTCCCAGTCTGCGCCCACCGACTCGTCATCGGAGGCCCATCCACCGGAGCGCAGTGGAACAAAGCCGCGGACATCATCAAGACCATCGCACACGAAATCGACGCACCGGTCTAACCTCAATTACACCAACAACTGATCAACTGATCAATCGATCAACCGCCTCAATCGGATGCATCGCCCGAACCCCCGTCGCATCCAGTATCTGGTGCCGACACGAGGTCCCCCCGGCCACAACCCATGCCCCCTCCCCGCGCCCACGAATTGCGGGCATCAACCGCTGCTCTCCGATGCGATTCGACAACGCAAACTTCGACTCCATATACCCAAACGCCCCCGCCATCCCGCAGCACCCCGCATCGATCAACTCAGCCCTGCCTGGACAGATCCGCTCAAAGACCCGCATCGTGGTCTCGCTCCCCCACAACGCTTTCTGATGACAATGCGTGTGAACCTTGATTTCAACCTCCACATCATGTGCATCAACCTCAACAGGATGCGCCCCCCATTCACCGCCGACAAAGTCCTCAACCAATCTTGAATGCTCAATGAGCCAATCCAACCGAGCAATGGACCCAGCACCCAATAAATCCTTCCATTCATCAACCACGACCGACATCGCAGAAGGCTCGATAAACAAAACCCCCTCGATCTCAGCATCCCCAACACAGTTCAGGATCTGAGTGAGCGACCGCTCCCCATCCTGCCGTGCACGATCAAGATGTCCCTGCGAAACCGCCGCACGCCCAAGATCACTGGTCGTCACGACCCCAACGCCGTACCCCAGCCGTTCAAGCACCCGAACCGCCGACCCAACAATCTCAGGCTCTGTATAGGTCGTCATCGAATCTGAAACCAAGAGCACTTTCTTCCGAGCCGCACTCGGAATCGGAACCGATCGAACCCGCTGTGCAAACCTCGGGAGCGATCGCTCAGGATGCAACCCAATCGCATGATTCAGCACCGACCGAACAGGCGACCACGACGCGATCGCATTGCTAATCCCAGGCATCACCCCACCAAGCCGATTCAACAAATGCACATGTGAGATAATCCGCGCCCCCCAAGACACCCCGCTCTCCTGATACCCCTGATACAGGTACTCGCTCTTGAGCTTCGCGATGTCCACCCCACTCGGACACTCCGTCTTGCACGCCTTGCAACTCAAGCACAAATCCAGCGTCGCGAGTGTCTCCGCATCATCCCACTGCGCAGCGCCCCCCTCATCCCCAAACTTGGACTGCCCCGTGATCGCGAGCCGCAGCGCATTGCCACGACCGCGCGTCGAGTGCCGCTCATCAAGCGTCCCTTGATACGAAGGACACATCACCCCATCCATCTTCTTTCGGCACACCCCCGCTCCGTTACACATCTCAACCGCATGGCCAAACCCGCCCTCTGCTTGAAACCGCATCCCGGTCTCAACCCCCTCGATTGTGAGATTCGTTGAACCCGGACGGATGCGTGTGTTCGCCGAGATCGATTCGATCGGTCCGGGAGAGACAATATTCCCAGGATTCATCAACCCATGAGGATCGAACAACCGCTTGATCGCACGATGCGCTTCCATCAACTCCGCGCCCATAAACCGCTCGAGCACAGGCCCCCTCGCCCGCCCATCGCCGTGCTCACCAGAAGCAACCCCTCCGAGCTCCTTCGCAAGATCCGCACACTCCGACGCAATCCGATGCATCGCCCGCTCATCATCCGGATCACGAAGGTTCAGCAACGGCCGAACATGAAGCACACCCACCGAAGCGTGCGCATAGTACGAAGCGATCGTCCCCTGACCCTGCACGATCAACCTGAGCCGATCCACAAACACGCCCAGACGATGCACAGGGATCGCGCAATCCTCAATAAATCCCAAAGGCTTCCGAGCCCCCTCCACCCCATGCAACAGAGGCTCCCCGGCCTTCCGCAGCTTCCACGCCTCGGCCATGGACGCAGGATCGGTGATCAACTCAACCCCACCACCACCCGCCTTTCCGCGAACCCGCTCGAGCCAATCTCGAACCTCTGCTTCCGTATCCCCAAAGAACTCTACATACAGGACCGCACGGGTCTGCTTGCCCACGAGTTCTGGAAGTAGCTTGATATACCTCGACTGCTCACGATTCTTCCGCGCGAGATCGAGAATTAGATCATCGAGCAGCTCCACCCCCGCAGGACCGAGCTCAAGCATTCCTTCAACAACACCAATCGCTTCCTCAACCGACCCATACGCGATCACCGCCAGCCCCTTCGCTCTCGGCAAGTGCTGCAAACGAAGCGTCGCTTCCAGAGTCATCGCGAGGGTCCCCTCACTCCCGCAAAGCAGATCCTTCAGATTCACCCGCGCCGGATCCCAACCACCGGACTCCAGTTGGTCCAGAATCACATCGAGCTGATACCCCGCGCTCCTCCGAAGCGTCTTGGGATACCGCGCCCGGATCAACTCCGCGACCGGTCGAACAATCTGCATCACGCCTTGCGTCAAGTCCATGACACGCGGATCAACCGCC
>JAEPQP010000136.1 GCA_017640485.1 Phycisphaerales bacterium | reverse complement strand
TTCCTAAAGCGCAGGTCACAGGTTCGATCCCTGTTCCGGGTGTTGTGGATACCCAATCAAAAACCAATCAAGATCCGCCGACCCTTCCAGATCGAGGACATCTCTTGACTGAACAGCGGCTTAACGCCTCGGCTTTTCTCGATGCTGGATCCATTCCCGACACCCTCAAGGTCATCAATGATGCGGATGCGTTGGTCGCTGGCGCGGTTCGGGAGCAGGTGGAACAGATTGGCAAGTTCGTTGCACTCGCGGTTCGTTCGATCGAATCGGGTGGGCGCCTGGTATATCTCGGTGCGGGGACAAGCGGTCGATTGGGGGTGCTTGATGCTTCGGAGTGTCCCCCGACGTTCAACAGCGATCCCGATCAAGTGATCGGGATCATCGCGGGAGGAGACTCGGCGCTCCGCAAGTCATCCGAGCACAAAGAGGATGATCCACGCGGCGCGTGCGATGAACTCGATGCGCTGGGGATTGGTGCCGCAGATACGGTACTCGGAATCGCGGCCGGGGGGACAACGCCGTATGTGCTTGGGGGGGTCGAGCACGCGCATTCACTCGGAGCTCGTACAGGACTCCTGACCTGCACTCCGATCGAGCAACCCGCGTGGTGCGATGTGCTGATCGCGGTCGCGACCGGGCCAGAGGTGGTGACGGGATCCACACGGATGAAAGCCGGGACTGCGACCAAGATGGTGCTCAATATGATCTCGACGAGCATGATGGTGCACAGCGGCAAGGTCTATGGGAACCTGATGGTGGATCTCCGCGCGACGAATGACAAACTGCGTGATCGTGCGGCAAGAATCATTTCCCAGATCACCGATCTTGATCGCAGCAGTTCGCTGGATCTGCTCGATCGCGCCGATGGACGCGTGAAGCGCGCACTGGTGATGCAGCACTGCGGGATCGATGCTGATGAAGCCGAGCGCACTTTGAAACAGAACAATGGTCGGCTGCGACTGATCCTTGGAGATCCGCGATGAGTCTGAATCAAGACATCGGATCGCTGATCATGACCGGGATCCGTGGCGCGAGTCTGGATGACCCTCACTGCAAAGAGGATGTGCAGACGCTCAAGTCGCTGCACATCAAAGGGGTGATCCTCTTTGACACCCACCTCCCCACTGGGGGGATGCGGAACATCATCAACGAGGATCAGGTCCGAACATTGACCGACGATCTCCGTCACGAACTAGGGGAGGATCTGCTCATCGCGATCGATCAAGAAGGGGGCGAGGTCAATCGCTTGGGACTCTTCAAAGATCTGGGAGTCAGCGAGCAACTCAGCGCCACGATGCAGGGCGCCATGAGTCCCGCTCAGCTCGGCGCGATCATCGAACCTGTTGCGTCAGCGCTGGAACACGCGGGGATTGATCTGAACTTTGCGCCGTGTGTTGATCTGTGTGTCAATCCTGAGAATCCAATCATCGCTGGGAAGGGACGCTCGCTTGGACACGATCCGGAGCGGGTCGCGCGGAGCGCTTCAACCATTATCGAGGCTTACGCAAAGCACGGCGTCCGGTGCTGTCTGAAGCACTTCCCAGGGCACGGCTCATCGACGACGGACACGCACATGGGACTCGCGAACATCACTGAGTCTTGGATTGAAGATGAGCTCAGCGTGTACCGTGCATTGATTGGATCCATCAACAGCGGATCACTCCCGATGTGCGCTGTCATGACCGGGCACCTCATGCACCATCTCCAGGACCCGCTGCTCCCGGCGAGCATGTCGCACATGCACACCACGACAACACTGCGCGATCTGATCGGATTCGAGGGGTTGGTGATCACGGATTCCATCGACATGGGCGCGATCCGCGATCATCACGATGCAGGAGCCGCGGCGGTGCTCGCGCTGCAAGCGGGTGCCGATGTGGTCCTTGACGGCTTCAACTCTCCGAGCGATAGCGGGCTCGATCATCCCGCGCCACAGATCCATGAGTCACTTATGCGCGGGGTTGAGCAAGGCACTATTCCTTTCGAGCGGGTCGCGGAATCTGTTGATCGCCGAAAGGCATTCCATCGATTCGAGCTACAGAATCCGAGCATGCGCAGCAACCGATAACCTTGATTTGCCGCTCAATTCGGGTGATTCATGACCGGCTCTCAGGTTTTGAGTAGCGTCGCGCGTGATTCCGTGGCCTTTTACAGGCATGTACGCTCAACTGAAGACCCGATTCATCAGATCGTCCGCGATCATCGCATCAGCACTCCTGTTCAGTTCCATGCTCGGAGGGTGCACATCCTCACACCCATCGGCCGCGTGGCAGGGGAGCGGGATGTATGTTGGGAATAGCACGAAGAGCTCGGCGTTAGTCTTCGCTCCAACGCGTGAGGGAACGGGGACACTCTCGTACATCGATACCAATGCGCCCGAGTTTAGCCGGAACGATCACACGCTCTCGCAGCGCGATCTATCACGCCGCGATGAGTTGTTCGGGATCCCTGCGGAGCGTCATCCATCGCTCGACTACTGGAGAACATTCCGGACATCTCGGAATGCCGAAGTCTACACCTATCCATCGCGAGATCGCGGCTATCGGCGTGGGTACAGACGGTCGTACCGTCATCACGGGCGTTGAACGCAGAACTTCCAGGATCAAATAAAGGAGAGGGCCGACCCGAGAACTCGGATCGGCCCATCACCAACACCAACATGCACCAATGGATTCAGTCGTAGAGCGCTGCAGTCGGAGGCAGCTCGATGCTGCGGAGCACCATAGTGGTTTCGATCCGGAAGTTGGATTGAGTACGATGACGCTCGGCGAAGAAGAAACTCAGTTTGTAATCTTCTCCGTCCTCAAGCCACTCGAGCCTATCAAGGTCAATCGTTTGAGAAACGGCTGAGTGCACACCACCAATATCGATTACTAGTCGACCGTCAATGAACACCCAGACATCATCGTCACCCTTGAATGTAAAGCTCATTCCTGAGTCAGCTTCGTAAGTGAACTGAGTTTGGAGCTCAAAGGTAAAGTGGAAGTTTTTGTCGTTTCCGCGTGAGTTCCCGTACAACTCCCCGTTCACAGGGAAGAACCCACCTGTGCTGAGAAAATCCTGGTCGAACTTATCGTCGAAGGTGTAGATATTCGTCCCTCGCTGACGCACCAGCGTCAGGTCAACTTCGGCGGCGAGATTCACTCCATGCACTGATCGGAACCATTGATCAAATGCCTCTGAATCGGTCAATGCCCCGGTTTTGCTTGTGTTCACTGCTCCTGCAACATCGCCTTCTCTTGGTGCGATGTACGAAGTAGGACGCATGATGTTCTCACCATCGCTGTTTCGCCATTGTGAAGTCAGCCTTGTACCTGTTGATGCCATCACTGGTTTGCCGTCCTCAGAGAGTTCGGTTTCGACCATACCGATGTACTGACCAAAGCCACCGCTCGGACGTCGTTCAAAGTCCGGATGCCCGCCTTCAACGCTACGCTCCTTGAAATCTCGAACTGTGCCAGTCAGCACAATAGCTGCTGGGAGTGAATCTTCAGCAATATCTGACTCGCCTGCAGATGCTCCTGCGTTCGCTCCCCATGCAAGGGACATCGCTCCGACGCCTCCTACCAAGAATGCCAAAGATCCTGCCTTCGTAAAGCTCTTACTGGTGTTTGCTGAGTGCTGTTGCATGTTTCTATTCCTTCCCGCAGCTTCGGGGCTGCGCCCCCGTACCTGTACTCATCAGAGAATCAATCGATCACTCCTGAAGATCAGTCCATGACGGTCTCGACCAGAGCGACGCTCGTCGTCGAGTCCTGCGATGCCGATACGAACGCCGTACCGAGAGAGAAAATCATCGAAAGCCCCGATGCGACGATCGCGGCGATCAATAGACCCTGCATCAACTTGTTCTGACCGGAAAGCGATCCGCTTTCTTGCTCGATCATGTCGCTTGGTGCTGCTGTGCTCATGGCTGTCTCCTCGCGGGGGGCTCGGGTCGTTGGTGTTGGTCCCGCGTATGAACTGTCGAATTCATCTCTGAAAATGCAACCGCTTTGGTTTGAGAAGAGAGCCAACCCTTTCCGTCTGGACGGGCTGATCGGATGAGGATGGGGACGCAGAACCCAGAATCCGGTTTCTGCGAGGTAATCGGAACTGAGCAAATTTGCTGATCTCCCCGATGAATGCCCGATGGAATCCATTGCGACTGTGATACACTCAGGACGGGAAGTGCCCGACCAATGGGAGAATTGGACCGATGGATGTCTTTGTAATCGAAGGTGGACGACGACTGAGCGGCTCGATCCGCATTCATGGGTCCAAGAACGCGGCGCTCCCGCTGATGGCGGCGTGCCTGCTGACCGATGAGCCGATGATTCTGAGTGATGTCCCCAACCTCTCGGATATCCGGAACATGACCCGACTGCTCGGCGAGCTCGGCGTCCACAGCGGCATCGAGGATACCGACCACGGGCAGACCATCACCCATCGCGTCACCGATGCAACCCAATCACACGCAAGATACGAGATTGTTCGGACCATGCGCGCCAGCATCTCAACCCTCGGGCCGCTGCTCGCCAAGCGGGGAAGCGCGCGCGTTTCGCTCCCCGGCGGATGCGCGATCGGGCAGCGCCCGGTGGATCTGCACTTGCGTGGACTCGAAGCACTGGGCGCGAAAATCACCCTCGAAGGCGGCGACATCGAGGCGACCGCACCAAACGGACGCTTGATCGGCGCACCGGTCTTTCTGGGTGGTCCCTTCGGATCGACGGTTCTGGGTACAGCGAACATTCTGTCAGCCGCGACGCTTGCGCGGGGGACCACAATCATCGAATCCGCGGCGTGTGAGCCTGAGATTGTGGATCTTGCGAACATGCTCAACGCGATGGGCGCCAAGATCCGCGGCGCGGGATCTCCGAGAATCACCATCGAAGGCGTGGACGAGCTCGGCGGGACTTCACACCGCGTGATGCCCGACCGGATCGAAGCGGGGACATACATGTGTGCCGCGGCGATTACCGGATCGGACCTGACGCTTGAGAACTGCCCGCTTGATGCGATGATGAGCGCGACCGATACGCTCGGTCACATGGGGATCGATGTCGAAGTCAATGATCGGAACGGTGACCCGATGCGGTCCTCGTGCACAATCTCGCGCAGTGGTGAGATCAAACCCGTCCAGATCACAACGCAGCCTCATCCTGGATTCCCGACGGATCTGCAGGCGCAGTTCATGGCGCTGCTGTGTCTCTCGAATGGCAACTCGGTCATTACTGAGAAAATCTTCCCCGAGCGTTTCCTCCATGTCGCGGAGTTGAGCCGGATGGGCGCCCAGATCCATCGTCAGGGCGCGACCGCGGTTGTGACAGGAGTCAAGGAACTCACCGGTGCACCGGTGATGGCGTCTGATCTGAGAGCGAGCGCGGGGTTGGTCATCGCGGCACTCGCGGCTCGCGGGACAACGATCATCAACCGCGTCTACCACATCGATCGTGGATACGAACAACTCGAAGAAAAACTTAGTGGTGTCGGCGCTTCGATCCGGCGTGCGGATGCTGAGGAGTTCGCTGATTCAGCGATGTCGATCTGACTTTGTATTAAGCGTCATCGTCCTCGTCGAACCCACGGCGGATCATGTCGCTGAGATGATCGAGACACGCTTTCGCGTCTTTCCCTTTACACACCAACTCGATCTGAGTCCCTTTGGTCGCGGCGAGGAGCATCAGGTCCATGATCGACTTGCCGTCGGCGTCCTCTTCGTTGGCGCGGACCCGGACCTCAGAAACGAACTGTCCCGCAGCGGTTGCGAAATCGGTCGCCGGACGGGCGTGGAGCCCGTAGCGGTTGATGATCTCGAGTTTCGCAGAGCACGACTGGGACACATGGTTCTCCGGATGATGCGGACCGATTGAATCGGCTCGCTGACGAACGGTTTCACTTTCTGACACACTTCAACGCAATGATCACACACTGACCAAGAGTTTCCGCCCGATCGGGCTGTTCTCCGCGATCGGACGGGTCAAGGTTTGGTTCAGATCACGCTTCGCCAAGGCGATGGTGATCCGCGTCATCGAGCAGAGCAACCACTTGCTCGTTGCTCTGCGTCTGGCGCATTGCTCGGCGGAAGGTTTCCTTCGACAGATTCTTGAAGATCGTTTCCATCGCTTGGAGGTGATCTTCGGGCTGATCTGCTGGAGTCAGGAGCATGACGACGGTGTAGACCGGGAGTTTGTCGCGCGATTCGAAATCAATCCCGCGTTCGCTCAGACCAATCCCGGCGGTGAGTTTGGTGATCTTCGGATGTTTGATGTGCGGCACGGCAACGCCGTACCCGAACCCGGTCGAAGACTTGCGTTCACGATCGAGGATTTTGGTCAGCAGCTCGTCGCGGATGTCCGCTGGCGCGGCTCCGCTGGTGACCAGCATGTCGATCATCTCAGCAATCACCTGGTCACGATCGACCGATTCAAGATCGCTGCGGATCGCATCGGGTTGGATTATCTCGGTCAGTTTCATACACGCCCCTGATTAGAGTAGACAAGGATAGCCGCGTCGCCACCCGGAGGCCCCAACAGATGCCCGATGAATGACTTAGGTCGATTCCGCTTGATCAGCGGACGGACTTGAGTTTCTCGCGATGATCATGGAGCTGGCGGTCCGCTTTGGTGACGACCTCGTCCACCGCATCATACACATCCGGGCCCTCAGCTTTCGCGATGAAATCGTTCCGGTGCTCCACATCGACGGTGACTTCGACCGCGTATTGCTCTTTGGATGGGCTTTCCTTCCAGACGACAAAGTCGAGCTGCTGAACAAATCCCTTGTATGAAATGAGCTTCTCGGCCTTCTTTTCGATGTGAAGACGGATCGGATCTGTGATTTCAAACTGACGCCCAACAATATTGACACGCATGGAAGAACTCCTTTGGGCTAGAGGCACGCACTGGCGCCTGGTGAATTTAGATACATTCTAGGGGATCCTCGGCGGTTCGCCAACCCTGTTTATTTGGAATCCGAACCGGACCAGTGAACCCACGATCACTGAACAATCTGCGAGATCTGTTCGGGCTACACCAGCCCGACCACTC
>JAEPQP010000100.1 GCA_017640485.1 Phycisphaerales bacterium | reverse complement strand
CCTACCACAAACAAATCATCACCAATCCAGGACGCTACCAAACCCTCGCGACCGCCCATGACGGCATCATCGAAGCCATCCACGACCCAGACGCCAAGTTCCGTCTCGCGATCCAATGGCACCCAGAGCGCACCGATTCCCCAGCACTCGGACAAGCCCTCTTCGATCAACTCATCCAAGCAATCAACTAAGCTGTAATCAGAATCAGAAAGGCAGCACCGGACCATCCGCAAGCTGCCGTGAGTTCGACACTCCCAACGCCTCATAAATCTTCATCGTCGCATCCGACTGATTCAGCGTGTAGAAATGAATCCCCCGCGTCCCGTGATCCAGCAAGTCCCGGCACTGCTCCGTCGCCCAGTGCACTCCCACCCGCTTGATCGCATCATTCGATCCATCCGTCCGGCGCACCGCACGCAGCAGCGAAGCAGGGAACCGCATCCCCAGCGCTAGATCCGCCATCCGCTTCATCCCCGCGATCGACTGGATCGGCATCACCCCCGCGATCACCGGAATCTTCACACTGCTCAGCACGCACCGATCACAGAAATCAAAGAAGTCCCGATTCTCGAAGAACATCTGCGTCACGATAAACCCCGCTCCTGCCTCCGCCTTCGCTTTGAGATACTCCATCTCTTTCAACCGATTCGGAGTCCCTGGGTGCCCTTCAGGAAAGCCCGCGACCCCGATCTCAAACCCCTTGAACCCAGAAGCCCGGTGCCGATCATTGAACCGGACAATGTGCTCGACCAAATGGGTCGCATGAGTGAAGCTCTCCTTCGACCAATCGAAGTCCACTTCATTCCCCGGCGGATCGCCCCGCAACGCCAAAATATTGTGGATCCCCCGCTCCGCATACCCCTCAAGAATCTCATCGATCTCCCCAACACTGTGCCCCACACAGGTCAGGTGAGGCATCGTCACCACCCCAGTCTGCTCACGCACCTTGTGCACCACATCCCGAGTCAACTTCCGCGTCGAACCCCCCGCGCCATAGGTGATCGATACAAACGAAGGACCAAGCTGTTCGAGCTTCACAATATGATCAAACAGCCGACCCGCCCCCGCCTCATACTTTGGAGGGAAGAACTCAAACGAGAAGGTTGTCCCAGCCGCGTCCAGCAGCTCCCGAATGTGTCTCATAAGCACCTACGCAGATCAATCTATTAAAAACAAAACACTCCATGCGAGCTTCCGCCCGCATGGAGTATGCAGTGTATCAAATCAACACGCTCAGAGTGTGATCGCGATTCTTCACATTAGTACCGGTAGTGCTCAGGCTTGTACGGACCATCAACCGGAATATCCAAGTACTCCGACTGCTCCTTCGTCAGCTTCGTGAGCTTTACACCCAGCTGCTTGAGGTGCAGACGAGCAACCTGCTCATCCAGATGCTTCGGAAGCACATACACCTCGTTCTTGTAGTTCTCAAGATTCTCAGCAAGCTCGATCTGAGCGATCGTCTGATTCGTGAAGCTCGCGCTCATCACGAAACTTGGGTGACCGGTCGCGCAGCCGAGGTTCAGCAATCGACCCTCAGCAAGCACAAGGATGCTGGTCCCCTTGCTCTTGAACAAGAACTCATCGAACTGAGGCTTGATGTTGATCCGCTCAACATCCGCGTCCTTCATCAGAGGCTCCATCTGGATCTCATTGTCAAAGTGACCAATGTTGCCCACAATCGCCTTGTTCTTCATCTGCTTCATGTGATCAAGCGTGATGATGTCCTTGTTCCCAGTAGTCGTGATAAAGATGTCAGCAGTCTCGATCACATCCTCGAGCGTGAGGACCTCGTAGCCCTCCATCGCCGCCTGGAGCGCACAGATCGGATCGATCTCCGTCACGATCACGCGGCATCCCTGCCCCTTCAGTGACTGGCAGCAACCCTTCCCGACATCGCCGTAGCCACAGACCACCGCGACCTTACCCGAGAGCATCACATCCGAAGCACGGTTCAGCCCGTCAATCAGCGAGTGACGGCAGCCATACACATTGTCAAACTTCGACTTGGTCACCGCGTCGTTGACATTGATCGCCGGGAACGGGAGCTTGCCCTGCTCAGAGAGCTGGTACAAACGATGCACACCGGTCGTGGTTTCTTCCGAGATCCCACGGATCGCAGGCGTGGTCTTCTGGAACCAGCCCGGATTCGTTTCGATGGTCCCGCGGATGGTCGCGAGCACATGCTTCCACTCTTCCGAGTCAGTTGCTTCGTTCCACTCGGGGATCTCGCCAGAGTTCTCGTAGTCGAGACCGTTGATCATGAACAGTGAAGCGTCGCCGCCGTCGTCCACGATCTGATCCGGACCCGATCCGTCAGGCCAAGTCAGCGCCTGCTTCGTACACCACCAGTACTCTTCCAGTGTCTCGCCCTTCCAAGCAAAGACAGGAGTCCCCTTCGGGTTCTCAGGAGTACCGCCGGTCTCTGGACGACCAACAACCACAGCCGCGGCCGCAAAGTCCTGCGTCGAGAAGATGTTACAAGAACACCAGCGGACATCGGCACCCAAGCAGGTCAGTGTTTCGATCAACACAGCAGTCTGCACAGTCATGTGCAGTGATCCCATGATCTTGAGACCCTTGAGCGGCTTCTTGTCGCCGTACTGTTCACGAAGCGCCATCAGTCCCGGCATCTCGTGCTCTGCAAGACGCAGTTCCTTGCGTCCATGCTCAGCAAGCCCAAGATCCAATACCTTGAACTCAAGCCCGTTAATCGTGTCGATAGTCAGTTTTTCAGATGTTGCAATTGCAGTCATAGTTGCATCCTTGAATATGACCCGCCCAAGGCAGGTGGTGTGACCGGGACCTCCCCCGGCTAAGCTCGTTAGTTCACCCTCGCTACCGCAGCGAAGAGTGGTGGCCCAGATGTACTCACATCCGGACGCAGAGGATGAAACCGGACTCCCCCGAATCCTGCATCCTCCAAATAAGTTGTCATCTCCCCCTCAGAAAAGCCCATATGCGTGTGTCCCATCGATCGCCGGAACTCGGTATTGGTATGCTCGCACATGTCCACCACCAGCGCGACCCCGCCGCCGCGTTCACTCGTCAATACGCGATGCATCTCCCGGAGCGCGTCAACAGGGCGCTCCATGTGATGAAGCACAAGCATACAAACCGCGGCATCGACACTCCCATCATCCATCGGAAGCCCATCGAGCTCGCCCTCGACAAACTCGACATGATCCCTGCGAACCCCCGCATTGACCAGCCGAGCACGCGCACCCGAGAGCATCTCAGGCGAACGATCCACCGCGACCACACGCTCCACCCAAGGCGAAAGCAGTTCAGTGCAGTTCCCCGTCCCGCACCCAAGATCCGCAACCCTCCAGCGTGGATCGATCAAACTCAGCAGAGCGCGATCGGTAAAGTATCGACCAAAGAGATCGCTCCGCAGACCGTCCCATTCGCCCGCATGTTCGCCGAAGAACACACTCGAATCGGACATCCGCTCCGAAAGCACCGAACGGACCCGCTGGTCGTCGCCGCGAGCATCCGCGTGGTCGTCAAGCCCATCCCGAACCGCCAACCAGATGCCACGCATGGGCTCTGGAAGCTCGTCCAACAGCACCCGGTAATAGGTCGCAGGTCCGACACTCCGACGCACCAGCCAGCCACCCTCAGCGAGCAGCTTGAGATGCCGAGATCCCGAAGACTGGGGAATCTGGACAACCCGGATCAACTCACCGACCGACAACTCGTGTGCGCACAGAATCCGCATCATCCGCAGTCGGATGGGGTCACTCAACTGACCAAGCAGGTCGGCAGCCGAGAACTGGGATTGGAGTGTTGCTTCAGTCATGGGTAATCTATGAGCCATATATCCGGAAATACGGATAAAGCATAGCCCGTCAAATCACCCCCGTCAACCAGTCTTCAAAACGGGTCCCATAACTGCTGCCAGAAACTGGAATCAATCCATCGCTGTCCCGGGCACAATCGCCAGAGAAGGCCCTGGTGTGATTCCCAGAGCCAAGAAACGCTGATCGAGTTCATCCGAAGCCGGATCGAACCACAACGCCTGCCGGAGTGCCCGCTCCTCGAGTTGCTCATCCCCCGCTTGACGAGCGAGATCCGCCATCGCCAGATACGGCTCAACAGTCTCTGTCCCGCCAAAGCTCATCGCCATCCGGATCGCCTGCTTCGCCTCGTCAAGCATCCCGGCCTGCTGAGCGTACTTCGCCAAACGAAGCTGGCCAGCGACCCGTCCGCCCTCTCCAGCCGTCTCGTTCATCAGATCGATCATGTCCTGAGCCCGCCCAGCCTGGATGTAGGTATCCGCGAGTCCCTCGATGTACTTGATCTCACCCGGACGCAGATCATGTGCCGTGTTGAGATGCCCGATCGCTTGGGTGTACAAGCCAAGTCTCGCTTCAGTCATCCCGAGGTTGTACTGCGCAAAGTGCGAGTGAGGCCGACGATCCACATATTCGCGCCACAACTCCAGCGATTGCTCATCATCGCCATTCTCAGCGGCAGTGCGAGCCTCACGCGACAGTTCATTGAGCGCCAGCGTTCGCTTCACCTTCTGCGTCGGACCACAGCCCGTCACGCCGACCATTGGGACCATGAGACACAAAGCGGTAACAGTAACAATTGATCGTTTCAGCATGCTCGACTCCGTTGGGGTATCTGTATTGAATATAGCTCAATGCCCGCAGATGCACCACACCCGAACCCCGATTCCGAGCAACCTTCAACGAATCATCCGACCACTCAAGCTGTTGTTCTCAGGCACACACTCCCCGATTCCACCGAGCACTACGACTGGTTCATCGAGATCCCCAATCGAACGGATGAATACCGATTACGGGCATTCCGCTCAGAAACCAACCCCGCATCATGGCACTCTGGGCAGTTGTTCCACGTGGAACATTCGCCGGATCATCGGGCGCACTATCTGAGTCATGAAGGACCAATCGGGCAGGATCGTGGATCTGTCCAGCGAGTGGCCACTGGGGTGTGTGAGCAGTTCCTTGAGCCCCACAGTTCTGAGGTTGAGTTGAGAATCAGTTGGAAATCAGCGTTAGGTCGAGCCGCTGAATTGAAGCACTACTGGGGAAAATCCATTGGCTCGAACCGTTGGGAGTTCCGGTGCGACTGATTTTGGACTCGCAAATGCTCACCAAGTTTGGTACAGTGGTTCACTGAGGAGGTTCATTGCCATGTCTGAACCATTATTCGATCCGCTCCCGCCGGGATACTCTGGTCCGGTGAAGAAAGATGACCCGCTCCCGATCGAAGAGCCGTCTGAGAGCAAGGCCGAGAAACCCGGCCTTGACGATACACTCCCGATCGATCTCGCTGATGAAAAACCATCAGGCACTGCCGAAGCGGCCAAGCCCAAAATCACGACCTTCGAGCAGCGGCTCAGCGCCCGAAGGCACGAGGATAGCTGGGAACGCTCTCCCAACGCAACGGGGACTGGCGCGATCCATGTGAAGAGTTTCCACTGCCGACTTACGGGTGATTCGCTCGAGTTTCTAGATCGTCAGATCAACGAATGGCTCGATGCGCACCCGCAGTATGAAGTCAAAATGGTCACAAGTTCGATGGGGACCTGGTCCGGGAAACTGAAGGAACCCAACCTGATTGTGAATGTGTGGGTCTGATGTCTGCTCGTCGATCGGGCGGGGGTCAACGCAATCAACTGAAGTCTCCAATGTGTTGCAGAGTGATCATGATGCTCTTCATGGTTTTGGGCATCTTCTCTGCCGAGGGACTGTCCGCGCAGCCTTCATCCAATGGAGCTCAACGGCCGGCGGAGTTGTATCCGCGTAAGCCGATGCCTGAGGTTGTCAAGCCCGATGAGGATCAACTCGTGCGGGGTGTCGTGCATCGGGTGATCGATGGCGATTCGGTCGAACTCTTCTTGAGCGGGCAGATCGTCGCGTTTGAGCTTGCAGGTGCCGATGCGCCGGAGATTCTTGATCATCCGCAGCGGGTGCTTCATGGAAGCGCTGAAGCGAAACAGATTCTGGAACAACTGGTGCTGGGTGAAGAGATCGCGGTGCTCCCTGATCGGAGACGGCCGACGGATGCTCGGGATCGTCGGCGGGGATACCTCTACAGGATGCCTGACGGGTTGTTTGTGAATCTTGAGATGGTTCGGCTCGGGCATGCAAAGCACGCACGCGATCCGCTGGGATTCAACAACCAAGCGATGCTCTGGGCTCAGGATCGGGCACGATCAGCACGCAAGGGGGTCTGGGCTCCGCCGCCAGTACAAGCGCAGCAGACGACCGATCGTCTCAGTGATTCGAATGGGGATGATGGTGTTGGGGGAGAGACCACTAAAACTGAAACCAGTACATTGAGCTCTATAGAAGCGGTGGATACCGCGACTGAGGCTGAGGAGAAGCCGCAGGCGAAGGACGATGAGCAGGGTGTGGTGTATGTGACCAAATCCGGGACAAAGTACCATCGCAAGGACTGTCAGCATGCTCGTGCGACGGGGGTTGCGAAGCGGCGGTCTGAGTTGGATCCATCGATGGAGCCTTGCAAGGTCTGTGAGCCGGATGCTGTGGATGAATGATGCGGGTATTCGGTGACGGGGTGCGAGAGAAACTGGGTTTGGATGTGAGCAGAGATCGATGAAATCGCCGATGGAGTGGTCATGTGCGGCATCGTTGGTGTGATTTCAGGGGACCCGATTCAGCAAGCTGATGTGCTTGCGATGCGCGATGCTCTCGTACATCGAGGACCGGATGATGCGGGGATCCATGAGACCTGTTGCGGTACATTGGGACACACACGGCTGAGTGTCGTTGATCTAAGCTCGCGGGGTCACCAGCCCATGACGACTCCAGACGGCCGGTTCACGATCGTGTACAACGGTGAACTCTACAACGATCATGACATTCGCAAAGAACTGGAGGGGATGGGGGTTCGGTTTGAGAGTTCATGCGACACGGAGACGGTTCTTCAAGCCGTCGCGGTGTGGGGTCTGGAGGCGAGGCATCGGCTTCGGGGGATGTACGCGATGGCCGTGCTTGATACGTATGATCGTGTGTGTTTGCTCGCTCGAGACGCGATGGGGGTCAAGCCTTTGTACATTGCACACATCTCTGGTCGTCATGCGGGTCGGGCGATGATCTTCGGTTCGGAGATCCGATCACTGCTGGCGCATCCGAAGATGCGGGCTGAGCCCGATCTGGTCGCGATGAGCGCTTACCTGACCACGATCCGTCCGGAGTTTTCAACACGCACACTGTTTGCTGGGATCAAGTCGGTCAGTCCCGGAGAGTGGTCGTTGTATTCCACGGATGACCATCGGCTCATCACGAGCGTCTCGTGTTGGGACCACGATGGGCTGGGCGTGGAAACCGGAACTGGCGATCCACACGAAACTCGCGGCGTGATTGAAGATTCCATACTCAAGCATCTGCGGACTGATGTCCCGATGTGCGCTCTCCTCTCGGGCGGACTGGATAGCTCGATCATCGCGAAGGTGGCGCATGAGCAGCTCGGGGAGCTTCGAACTTTTTGTGCTGGTGCACGGACCGAGGGGTTTGATGATGATTTCTCGGTTGCGTCCAGGATGGCTCAGCGGCTGGGGACTGAGCACACGGAGGTCGTGGTGGACTCGGTCGGGTTCCTGAATCGTTGGCGTTGTATGGTTCAAGAGACTGGACTGCCACTGTCTACCCCGAATGAGGTTGCGATTTATGAGGTGTGCTCGGCGCTGCGGGCGTCTGGGTATACGGTTGCGCTGTCCGGGGAGGGGGCGGACGAGTTGTTTGGTGGGTACGAATCTCCGATGATGCAAGCGCAGGCGTTTGTTGATCACATCCCCGATTCGGATCGTGTTGCGGGCGGGTTTCATCTGCGATCCAATGCGTGGGTTGGTGATGAGTTGAAACCTGCGTTGATGCGCGAGCGTTGGCTCACCGAATCCGGCGGGGATACAGAACTCAAGGCGTGGTATCAGGACTCCTATCAACAACTCCGATCAGAGTCTGATGAATCAATGCAGGCGCATCTGAAGTTTCATCGCCGGATGAATCTCCCGAACTTGCTCAGGCGGTTGGATTCTGCGAGTATGCTGAGTTCGGTTGAGGGGCGCACGCCGTATGCGGACCTGTTGGTTGCGCGGTATGCGGAATCGATCCCGATGTCACGGAAGTTTGTGGGTGGTGGGGGAGCAACCCGTACGAAGATCGCGCTGCGTGAGGCGTTTGCGGATGTGCTTCCAGCGGATGTGGTTTCAAGGCCGAAGGCGAGCTTCCCGCTGCCCTTCCAAGAGTGGATGGGTGGGGTCGGGTCTGTACTCGCTCGTTCAGAGTTTGCCCGGAACTATTTCCAAGCTGAGGCAATCGAAACCGTGGTGGGCGGGGTTTCGCAGCATTGGAATCTTGCGTGGCCGATGCTGAACCTGGTGCTTTGGGGAGAGGGTTGGTGGGGTGATCCGGGCTTTGCTGAGCGCGTCTTTGATGAGGCTGGGGTCAGGGCTGATCCGTCGGGTTTGAACGCTCGGGCGTTTGCGTAGATTCTGGTTGATCTTGATCGGTCGGTTGATTGTCTTGGCACCACTTGATGGCGCGGATGAGTTCTGCGATTCCTCGTTGTCCTTTGGGGATTTCATGTCCTATCCCCGGGACGACCCGCATGGTGACGGGGATATCAGACTTGGTGAAGTCTCGCTTCGCGGCCGCGTATGTTTTTTTCCAGGGATCGCGTGCGCCGGTCATGAGGTAGACGGGCGCGGGTGTTTGTGACTGATCGGGCTCGGCGATCTGGGGTTCGTAGTGGCCGCAGATCGGGATGATTCCCGCGAAGAGATTGGGGTGGGTTTGTCCCATTGAGAACGCGATGTTGGCGCCTTGGGAGAATCCGACGAGATAGACCTGCTCTGGATTGATCTGGTGTTCTTGGATCGCGGTCTGGATGATGTGGTTGACCATCCATTCAGATTCATCTCGGTAGGTCCAAGAGAAGCCTCCGCCTTGGGCGGGTCGGAGAGCGTCTGGTGCGATGAGGATCATGTTGAGCGAGTCCGCGGCTTCGCGGAGTGCTTTGATCATGTCGTCGCCTTGCATTCCTGTGCCGTGGAGTGCGAGGATGAGTGGCGGGGTGTCTGTGAGATTCGGAGGGATGTGGGTGTCGGGGTTGTGACGCTCGGCTTCGCTCTGGAACTCGCGGAGTCTTTTGGCGGCGTTGCTCTGGACCTTCGCGAGGATCTGTTTGAACTCGCGGTTGTCGCGGAGGGGGTCGAGGTCTTCAGAGTGCTCGAAGGAGCGGACTCCGGTGTATCCGAGATCCACTGCGACTTTCAGAGCATCGAGTGCGGGCTGGGTTTCTCCGAGGCGTGCGTGCATGGATCCGAGATTGAACTGCCAAGTTGCGGATTCGGGGTAGCGGTCCACGATCTGCTGAGCGCTGATGAGTGCGGCTTTGTACCGCTTGGCGTTCACAGAGCTGTCATACCGATCGACGAGCTGGCGATCGGTCTGGGCGAGCGCGGGGAGTGTTGTGATGGCGAGGATGAGGGCGAGCGTGAGGATCTGGCGCATTGGTGTCTCCTGTCTCAATAGCATACGGGAGATGGCGTTGATGGTTTCGGTGGGGTTTGTATCATGTGTGCGCGGTTCGCGGCGTGGAACCGGTTGGTGAACTGTGCGGATAGTGTGGTATCTGTAGTTTGGCAGTCTGTGTGATGCCTTGGCTGGGTGTGTTCTTCGCCGGCCTGTATTTGAGATTGACATTTTGGTTTTCAGTCCGATGGTGCTTGGTGTATCGATGTAGATCCATCAATGAGCTATCGGTGTGTTGTGGTACTCGTGGAGTTTCTCTTGAAAGGAGAATCAGATGTTATCCGTATGCGCAATCGCTTTTGCTGTCTCGCAAGCACCGGTTGGAATGGATCAGATGCCTTCCATTGCGGATGAGCGTCAAGCTACTGATGCGATGGTGGAGATGCTCACTGGGTACACCTCCGGATCGCTCGTTGTTGATATCAACGGCGACGGGGTGGTTGATTTCTTTGATGTTGTTGCGTTCATCAACTGTTTCAATACCGG
>JAEPQP010000111.1 GCA_017640485.1 Phycisphaerales bacterium | reverse complement strand
GCATGCGGTTAGCTTGCTCTGGGGTGAACTCGCTCATGCAGCGGTCATCGGAGTAGTCCATATAGTTGCGGAATGGTGCGATGTCGCCGCAGGAGACGCGGTTTCCTGGGCATCCACCGGTTGGTGTTTGCTCGTCATTGGTATCGCAGATTCTGTCGCCTCGGGTGTAGCAGTTCCCACCGGCGCATCCGCCGTTGAATGTGTGGTAGAGGCCGAGGTAGTGACCGACTTCGTGGGTGCCGGTGCGTCCGAGGTTGAAGGGGACGAAGGGGGCGTTGCGTCCGAAGGTGGAGTAGAGGATGACCACGCGGTCGGAGTTTGATCCTGCGATTCCGCCTTGCGGGAGATCGGGGACATATCCGAGTGCGCCCGAGGCGCTGTTGGAGTAGATGTTGAGGTATTTGTCTGTATCCCAGGCGAGAGAGGTCCAGTAGTTGCCACCATCGTTGAACCAGGTGTTGTTGACGGAGCGGGTGATCCCGGTGGTTGGGTTGCCGTTGGGGTCTTCGGTCGCGAGGTAGAACTCGATCTGGGTGTCGGTGCCTGGGGCGCCGTTGGTTCCTGGGAGTGCGAGGAAGTCTTCGTTGAGGATATCGATTTGTGACTGGACGCGTTCGTCGGACATCGCGCCGGTGCCGTTTGTGCGTTCAATGACATGGACGACAACGGGGATGCGGTATTTCTCGACGGATGGGTCGTAGACGGCGCGTGGGTTGGTGGTTGAGAAGCTGCAGTCGGCGCCGTTGCCTGCTGGAGCGACGGTGTCGTCGAAGACTTCGAGCATCGCTTCATCGATGCCGCAGCGGGTGTCGCGGAGATTGTAGTATCCCGATGCGGCGACGGCGTCCCATGAGGTGTAGGTGTGGCCGTCGATGATGATCTCGGTGTCGGAGATGATCTGCATGTCGTGGTCGGCGCCGACGAAGGTCGATGCGTGGACGACATTGATGTCTGCAGCGGGGGCGGTTGCGGCTGGGGTGGCAGCGCCAGCGAGAGCGGCGGCAAAGAAAGCGGTCAGCATGAGAGTCCTCTTCTTCTCTGGGGTTGTGAGTGCGAGACCATCGACTACACAAATACACCACGGAAAGGGTGGATGGGCAAGCGGATTGGGGTAAGAACACGACGCCTGAATAGACGCATGGGTCGATACGCAGTGTGAGCGGGGGGTGTTCCCTATTCGGGCATCAAAATCGCGGGTCCGAGAAGAAAAATCGGCCATCGAGGATGGCCGATTGGATCATGATTGCACAGAGACTTTGCGTCTTGTTTGGTGGTCTGGTTGGGGGTTAGTCGGTGGGGACTGCGGAGAGTTGTTGGGAGGTCTTGTTGATGGATTTGAAGTACGCGAGCTCGATGGCTTCGATGAAGCGGTCATGGCTGGGCATACCCAGTTCGGCGCGTCGCTGGTCGAGTTCGTCCGCTCTCCAGATGACTGCTGAGGGGACGGCTTGCATGACTCCTGCGGAGTCGGGGGCCATGGTCATTTGGGTGCCGAAGATTTGGGGGTCGCCTCGGGAGATGGCGATGCGATCGGTCATGAGCGCGAGGAAGGCGCCGGGGAGTTCGCCTTGCTCGACTTGTTCTTTAATGAGGTCGAGGCAGGTGGCTTGGAAGATCGGGTCGTGGTCGGCGTGCTGGATCGCGATGTAGGCGCCTTGGACGGCTTTGAGTCCGACGAGTTCGCGGGTGGGCCAACCGAAGCGGTCGATGATGATCTTGAGTGTTTGGGCGTGCTGGCGATCAAAGTCCGCGATCATGCTCAGCGAGTGGATCTTGTTGGGGTCTTCGTTGAGGGATGATGCGACGAGCTCGGCGTCGATGTCGTAGATGGATTCGAGGGCGCGGCGGGCTTGATCGATGGTGCTCAGGTGCGGACGCTTGTTGTGGTGATCGAAGGAGACTGTTTGGGTTGGCTCGGACTGGAGCATGCTCGGGAGCGGGGTTTGGGTGGGTTCAGAACTGGCAACGCTCGCGGGCGGGTCGTAGACGACGCGCTCGACTTTGACCTCAGAGGAGCATGCTCCGAGGGTCACGATGGTGGCGGTTCCTGCTGCGGCGAGCAGCATCCGTTGTAGGCGGTGTGTTTTGAACATATGTGGAATATCGAATCGGATTGGCGGGGCTGGTATCTTGAATCGGTGTCAAAGTTGGGAGTGAGTGATCACCAACCGGTATAACCGGCACAGTCGGCACATGCTGACATTGGTGGGTGCGGTGTGTGTTCGTGGGGTCTGGGGTGCTGGAGGCGTTCGGTAGGGGTGTTTATGGAGGGGGGATGGTTGTTTTGGTGTATGTGTGGTGGGGTGGGGGTGAAACTTTGGGGGTGGTTTGGCGGTATACCGGGCTTCCAACCAGCTGTTTTTTATTGGCCCCTCGCACAGGAGTTCCCCATGCACGCTCGATCCAAAGTGTTCTGTCCCGTCCGCTCTATTCGCTCAATGGGCGTTGCGGTTCCGTTGTGTGTCGTGATGGGGATCGCGTCGGGTACGGCGATCGGGGGGGTGAATCTGATACATTTCGGGAGTGAGGGTGAGAATGAGATGGTCGAGGGGGCGGTGCTTGCGCCGACGATCGGTGATGTGAACTCGGCGATGAACGCGCAGGACTTTGCGAAGGCGGCGGAGCTTTGCAGAGCCATTTTGAAAGCGGATCCGAAGAACCATCAGGCGGTGTTCTTGTTGGGGTACAACCTGCATGTGCAGGGGGAGCTTGATGAAGCGATCCTGTACCACCTCCGCGCGACGGGGCACAGCGGGACCGCGCCGCTGGCGTATTACAATCTAGGGTGCGCGCAGGCGCTCAAGGGGAATCCGGACCAAGCGTTTAAAGCACTCAAGAAAGCGGCGGAGCTCGGGGTGACCAATGTCGCGCAGTACACTGGGGACAGTGATCTCAATTCACTCAAGAACGATACGCGTTGGAAGAAGTTGATTGATTCGTTGGGGGGCGATAACAGCCAGCCGGCGCTCTCGGCGGGTGGGGACTCGTCGAGTGCGTCGGCATCTGCTTCTTCTGCGACCGCTTCTGCGGGTTCGAAGTCTGATGCGTCTGAAAGCGGTCAAGATCATTCCGAGGCGCTGCACTTCTGGGTCGGCGACTGGGATGTGTACTCAGCGAAGACCGGGGAACTCGCTGGTCGCAACTCGCTGTCGTTCCGGGTCGGCAAGCATGTGATCCATGAACGCTGGGCTTCTGAGGGCGACTCGTACACGGGCGAGAGCTGGAACCACTTTGATCCGTACAAGAAGGCGTGGCGGCAGATGTGGATCGGATCGGGCGGGGACATCTCGGAGTTCTATCAGAAGACCGATTCCAATGTGGACGGCGTGATGTTCATCGGGAAGGGGTACAACCCAGAGAACGGCGAGTACACGATGAGCAAGATGCATGTGCGCGAGATCAACAACGGGTGGGTGCGTCAGACGGGATCGCGATCGACGGATGATGGGTCGACCTGGGTGATTCGGTATGACCTGGTGTATGTGCCGAAGGGGAAGAAGTTTGATCTGGAGATGATGGGGATCTGAGTTTCACGAAGGTAGTAGGTTGTTGCTGACCATGTAGAGTATTATTGATGCAGTCGAAATTGGGACCCAGCAAGCCATGATAATCCATGTTTGCTTTGGAGTTGTTTCATTTATCAATCTCAACAAGGTATAGAACAACAACACATACAAGGCGATCCCAATCGAGCTTGATACCCATTCTGAATCATTGCCGAGTCGGGTCATTGCCCAGTTCGTGATCCTTCTGACGATTGATGGAAGGAGTACATAGCCAATCGAATCGAACCAGTTTGTGGTTTCGTCAGTAACTTTATTGAACAACCAGCGAAATGTACTTGCCAAGCCGATGACGAACAGAATGATCAGAAGAGTTTCAAAAGACCACATCCGATTTACTCGCTCTCTCTTGAACCCGCTTTGCTCTGTAGTTTTCGCAGCGCGTCGAAGGCTTGCATCGGGGTCATGTTGTCGAGTTTGACTTCGCGGAGTTCGTCAACAACTGGGTGATTCAGGAACTCGGTGAAGAGCCCGAGTTGTCCGGTTGCGTCGGCGTTCTTGCTCGCGGATTTGCCGGTGGCTTGGATCGCGGTCGTGTCGATGCGGTCGGCTTGTTCGACTGAGAGGGACTCGAGGACTTCGGTGGCGCGGTGGGTGACGCTGGTGGGGACTCCGGCGAGTCGGGCGACATGGACGCCGTAGGACTGGTCGGCGCGTCCTGGTCGGATGGAGTGGAGGAAGGCGATTTCTTGGACGCCGTCTTCGGTAGTCCATTCTTTGACGGCGACATGGAGGTTTTTGACTTTGCCTTCGAGTTGTTGTTCGAGCTGGGTGATCTCGTGGTAGTGGGTCGCAAAGAGGGTGCGTGGTCCTGAGGGGTTGGTGAGTGCGAGATGTTCGGCGATGGCCCATGCGAGGGAGAGGCCGTCGAGGGTGGAGGTGCCTCGTCCGATTTCGTCGAGGATGACGAGTGAGCGGTCGGTGGTGTTGTTGAGGATGTTGGCGGTCTCGGTCATCTCGACCATGAAGGTGGAGAGCCCTTGGTGGAGCGCATCGTCGGCGCCGACGCGAGTGAAGATGCGGTCGGTGATTCCGAGTGACATGGAGTCGGCGGGGACGAAGGATCCGGACTGCGCGAGGACGACGAGGAGCGCGCACTGTCGGATGTAGGTGGACTTCCCCGCCATGTTCGGTCCGGTGAGGATCGAGAGGTGGGGGGATGAGTCTGGGGTGGCGAGTTTGGTGTCGTTGGGGATGAAGCGTTGCTCGAGCATCTCGTCGAGGACGGGGTGTCGTCCTTTGGTGATGTCGAGGGAGAGGGAGGTGTCGATGGTCGGGCGGGTCCATCCTCGGTGGTGCGCTTTGTCGGCGAAACCAGTGAGGACATCGAGCTCTCCGACGGTGTGGGCGTAGGCGCCGAGTTCGTCGAGGATGGTGCGGGCTTGTTCGCAGAGTTGGTCGAAGAGGAGGCGTTCGCGTTCGATGGCGCGGCCGCTGGCGCCCAGGACTTTGTCTTCGAACTCTTTGAGGTCTGGGGTGATGTAGCGTTCTGCGTTTTTGAGTGTTTGCTTGCGTGTGAAGATGTCTGGGGCGCGGGCGGCTTGTCCGGTGGGGAGCTCGATGTAATAGCCGAAGACTTTGTTGTACCCGACTTTCATGGAGGGGAGATCGTGTTCTTCCATGAGTTTGGTTTGGTAGTTGACGAGCCAGGTCCCGGCGTCGCGTTCGAGCGAGCGGGCTTCGTCGAGCTGGGGATCGATGCCGTCGCGGAAGAGCCCGCCTTCGCGGAGGTGGGAGGGGGGATCGTCGATGCAGCGTGAGACGATCGCTTCAGCGACTGGGGACAGGGCGCTTTCGATGGAGATGAGCGCGGCGCGGTGGTGCTCGAGTGGGGAGGATTGATCGAGGGTGTCGATGAGGGCGCGGATCGCGGATGCGCCGGTGCCGAGGGCGACGAGGTCTCTGGGGGTGGCGCGTCCCAAAGCGACGCGTCCGGCGATGCGGGCGATGTCGGTGATGGGGGCGAGCTGGTCTCCCAGTGCGCCGGCGAGGGTGCGGTCGTCTTTGAGTGCTTGGACGGCGTCGAGGCGGGTGTTGATCGCTTTGGGTTCGGTGAGCGGGGCGCTGAGCCAATGGCGGATCATGCGTTTGCCCATCGGTGTGCGCAGGACGCAGCGGGTTCCGGTTTGGGAGGCGAGGAAGACGCCTGCAAGAGAGCCTTCGATGCTTTGGTCGCGGATGGTCTGGGTGATCTCGAGGGCGCGGAGGGAGGTAGCGTCGATGGTGCAGGTCGAGGAGCGGTCGATGAGTGATGGGGCGCGGAGGTGGGCGAGGGTGGAGCGTTGTCTTTGGAACTCGGATCCGCTGGTCGCGTTGGTTTCTTCTTGATCGACGGCTTGGGTTTGACGGAGGTAGCGGAGGACAACCCCGGCGGCGCGGATCGCGATGAGGTTCTCGTCGAGCCCGAATCCGGCGGTGGTCGCGGAGCCATATTGCTCGTGGATCGCTTGGAGGGCTTCTTCTTTGCGGAACATCCAGGAGGGCTGTCCGGTGCCTTGGGTCTGGAGCGCGTCGAGGACGGCTTGTGTGCGTGATGGGGTTTGTCCCATCGAGGACTGTGCGAAGAGGAGCTCTCGGACTCCGATCCGGGCGAGCTGGTCGATGCAGGACTGGGTGGTGCCGTCGTAGACGATGAAGGCGCCGGTGGAGAGTTCGACGATCGCGATCCCGGCGTGATGGTCATCGTCGAAGGCGATTGCGCCGAGGTACGCGGTCTGCTCGTCGAGCATGAGTGCTTCGTCGACGAGGGTCCCCGGGGTGACGACTTGCGTGACCCCGCGTTTGACGACTCCCTTGGCTTCTTTGGGGTCTTCGAGCTGATCGACGACGGCGACGCGGTACCCGGCGTCGATGGCTTTCTGGAGGTAGTTGGATTTCTGGTGGTGGGGGACGCCTGCGAAGGGGATCGCGCTGCCTCTTTTGGCGAGGGCGAGTCCGAGGTCGCGCGCGAGATTGGTGGCGTCGTCTCCGAAGAGTTCGTAGAAGTCTCCCATCCGGAAGAAGAGGACGCACTCTGGGTGTTGTTCTTTGATTGCGGTCCATTGCCGCATTGCCGGAGTGTCCCAGGGGTCCTTTGCCATCGAGGAGCAAGGATAGCACGGCGGGGGATGGATCCGATGCTGAAAGTGCTGATCGAGGTGGAATTCCGGTGTGTTTGGGCGAGTTTGGAAGCGGTAAAAATTAAGCACCCGGCAGGGGAGGCCGGGTGCTTGCTTTGGAAATGAAAGTGGTTTCCAAAGTGGGCCAGGAAGTGTCCAATCACACAAGAACGCTTCCCGGAGAGAGAGTGGGTTGTGGTCCTGTCGGATTAGCTGTCAAGCAGCTCTGCGTAGGCTTCCTTTGGGCGTAGGCCGACAAGGGTTTCGACGACTTGTCCTTTCTGGAAGATCAGGACTGAGGGGATTGAGGAGACGCCGTATTTCGCGGCGAGTGATGGGTGGTCATCGACATTGAGTTTCCCGACAATGGATTTGTCCTTGTATTCGGTCGCGAGTTCCTCGATGGTTGGACCGAGTGCACGGCACGGACCGCACCATGGCGCCCAGAAGTCGATGAGTGTCGGGGAATCTGAGTTGATGAGGGCTTCAAAGTTCTCGCTGGTGACTTCCACCGATGCGTGTCCTGATTCGGTTGTGCTTGAGTTGTTGGTCATGTGGGTCCTTTCAGTTTGGAATGGTTCAAAGTTAGGAACAACAAGACCGATTGTTCTATTCCCAAGTGGATTGGGATCTCGGAAAAAGTTATCGGGGGTTATTTACTGGCTCGTTCGAGGAGGATTTCGGCGATCGAGAGGGCATCGTCGGCCGGGAGACGGTTCTTGGCTTGGCGGGCGACGCAGGTCGCGCCAGAGGCGAGGAGGGCGAGTTCGCGTGAGAGTTTGTCTGGCTCGCTGAGCTTGGCGTTGGTGCAGAGTTCGAGGAAGACCGCGGTGAGTCGCTTGTGGTGTTCGAGGGCGGCTTTGGCGGGTTCGGAGTCGTGGTTTGGGAACTCGGCGACGGCGGCTTGGAACATGCAGCCGCAGAACTGTGGATCTTGGTACCATTCGCCGAGGGCGCGGAAAATCGCGAGTATTTGGTCGTATGGGTCGTTTCCGGCTTCTGCTGCGAATCCTCTGATCTTCTCCATCATGTTGTGGGAGCTCTGGTTGAGGACCTCGACGATGAGGAGGTCTTTGGATCCGAAGTTGTTGTAGAGGGTCATTTTGGCGACGCCTGCTTTTTCCAGGATCCGGTCAACGCCGGTGGCGTGGAAGCCTTCGCTTTCAAAGAGTTCTCGTGCACAGGTGAGGACGTGTTCGCGTTTTGAGCTTGCCATGGCGGATTCCTAAAAAAACTAATCCAGAGGGAACAAGTGGACAGGTCGGTCTATTCTACCGATTGTCGAATTACTTGCAAATCGTTCAGAAACTTGGGTGGTGCGAGTAATGCGGTGACTATGAGTAGCCATTTCCTGCTCAGGGTCGTCTGGATGGTCCGGGCGGCCCTGTTTTTTATATGTCTGATGCACGGGTACGAAACTGAGACAAATTTGAATATGCAATAAATAGCACCTTCCGTTCTAGTTTCAATCGGATGCAATTCCCTATTTTAGGGACAACTACCGAGTTCTCTGTGCATTTAGTGGGGTTGAGAATCGGCTCTTGATGAGATTGGGGATCGCACTGGATGGGTATACTCTCGGCCGTGAGTTTTGAGCAGCAATCCCATGATGAGCGTCCACCGATTTGTGGTGTGTTGAATATCAACAAATCTCTTCGACTGACCTCGATGATGGCGTGCCGAGTGGTGAAGGGGAAGCTCAAGTCGGGTGGGGCTCCCAAGAAGGTGAAGGTGGGACACGGCGGGACGCTGGATCCATTGGCAACGGGGGTGCTGGTGGTGTTGATCGGGAAGGCGACCAAGCAGCAGGATCGGATCATGGGCACGGACAAGGCGTACCGCGCGGTGGTGGATCTGGCGCATACTTCTGAATCGTGTGATATGGAGTTTGAACAGATCCCGGCGGTGATTGCTCGGAAGCCGACGCTTGAGGAAGTGCGGGCGGTGTGCGATCGCTTTGAGGGGGATGTAGAGCAGGTGCCTCCGATGTATTCGGCGATCCGGATCAATGGGCGGCGTGCGTATGCGTTGGCTCGTCAGGGGGTGGATGTGGAGATGAAGTCGCGAGTGATCCGGATCGATTCAATCGAGATCGTGGAGTACGCGTTCCCGATGCTGACGATTGATATCAGGTGTGGGAAGGGGACCTACATCCGATCATTGGCGCGGGACATCGGTGCTGAGCTGGGAGTGGGGGGGATGCTTGCGTCGCTGGAGCGGACGGCGGTGGGTCGGTTTAGGATCGAAGATGCGCTGACGCTCGATGAGCTGCCTGAGGTGTTGGATCCTTGGGATCTGCCTTTGGCTGGGCTTGAGTAGAGCGGGTTGATTCTGCTTGATCGTTCTTCGTTGAGGTCTTTAGGTTTCGGGGTCCCAGACTTCGGAGATGTCTTGTCCATCGCAGACTCTGCGGATGCAGAGGTAGGCCATGGTTGATGAGGTGAAGATGAGGCTGAGGACATAGCCCGCGACGATGAGTTCAAGCGCGGAGCGTGCGAGCTGGATGATGGAATGGGCGAAGGGTTCGGTCGCGGACATGTCTTGGGAG
>JAEPQP010000109.1 GCA_017640485.1 Phycisphaerales bacterium | reverse complement strand
TCCAACTGAGCTACCCGGGCAAGGCCGTATTGTACCGCTGAGGGGGATCAAATCGCATGATTTTTTCTTCACGAGTCGGATCGGCTGCATCTCCTGCGACGAAACAACTCAAGTCTCTGTAAACCCTGCTTTCTGGGAAACCTATGTCTAAGAACGCGCAAAACTCGTGGATGCGTCCCCTTTTGATCTTCGCCGGTCTGTACAACCTCGTTTGGGGCACCCTTGTCATTCTCTTCCCGGCGCTGATGTTCGAGAAGATGGGTCTGCAACCCCCGCGTTACAACGCGATCTGGCAGTGCGTCGGCATGATCGTCGGCGTCTACGGGATCGGCTACCTCATCGCCTCATCCAATCCATTCCGCCATTGGCCGATCGTCCTCGTCGGATTCCTCGGCAAGATCTTCGGACCGATCGGGTATGTCTACGCAGCACTCATCACCAAAGAACTCCCGCTGAGCTTCGGTTGGGTCCTGATCCCCAACGACCTCATCTGGTGGATCCCGTTCGGGATCATCCTGTATCGCGCCGCGAAGTACAACCAACTTCCTGAAGATGCTCGATACGAACCCGCCCGCAGCGTGACCTGGGCCGTGGAACACGCCCGCGACCAGTACGGGATCACCCTATTCGACCGCTCCATCTCGAGCCCGGTTCTGGTCATCTTCCTGCGACACATGGGTTGCACATTCTGTCTCCAAGCACTCCAAGATCTCCAGAAATCACTCCCTGAACTGCGTCAGCAAGATGTTGAGCCGGTGGTGGTCCACATGAGCACCGATCATGTCGCTCGCGAAACGCTGGTGAAGTACGGGCTTGAGAACATCCCTCGTGTCTCAAATCCCACCCAGTCGTACTACCGCGCCTTCGAACTCTCGCGTGGGAGCATCACCCAACTCTTCGGACCACGCACATGGATCGAGGGGATCCGCGCCACGATGCGTGGGAACATGGTCTCAGGACTCAAGGGCGATGGATTCCAGATGCCCGGGATCTTTATCATCCAGAACGGCGAAGTCATCCAGAGCTACCGCCATCGCACCGCGGGCGAGCGTCCTGATTACCTCGCGATGATCCGCGGAATCGAGCCATCCGTGTGTCCGATCCCGACCCAGAACCGCACGCAATAATCGAGCATGAATCCGAGTACAGATCCAGTCCTGACTGTGGTACTCCTGATTCATCTGCTGAGCACAGCGATGATGACGGGGCTCATCTGGTTTGTCCAGATCGTCCACTATCCGCTCATGGCTCGGGTTGGGAGTGAGGGCTTCAGTGAATACGAGGATGCCCATACCAAGTCAACGACCTCCGTCGTCGGGCCGTTGATGCTCCTTGAACTCGCGTCCGCGATCTACCTCCTCAGACTCGTGGATCAGGTTGGGTGGGCGCCCCCGATCTTGGGACTCGCGGCTCTTGCCGTGATCTGGATCTCCACGGCTTTCGTGCAGGTCCCTTGTCACCGGATCCTGACCAACGGATTCGATTCCAGCGCCCATCAACGCCTCGTCCGGACCAACTGGATCCGCACCGTACTCTGGAGTTTCCGCTCGATCTGTGCGGCTTGGATCCTGATCGCATAGTCCGATCGGGTGGATGAAGTCGAGCAGTCGACTACAATCTGCTTCCGCGCTGTGCGGATCGGAGCGAAGATCATGAAAGCAGGCATTGTTGGACTCCCCAATGTGGGCAAATCGACCCTCTTTAATGCGTTGACCAACGCCGGGGCGCTGGCCGCGAACTATCCCTTCGCAACGATCGACCCCAACATCGGTGTCGTCCCGATCCCCGATCCGCGTCTGGATGTCATCCAGGAATACATCAAGACCCAGAGGGTGATTCCCGCAGCGCTCGAACTCGTTGACATCGCGGGTCTCGTCAAGGGCGCCTCAACCGGTGAGGGCAAGGGCAACGCTTTCCTCGGCCATATCAAGGATGTGGACGCGATCATCCAGGTTGTCCGCTGTTTCGAGAAAGCACCCGGCGGAGAGGACATCACCCATGTCGATGGATCCGTCGATCCAATCCGCGACATCGAGACCATCGAGCTCGAACTGATCCTCGCGGATATCCAGACGCTCGAGAACGCCGCCGCCAAAGCCAAGCGGAATGCGAAAGGCGGCGACCGCGACGCGATCGCACGGATGAAGGTTATTGAGGTGCTCACCCCGATCCTCGAATCTCAACAGCCCGCACGCTCGCATGCGTTTACCGATCCGGATCACATCAAAGCATGCAAGCAGCTCACGCTCATCACAAGCAAGCCGATTCTCTACATCGCGAATGTCTCCGATGAAGATCCCAACGGCGAGGGCCCACTCGCACAGCGCGTGCGTGAGCACGCTGAGTCGGTCGGCGCCGAGATGGTCCCGGTGTGTGCTCGCATCGAATCGGAACTGTCTGAACTCGACGAGGAAGACAAGCTCGAGATGCTCTCGGATATGGGGATGGACGAGCCCGCACTCGGGAAGCTGGCGCGAGCCGCGTACAAACTCCTGGGATACCAGTCGTACTACACGGCAGGCGAGAAGGAAGTTCGCGCATGGACGATCCCGCAGGGATGCAAAGCACCCCAAGCCGCAGGCGTGATCCACACCGACTTTGAGCGTGGATTCATCCGTGTCGAGTGCTACAGCGTGGATGATCTGGTGGAGTACAAGTCGGAAAAAGCGATCAAAGAGGCCGGGAAACTCCGCGTCGAGGGCAAGGGGTACACCATGCACGACGCGGATGTCTGTAACTTCTTGTTTAATGTCTAATTACGGCGGATCTGTCTCAATCTTTCTCAGCAGTTTCATTGATTACCCGCTACCATCAGGCCGATAACGAATGAAACAGTTCCTCTCTGAGTCCACGGAGCTCTTGAATGTCGCACTCCAAGTCCCCAATCTGGGATCGTAAACTCCCCACCAGCCCGGCGCACGCCAAGATCGTCGCTACGCTCGGTCCTGCATCCGATTCTCCCGACATGCTCGACAAACTGATCGAGCTCGGCGTCTCAGTCTTCCGACTCAACTTCTCCCACGGCGATCTCTCCGACATGGATATCCGGATCCAGAATGTCCGCGAAGCGTCACAGCGAGCAGGACGATGCATCGCCGTGCTCGGCGATCTTCAAGGACCGAAGATGCGCGTCGGGAAAGTCCCCGACATCGATCCAGGCGGCGGGATGGTCATCAAAACCGGGGACACGGTCTACTTCCGGAAAGATCAAGGCACAGCGGGCTATGTCGACGGCAAAGCCACCTTCAGCGCCACCTTCGATCCGTTGTACACCGATGTGCTCCCCGGTCAGCGCGTGCTGATCAACGACGGCGCTATCCGGATGCTCGCTGTTGAGCACGAAGAAGGTGAATGGCTCAAATGCCGTGTCACCGTTGGTGGACGCGTCACCAGCGCCAAAGGGATCAACCTTCCAGAATCGGATATCAGCGTCCCAGCGATCACCGAACGCGACTGGGAATGCGCACGATGGGCAGTCGACAACGGCGTCGATTACCTCGCGCTCTCCTTCGTCCGCACCGCTGCGGAAGTCCGCGAACTGATCGAGAAACTCGAAGAGTGGTGCACACCAGATTTGCCCTGGGCTGAGCCTGAGATTCAGATGCGGATCCCAGTGGTCGTCAAGGTTGAGAAGCCCCAAGCCGTGGATAACTTGGACGAGATCATCGAAGCGACGGATGCCGTGATGGTCGCGCGAGGAGATCTGGGTGTCGAGATGGATGTCGCGAAGGTCCCCGTGATCCAGAAGCACATCCTCGCGAAGTGCAATATGCAGGGGAAGCCCTGCATCGTCGCGACGCAGATGCTCGAATCGATGATCGATTCTCCGAGCCCGACCCGCGCCGAAGCGTCCGATGTTGCCAACGCCGTCTTTGATGGCTGCGATGCGGTCATGCTGTCGGGTGAAACCGCCGTCGGGAAGTTCCCTGATATCACCGTCGAGACCATGCAGCGGATCATCAAGGTGACCGAAGCACGCATGGACGAGCTGGCGCAGGGGCAGAAAGCGATGCTCGATCTCAAGGAGTACCCGTTCCGCAGCGCGGCGCTGGCGCGTGGTGTTTGGCACATGGCCGAGGAACTCGATGCGAAAGCCGTGGTCGTCTGGTCACAAGCAGGCGGGATGGCGCGGTACCTGTCCCAGAACAACTTCCGCGTCCCGATCTACGCGTACACCTCGTCACCAATCGGATCGCGCCGCATGGCGCTCTACGGTGGGGTTACCCCGATCCTGACTGATCCGCCGCACAAAGGAAAGCTCCGCCGCTGGACAGACGCCGTCGAGGACATGCTCGTCGCCCGCGAGCTCGTCAAAGAAGGCGATCCCGTCCTCCTCGTCGCCGGGAAACCGCTGGGTGCGATCCTCGCGCAGTCCACTGTCGCGATCCTGCGTGTGGGAGATCCCGCATCCGGATTCCGCGTCGCGGATGATCTCGAATCGGAAACCTACTCCACGCTGCCAACGCTCTGAAACACAGAATTCCACTGAATTCACGGCTTTCACACGCCCAGTGCTGTCACTCCGCGCGGATCGCACACGGATTGGCTTTGGAACATCCCCAAATCCCCTCTATAATGGATTCACGGGACCTGGGCTCCCGAGCGGCGTGATCTGATCGCGCCAGACGATTCACCGCCCAAGAACTGATTGCAAGGAAACCGAGATGACCACCGCATCCACCCAAACCAGCACCTCGCTGTCCGCTGATCCTTTGAACCTGATCGATGTCGACCATGTCCGTTTCTATGTCGGGAACGCGAAGCAAGCCGCGTACTTCTACGCCCACACCTTCGGCTTCCGGATCGACCAGATCGCGGACCTCACGACCGGTTCACGCGATGAAGCGGACTATCTCCTGACGCAAGGCAACATCCGTATCCTGCTCACGACTCCGCTCAACAAAGACCACGAAGCCGCGGAAGAAATCAAGCTCTACGGCGACGGCATCAAGGATGTCTCGCTGACTGTCGAAGACGCGACCGCGGCGTATAACCGCGCGATCGAGAACGGCGCGAAATCCGCGAAACCGCCCCGCACGATTGAGGACGAGAAGGGCAGCGTGACCGTCGCGTCGATCCATACCTACGGGCGCGTGATCCACACCTTCATCTCACGAACCGGTGAGTACGCGCACGAGAACCTCCGCAACGGAGGACTCTTCATGCCGACCTTCAAGAAGTACGACTCCCCGCTCAACGAGTACAACGAGAAGCACCCCTGCGGGCTCATGTTCACCGACCACCTCGTTGGCAATGTCGAAGAGGGCAAGATGAACGAATGGGTCAAGTGGTACGAGGATGTCCTCGAGTTCAAGATGTTCAAGCACTTCGATGACGCGGATATCTCGACCGAGTTCTCAGCGCTCATGTCCAAAGTGATGGCGAGCGGCAACAACCTCATCAAAATGCCGATCAATGAACCCGCCGACGGCGTGAAGAAGTCCCAGATCCTTGAATACCTCGAATGGCACAACATGATGCCGGGTGTCCAGCACCTCGCGTTTAGAACCGACGACGAACTCGCGACCGTCGCTGAGCTCCGTCGTCGCGGCGTGGACTTCCTGGACATGCCCGAGACCTACTACGAAAAGGTCTGGGATCGCGTCAACACCATGCTCACCGAGCACGGCCACGATGTTGTCAAAGAAGACCACCAACGCGTCAAGGACCTCGGTGTTCTTGTTGATGCTGACGACGAGGGATACCTGCTCCAGCTCTTCACCAAGCCGCTGCAAGACCGCCCGACCTTCTTTATTGAGATCATCTGCCGACGCGGATCGCAGAGCTTCGGGAAAGGGAACTTCAAGGCGCTGTTTGAGAGCTTGGAGCTTGAGCAGGAGCGGAGAGGGAATCTCTGATCGAAGATGAAACCTGGTACACGATTAACCTGGCTCTACCTGCTCACGCAAGGAGTGTCAGGTTTTTTGTGGTGGTTTTGGATTGCACTCGACACGGCAGCGCGAGCGGTCTTTACACCTGAGGGTATGGCTGACGGCATCATTGGTGCACTCGCGATTCCAGATATGATCCTGTTTGTGTTCGGCTCACTGTTCACTGGTTTGGCGTGCGCGATCAGGTGGAAGATTGGAAAGGGATTGCTGTGGATGCTTTCCGGAGCAGTCGTATACGCAACGCTTCTTTGTTTCGGATTCCACATCCAGTTCGGGGGGTATCTCCCGCCAACACTAGTGATGTTCGCCTCTTCAGTATGCACGGTTTTTATAGCGTGTACGAGTCGACCTGATGATCCGATTTATCCTGTAATCAGGTTCCGTGAGTTTCACGCTCGCAATCCCTTTCAAGCATTCAAACGAACACTGTTCCAGATTGTTGTGTTCTGGAGTGTCTTTCTCTTGCTGCTCCCTACAGCGATTGCTTATATCGAGCGAGGGATTGGGATTCGGGGGTTCGAGGGATTCAGTGGACTGGGTATCGTCATCTTTCTCCTTGCAAGCTGTCTCGGGCTGTCTTCTGCATGGGCGATGTCAAGCTATGGGCAAGGTACCCCGCTTCCAACAGAGGCAGCACCGATGCTCGTTTCTAGAGGACCGTACCGGTTTGTTCGTAACCCGATGGTGATTGGGGGCTTGATGCAAGGAATCGGAGTGATGCTCTTTACCGGATCGTGGCTTATGCTGCCGTACATTCTCCTCGGCGGAATCTATTGGCAGTTCTGCGTCTGTCCAGTCGAGGAGCAGGATCTTCTCATGCGCTTTGGTGATGAATATGAGTCATACCAGAAGCGAGTCCGCTGCTGGATTCCGCGCTTTCATCGAGTAGCAATGTCATTGGGTGAATCTTGATCTGAGATAAAACTGGTGCTTACGGAACTCGGTCATGCGTGTAGGCATTCCTATTTCGTTCTGAGCACCCAATCACAGTGTTTATGCAAAGTTGCTGTGAGATCGAGCCAACTGGTCGGATGTCAACGATGTGCTCAAGATTTCATGCCTGTTTCATATAAGTCCATATACTCGGATTATGTATCCAAAGACGCTCACGCTGGCACTCACTCTTTGCATCGCTCTGTTCTGTTCACGCGGCTATGGACAGACCACCCCAAATCTCGAAACCCCCCAAGCCGCGGTTGAGCACTTCATCACCAGTGCCAACGAAGAGGATTTTATCGCGGCAAGTGCGGCTTTGAATCGGCGATTGCTGCAGGATGTCGCGGGTTCCGAGGCCGCACGGATGCTCAGCTTTGTGCTCAGCCAGGAACTCTGGATCAACTGGGACGCGCTCCCCGATCGAGCCGATGGGATGATCGACGAGCCCACGCTCAACGGCAACAACCCGATGGTGGGCAAAGAACGCACCAGCATCCGGCTCGGTGATATCCGTGTCAACGACCGCTCCGTCCCCATCCGTGTCGAGCGCGTCGAGAGCGCATCAGGTGAACAGATCTGGCAGTTCTCCGCGCAGACCGTGGAGAACATCCCCCAGCTCTATGAGGCGCACGGGCCGGGCTGGATCGACAGACACACCCCGGACTGGGCAAACAAGCGACTCGTCGGCGGGATCGCGATCTGGAAGCTCATCATCTTCATCGTGGCTCTGATCGTCGCGCCCCTCGCGGGATACGCCGCGGCTCGATTGATGCGATTACTGCACCACAAGTTTGACGACCTCGATCTCAAGATGCTCAAAGAGTTCGATTGGCCCGTTGGTTTGCTGATCTGCACGCTCATTCTTTGGCTCGTCGTCGAGTTCGGGCTCTCGCTTCCAGGCGTGATCGCCGCGATCGCGGATCCGATCGCGCTGGTGCTCTTCATCGGATCGGTGACCTTCTTCCTGATGCGATTGCTCAATGTACTCGTTGACAACATCGCTCGCGAAGCGATCAGCAAGTTCCACGAGGAGGGATCGGATTCGGAGCGCCGTGTCCTGACGCAGTTGACCATCGCACGCTACGCGATCCTGCTGGTTACCGCGTTGGTTGGTGTCGGGGTCGTGCTGATGCAGCTCGACATCGCGCGGACGCTGGGGGTGACGCTCATCTCCTCGGCGGGGGTCGCGGCGGTGATCTTCGGGATCGCGGGACACGCCGTGCTCGGGAACATGATCGCGGGACTCCAGATCGCGCTGACCCAACCGATCAAGCTCGGGGACACGGTCATCGTCGAGGACAACTGGGGGACGATCGAAGAGATCGGGTATACCTTCGTTGTGGTCAATACCTGGGATCACCGTCGGCTGGTGCTGCCAATCAAGCACTTTACTGAGGAGACCTTCGAGAACTGGTCGCTCAACAACACCTACCTCGTGCGTCCGATCTATCTCAAGCTCGATTGCCTCGCTCCTGTCGAGCAGATCCGCGAGAAGTTCATCGAGCTCGCTCAAGCCCACGAAAGCTTCGATCAAGACGGCGACGACCCACAAGTCCTCGTGACCGACAGCGAGGGAGACGACATCATCCTCCGCTGCACAGCTGGAGGATCCAGCACGCACGACGCGTGGGTGCTCTCGTGCGATCTGCGCGAGCAGATGATCGCGTATGTCCGCGATCTGGACGAAGGGAAGTACCTTGTCCGTACACGCATCGAGCTGGATCGTGAGGACGGGCAGCATGGATAAGTCGGATAGGATATTCCTATGAACCTGAGCCAAAAAATCCGAGACACCGAGACCAAGCTGCGTTCGATGTCCGATCCGATGAAGCAGCTCGATTCTTGGCAGCTCCTCGAGCGATTGCTCGGGCGCATGCCTGTGGATCAATCGGAGCTCGCTCGGATCATCAAGGAACGCGACGCGATCGGGCTCGACGACATGATTCGTCGTCTCGAAGACCCCGAAGCGTTCCAGACCAAAGAAGAGCCGCTCCCCGAGTTCACGCAGTCCGAGCTCAACGACGCGCTCCGCGCGTTTCGGCATCGGATCAAGTTCAAAAAACTCGACGACGAATCGAAGATCTCGCAGCGGAACCTCACGGGAGGGAAAAAAGCACAGATCGATTCGATGCAGCCACCCGGCGCGTCGGAGTTTGATCCGCTGATCTGGAAGGTCCTCGTCAAGGAAGGCCGGCTGGTCTACGACGGGCAGGGGTTCTATCACGAGCCTCCCGCAAGGGGGGAGCTGAAACTCGATTGAGATCCCGATGCGGATTCTTCGTGCGTTCTGATCCAAATCTGGTATACTGAGCACTGTGTCCGATCCGGACGATGGAAACCGCCTCAGGGGACTCAAGAATGTCTACGAACACCGGTCTGCTCGACGCGACCGACTTTGATGAATCCGGCGCTGTGGTCCGTATCACCGCGCACAAGATCCACGAGCACGAATCGACGCGCCTCATCGAGGAGTTCAAGTCCTACCTCTCCAAC
>JAEPQP010000038.1 GCA_017640485.1 Phycisphaerales bacterium | reverse complement strand
GGTTTGTTTGGTGTTGTTGGGTGGGTTGGGGGGGGTGGGGGGTGTGGTGTTGGGGGTGGTGGTGGGGGTTGGGGTGGGGTTTGGTGGGGTGGGTGTGTGTGTGGTGGGGGTTGGGTGGGTGTTGGTGGTGTTGGTGGGGGTGTTGGTGTGGTGGTGGGGTGTTGGGGTGGTTGGTGTGTTTGGGGTGGTTGGGGTGTTGGGGGGGGTTTTGGGGGGGGGGGTATGGGGCGGGGTTGGTGCGGATTGCGTGAGTATTCAATTGAGTCAGAAAAGTATACTGGCGTAGGTGCGTGTAGAGATTTTGGATTATGAATGAAGGTGAGACGAAAAATTTAGAACGGCAGATTGATGTCTTTAGGCACGCAGATCAGAAGCGCGTTGGTGAATTTGATCAAGCTATAGATCCAATCGTTGTATGTCTGAAGCATTTCCTTTCACTTGAACAACTCGATCCTGGTCATATGGCGGATTTGAAATCCAAAATGGGTAACCTTCAGGCGTGCCTTCGGGAAAAATTGCCGCATATCGCACTACGGCATATGGATATATGTAAAGACACAGCGATCTTCACAAAGAACAAAATTAGATTAACCATCAAGATTTCCAGAGATGCTAAAGCTGATTATGCCAGCTACTCTGAACGAGTATTTGATCAAGAAACTGTTTGGTTGCGCGGCAAGCTCGATAAAGTTAAGATGGAGCGGAATCTGTCTTTAAAGCGTGTGAAGTTTGGGGCAGTTTTATCTGAGTGTGGTGCAAAGATTCTGACTGGAAACAATCAAGATGTTGTGTGGCTTCCAGGAATCAGTCAAAAACCAAATGAGAGCCATACGGTATGGATAATGCAGTCAGGTAATCTGATTGTGCTAACGAATCAGCAGTTTGCGAGCATGACTGCTCTTACAAAGTTATCCGATCGAGAGCATGAAAATCTTGCAATTGGTTTCGAAGGATTGATGGAGCAGATGTATCACAGGGATGATCTAACTAGTAAAAGGTATCGTTCGACCTACTGTTGGAAGTGTAAGCGGAGTCTAAATTCAAACAAGGATCCCGTGTGTTTAGAGTGTCTCAAGGGTGGTTTCCAAGGGCTAATTTGTAGATGTGGAGCTTGCATGTGTGGGGATTCAAAAGTGGATCCTGCAAGGCGGCCCGAGTGGGCCTTCATTCAAAGATTAGGACCAGAGGTTTATCAACAATGGTTGGGAAGGGCACTGTTGGTTGATAGCTGGGCGCGATCGGGATCAGGATGTTCGACTAGCAAGGCAAGACCTCACTGCGCCGAAGACGGCGAGTAAGGGCACCCGTACCTTTCTAGAGGACAGAATACGGGACACGGCTTGCCGAAAAGACGGTCAGGCCGTGGCACCCATCACTTGATTGGTTTGAAGACCCCCTCCGTCGCTCTGCGACACCTCCCCCGGAAGCCCGGGGGAGGAGAGAATACGATTCCTTATGCCCAACTCCCGATCATCCAAGTATTATCTCGATATGGCGGCGCGTGTGGCGGTTCGTGCGCGGGGGGATGTGGAGCCCAATCCGCTTGTGGGGGCGGTGATTGTGAAGGATGGTGAGATTCTTGGGATTGGGCATCATGGTCGGTTTGGGGGGTTGCATGCTGAGCGGGAGGCGCTCAAGAACGCGCGGGGTCATGGGCATGATGTTTCGGGGGCGGTGGTGTATTGCACGCTGGAGCCTTGCTGTCATCATGGGAAGCAGCCGCCTTGTTGTGAGGCGTTGATCGAAGCGGGGGTTAGCGAGGTGGTGTATGCTCGGCCGGACCCGGCGGAGGTGAGTGGCGGGGGGCATGCGATTCTGGAGGCGGCGGGGATCAGGTGTCGGCTCGATGAGTCATCTGTGAATGCGGTTCGGGTTTCGGATCCGTTTGTTTTTGGGGTGGAGACGGGGTTGCCTTGGGTGGTGGCGAAGTGGGCGCAGACGATTGACGGGAAGATTGCGACGGCGGCGGGGGAGAGTCAGTGGATTTCCAATGAACGGTCACGGCGGTCGGTGCATCGGATGCGGGCGCGGATGGATGCGGTTGCGGTGGGGATGGGGACGGTGCTCGCGGATGATCCGATGCTCAATGCACGCGGGGTTCGTCGCGTGCGGCGGTCAGCGGCGCGGGTGGTGTTTGATACGCATGGTCGGCTGCCTACGGATTCGAAGTTGGCGAAGTCGGCGGGCGAGTTCCGGACGATTGTGTGCACGAACCATCCGGAGGCGATCTCGATTCCTGGGGTGCGGACGCTGCGGTGCGGGCTGGTGAATGGGAAGCTGGATCTTCGCGCGGCGATGAAGGGGCTGCGATCAGAGTTTGGGATTCACAATGTGCTGGTGGAGGCGGGTCCGACGCTGTTGGGGGCTCTCTTAGATGCGGATCTCATCAACGAGGCGGTGGTGCATGTGGCGCCGGGGGTGATGGGTGATGAGTCGGCGAAGGGGTGCGCGTCGGGGCGGGTGTGTGAATCGTTGTCGCAGATGAAGCGGTTTACGCTTGGGGGCGTGCGGCGGGTTGGGGATGATGTACATGTGCACTATCGGCGTTGAGAGTGAATGTTGTACTTGGGATCTGACATGCAGTACTTGCCTCGAATTATTGCGAAGTTCGCTATTGGAGTCATCTTCATCTACATTTGCATAGATGGCATCGGCAATGTCCTGGGTATTGTGCTGACAAGCATCGCTGGTATTTGGTTTGTAGTTTCCGGCATCTTTGATTGTTGGAAAGCTATCAAAGGCGTGCCGTATGACGAATCTGAAGATCAGGGTTTTGTGCCTTGATCCAAAGAATCTTGGCTATGGCTTCGTCCAGAAGGGGAGGTCAGATTGGACGGTGCAGGGGGCGTAGGCGCCTTCGGCGGTTACGGAGAGTTTGGTGTCGGGCGGGGAGCAGGCGTCTTTGACCATCGCGAAGCAGATGGGGATGGCGCCGAGCATGGGGGAGATGGTGGAGCTGGTGATGGCGCCGATGGGGTTCTGGCCTTCTTCGGTTGGTTGGTAGATGTAGGCGCCGGTGAGGGGCTGGAGGATGTCTTGGTGTTCGGTGGTGATGCGTTGGTCGTCGAGTCGGATGGCGACGATGGTTTGCTTGCGGATGTTGCGGGCGTGCATTCTCGCGACGACTTCTTGTCCGAGGTAGCAGCCTTTTGTGAGGTTGACTCTGGAGTCCATGACTCCGGACTCTGCGGGGAGGGTGTCGGGTCCGAAGTCGATGTTGTAGAGGGGGTGTCCGGCTTCGATCCGCGCGGTGTTGATGGCGAGCCAACCGGTGGGTTTGACTTTCTCGATTTCGAGCAGGGCTTTGTAGATGGTTTCGAGTTGGCTCGTGGGGACGGCGAGGCAGAGCCCGATTTCTCCGGTGAGGTCGAAGCGGTCGGCGATGACATCAGTGTTGTTGAGTTTGATGGTTGAGTTGATGTTGTGTTCGATCGGGTTGGTATTGAGGAGTTCGAAGGCGAGGGGGCCATGGATGGAGATCCAGTGGAGGGAGTCGTCGACGGAGATCTCGATGTCCTCGGCGAAGATGAAGTTGTTGAGGGAATCAGCGGTGGGTTTGGCGAGGTGTTTATCGAGGCGGATGTAGGTGGTGGATTCGGTTTCGATGATGCGGAGGTCGGCGTCGATGCGTCCTTGGCGGTTGAGCCAGAAGGAGTGGAGGGATTGACCTGGCTTGAGGTCATCGACTTTGGCGGTGAGCATGTTGTTGAGGAACTCGTGGCGTTCAGAGCCGGTGATTTTGAGGGTACCCATGTGGGGTTCGTCGAAGAGGACGGCGGCTTTGCGGAGTGCGGCGTATTCCATGTCGAGCTCGCCGAAGGTTTCGACGATCGGGGTTTGGAGTTCGGGTGGGCCGTAGGAGATGAAGAAGGCTTCGGCGGACTCGTGGATGGCTTGGAGAGGGGTGTTGGTGCTCATGGATGGGGATGGTAGGGGGTGGGGAGGGTTTTTGTGCGTGTGTGTGGGTTTGGCGCTATACTGAACCGTTGGTTTTATCGAAAAAAAATGAACGGATTGCGAATCTGTTTGTGTGAACATACTTGAGACTGGAGCGTTCCTGATGGCGATGAACTCGAAGTTGCTTGCTGCGTTGTGTGAGACCCCTGGTGTGCCTGGCCGTGAGGAGCGGGTGCGTGATCTGATCAAGAAAGAGGTCAAGGGGTTGTTTGATTCGGTGGAGACGGATGCGATGGGGTCGCTGATCTGTCGCCGCAATCCTCGCACGGCGAGCGGGTCGGTGAAGAAGTCGAAGGATCCGAAGACCTTGATGTTGCTGTGTCACATGGATGAGATCGGGTTCTATGTCTCGAGCATTGATGAGCAGGGGTTCCTGTGGTTGTCTCCGGCGGGCGGGTTTGATACCCGGAACCTGTTCTCACGCCGCGTGTTGGTGTGCGGGAAGGGCGGGGATTTCAAGGCGGTGATGAATCCGGGCGGTCGTCCGGTGCATATCGCGAGTCCTGAGGATCGCAAGAAGGTGCCTGAGGTCAAGGAGTTCTTTGTTGATACGGGGATGACTGCTGCTCAGGTGAGCAAGAACATCCAGATTGGTGACTATGTGGTGATGGATGAGCCGTTCATTGAGATCGGTGATAAGTTCGTTTCCAAGGCGCTCGATAACCGCGTCGCGTGCTGGCTCGGTATTGAGTCAGTTCGCAAGCTCGCGAAGTCCAAGAGTGGTCACGACTGCGAGATCGTGGTTGCGTTTACCACGCAGGAAGAAGTGGGGCTTCGTGGTGCGAAGACTGCTTCGTTTGCGGTGCGTCCGGATATCGGGTTCGGGATCGATGTGACGCTGTCGTGCGATACTCCGGGTGTTCCCAAGAATGAGTCGGTGACGACGCAGGGCGAGGGGTTTGCGCTGCACATTAAGGACAGCAGCTTCATTTCAGATTATGAGTTGGTTTCGAAGGTGGAGTCGATCGCGAAGAAGAAGCGGATCAACTACCAGCGTTCGATTCTGGGAGCGGGTGGTCAGGATGGTGCTGCGGCGCAGCAGGCCGCGGCTGGTGCGAAGGCGGTGGGGATCACTGTCGGGACGCGGTACATCCACACGGTGACCGAGATGATTGACCAGAAGGATCTTCAGGCGGCGTGCGATATTCTCGCGGCGGCGATGGGGGAGATGAAGTAAATCCATTAAGTTGATTTGGAATTTATAAGAGCCCCTCGATGATCGAGGGGCTCTTTGTTTTTGATTGGGTATGTCACTTGAGATGTGAGCGGATCATCCAATGGTCTTTTTCGAAGGTCGCAAGGATGCTGATGACGAGGTCTTCGGAGACGGCGTCGATGTCGGCGAGGTCTTGCTGGGCCTTGCGGAGCGTGAGGATGGTGCTCTCAAGCATGGTGTGGGTGTAGTGGAGGGTGTTGGTGTCCTTGACGAAGGTGTCCTCGGCGGTGGGGACGGTTGCGTCTCCGAGCGAGACGCGCTGGCCGAGGGCGGGAACTCCGAGCGTGACGATGCGTTCGGCGAGGTCGTCTGATGCGGCGCGGGCGTGCTCGATAATCTCGTCGAGGAACTCGTGGACGGGTTGGAATGCTGGGCCTTGGACATTCCAGTGGAGTTGTTTGAGGTTGAGGGCGAGATCGATCGCGGCTCGCACGCAGGGCTGGAGGATGTCGGCTTGTCGTTGGGGTTTCAGGTCGTCTGGGAAGTTCATGGGGTCCTCCTCGATGGTGCATTGGCGGGTTCGTTGGGTTCCTGCGATTGGATCCTAGGCATTGACTGGTTTGTTGCTTCCATCGTGAGTGGTGTGGGAATTGACAACGCCGTGAACTGCATCCTTGCGGTTCACGGCGTTGGTGGTGGGTTTTGTGATTTGTTATGCGGCGAGGTTGGTCGCGTGCTCGATGGCTTCGATCATTGCTCTGACTTGGAATGGTTTTTTGAGGAATGAGTCGAATCCGGCTGCTCGGAGTCCTTGGGCTTGGCCGTCGGTGAGCTTTCCTGACATCGCGATGAGTTTGGTCATCTGCATGGCTTCTGAGGAGCGGATCATGGTCGCGAGTTCGCGTGGTTCAGCATCCGAGACATGGACATCGATGAGGACGACATGCGGGCGGAAGCGTTCGCAGGCGAGTCCTGCGGAGAATGCGGAGTTGGCGACCTGGGTGTCGTAGTTGGTTTGTTCGGTCAGAACGGTGTTGAGGACATCGGAGACTTCTTGGTCGGTATCGACGATGAGGACCCGGGTGGTGCCTGTAGAGATGCCATCCATTGGGATATGGTGGGCTTTCATGAAGCGGTAGAGCTCTGGGACTGGGATCCGTCGGTCTTTGGAGCCTGGGATGCGGTAGCCCTTGAGTTGTCCAGAATCGAACCATTTGGAGACGGTTCTGGGCGCGACATTACAGATTTTGGCGACCTCACCTGTTGTGAGGACATCTTTTTCGATAGGCATTGAATCACCTCGGGATACACAGAAGTGGACCGGCACAATCCGTTTACGCCGTGTCAGGGGCAGCATCGGTCTAACCGGTCGGTGTCTTGATGGATGATGGGTTGAATTGGGGAGTATTCGCTTATTCAGACGGGGCGGTGCGATTTGGAGGGCATTGGGCGGGGTGATTGAATAATTCGGGCGAGTCCGATACAGTTGGCCCTCGCACAGGGTCTTGGATCGCGTCTTTCTGATTGAGGGCAACACCAGGGCGTGTGCGTCCGTATACGATGCCCCAGGCGGGGAGTCCCGCTTTGAGGCATATTAATAGAGTGTGGAATCAGTCTTTTCAGAGTTTCTAAGGAGTCCGTCGTGCGTCAAACGACCCGGAATATCACCCGTCTTTCCAGTGCAGTGCTCCTCTTTGCGTGTGGGGGTGCCCTTTCGGGTGTCACGGCGACTGCGGTGGGTTCGACTGCTTTTGTTCAGCCCGCATCGAGTGATCGTGAGGCGGAACTGGTTCTGCTTCGTGACTTCATCCACTTTGTGAAGATTGCACGCTTTGATGTGGCCGCGGATCTGGGGCAGCAACTGCTTGATAGCGGGCTCAGCCCTGAGGAGTTTGTGGACCTTGTTGACAGCTCGCGTGAGCTGGGTCGATTCGAGGAAGCGATCGCTGCGGCGATGCGGATCCCGAGTTTGCAGCCCGTCGCGGCGGATCTGGACAAGGCGTACCGCTCTGGGAAGCTGGCGCGTGCTCGCAATCCGGAAGAGATCGCGAGGAACATTGAACTGTTGAGCGGTGGGCTTCGTGCTCGTCAGCTTGGTCGTCAGCGGCTTATCGCGGCTGGTGAGTACGCGATGCCTCAGCTGCTGGATGCGTATTTGCAGAAGGACAACCTGGCACTCAAAGCGCAGGTCCAGCGATTGCTCGTGGATATGGGTCGTCAGACCATCGCGCCGATGATGGCGGCACTTCCTGGGCTTGATCCAACTCGTCAGGAGGCGGTGTGTGAGGTGCTCGGGTTGATCCCGTATCGCACGAGCCTCCCAGTGCTGATTGATCTGTACCAGAACACTGATAATGACGGCGTCCGCAAGGCGTGCGGGCGTTCAATCTCGCGTCTTGGAGGGAATCCGAGTGCGGATGTCGCTGGGATGTACGCTCAGCTTGCGGATTCGTACTACAACGAGCCCTCTGAGCTCACGAGCTTCCCGGGCGAGGATCACCAGATTGTGTGGGACTTCAATCGTGGGCTCGGTTTGGTCATGACCCCGATCCGCACGGAAGTCTTCCACGAAGCGATGGCGATGCGGAATGCGGAGAAGTCGCTCTCGATGAACAGCGAGATGCCTGAGACATTGGCGCTGTGGGTTGCATCGAACTACTCGCGTTCGTTTGATACCCCTGCTGGGTACGACAATCCGCTCTACGGCGATGATCGTCGGGCTGCGGAGTACTACGGCATCGCGGTGGGTCCTGAGATTTCGCAGCTTGTGCTTCGTCGCGGGATTGACACGCGTGATACGCCTTTGGTTCGAAGTGCGATCGGGGCGCTTGCTCAGACGGCTGGGCCTCGGATGTTGTGGGGGCAGTCGGTTGATGGTCGTTATCCGCTTCTTGAATCGCTTGGATACCAGAACCGTCGTGTGCAGTTTGAAGCGGCGCTTGCGCTTGGGAATGCACAGCCAGAGCAGTCGTTCTCGGGTGCTGAGCGTGTGATCCCATTGCTTGCGAGTGCGGTCCGGGACGCATCGGCGCGGTATGCGGTGGTGCTGACGGGATCGGATCGTGAGTCGTACGATCAGTATCGCGGGATCCTTGAGGGGCAAGGGTTCACTGTGCTCCCGCCATCTGATAACGGGCTTGATGGTCTGGATGCTTCGATCGCTGAGGTTGCTTCGGTGGATCTGGTGGTGACTTCGCTCGGGTATGACGACACACTGCTGACCATCGAGACCGCTCGGACAGACAGCAAGATGGCGGTGTCACCTGTGCTCGCGCTCATGCGGACGGATGATGTTGAGCCGTTGCGTCGTCAGTACCTGCGTGATCAGACTGTGGCGGTGCGCCGTGTCGAGATCTCGAGTGCGAACATCGGTGCTTCGGTAGAACAGTTGTTGATGGCGGCGTCCGGTGGACCGATCGATGAAGCGGAGGCGGATATGTACGCGTCGCGGGCGATCGCGGTGCTCCGGAATCTGGCGATCTCCAACAACCAGGTGCTCAATGTGCTGGATGCTTCGACGATCCTGATCGATGTCCTCGAGGATGTCGGTGGTCAGAAGATGCTGCTGGTTGCTCAGATCCTGTCGTATGTTGATCGCGTGGACGCTCAGGCGGCGATCATGGATCGTGCGATGGATGCGGATGGGCTCGAGCGTTTGGCGCTGCTGACTCTGGTGGGTGATTCTGGGAAGCGCTTCGGGAACAACCTGAACGCTCGTCAGATCAAGGCGCTGGTGGAGTATGCGGGGTCGTCTGATGATGATCTGGCGACTGTTGCGGTCGCGGCGATGGGGGCTCTTGAGATTCAGAACACCGATCTGATGGGTCTGATCCTGTCGGGTGAAGAGTAATCCACTGGATTGTGAATCCGGTTCTATGTTGATACTGAGCGGGTCCGGATGGGCCCGCTTTTTCTTTGCTGGTACGGGGGAATTCATTCGATTGGCGTGTAGGGGCGTGCGAGCGGTGGGTGTGGTTGGGCGTCCGAGAACGGGTGTGTTGTGGTGGAGATTGCCGTTATGACCGGCAGGTGTGGTACAGGTGTGCGTTGGTGGGTTGGTGATTGATGCGTGGATGGACCGGTGGGGTTGATCTTCCGATGGATATTTTGTCTGGTTCAGTCGACCCGATGCGGCGCGTTGCCGCGGGCGGGTGACAGGTTGGTTGAGAGCCCGTAGAGGATGGGCTCTTGGCTTTGCCCGCCGGTAGAAACATGGCCGTCGGGTTGACCAACGGCAGCAGTACATTGTACAAGGAGTACTCACAATGCAAACAATGCGCACAACCGTGGCTAAGGGCTTTACCTTGGTCGAAATCTTGATCGTGGTCGTGATTCTTGGCATTCTCGCCGCGATCGTGGTTCCGCAGTTTACCAATGCTGCGAACGACGCTCGTCAGGGTAATGTTGAGACTCAGGGCTCGACTCTTCAAAACCAGCTTGAGCTTTACGCGGCTCAGAACAATGGTTCATACCCAACCGTTGCTGAACTCAATGATGACTGGGCGGTCATGATTGACGGCAACTACATCAAGGACATCCCGGTCAACCCATTCGGTGGTGGCACTGGCGTGACCGCGATGGAAGCTGACACTGCTGCAGAAGCAAACGCTGCTGCAAACGCGAGTGAAGCAGCTGGCTGGCTCTACGACGCTGACTCGGGTCTGATCCGCGCAGCGGGCGGCAACTACACTGTTGCTGAAGAGGAAGAAGAAGAAGGCTAATCGCACACTGTGCTACTGGCACGAGCCTCGAAAGAGGCTCGTGCTGTTTTTAGGATCTTGGTTGCCTTATCGGCTTGGAAGGACGGGGAGCAATGATTCGGACAGGTTTGCGGAGCGGGTTCACGCTGGTTGAGATTCTGATTGTCGTGGTGATCTTGGGGATTCTGGCGGCGATTGTTGTGCCTGGGATTGCGGGCGCGACTGAGGATACGGCGATCTCGGCGACTACGACCGAACTCGAGAAGCTACGCCGTGCGGTCGATGTCTACAAGGCGTCGAACAACAATGCGGTGCCTCCGGTGACTGCGGGGGACGGGACTTGGGATGTGATTGTGAGCCGAGCGTATCTGAAAGAAGCGCCGGTGAATCCGTATGTCGGTGGGGCGAACGCGGGTGTGATTGTGATCGCTGAGGGTCCGGACGAGGCGTACCAGACTGAGTACGGCTGGATTTTCAGCTCGACCACTGGTGATGTTTGGGCGGGCGGCTTTGATGCTGATGATGAGCCTTTGCCTCGATAAGGAGGATGGTGTGATGATGAAACGAACAACGATACGGCGTCATGATGCGGGGTACACCCTGATCGAGCTGTTGATCGTGATCTCGATTCTGGGTATTTCTGCGGCGCTTGTGATCCCTTCGATGGGGTCTGCCGGCGTGTTGCGGATCCAGAGCGCGGTTCGTTCGGTTGTTGCGGACATCACATTCGCACAGATGGATGCGCTGGCGTATCAGGAACGGCGGGCTGTGGTGTTCGATGAAGAAGCGAATATGTACACGCTGACGCGAGTGCCTGGCGGGGAGATTGATCCGGACGCGGACGCGTTGTTTGATCCGAAGGGGCCCAATCAGCGGTATCGCGCGGATCTGAACGAGGCGCGGTTCGGGGGTTCGTTCCTTCGTGATATCGACCTCAACGGCGGGACGGCGATTATCTTTGATGAGATGGGGGCACCGATCGCTGGTGCGGAGTCGACGACGCTTTCGGATGGTGGATCGGTGCAGATTCAGGGCCCTGATTCACGATTCCGGATTGATATCGCTGCGTTTACAGGGCGTGTGACGGTTGTGCGGCTGGATTGAGTTTCAGTTGGGCGGGGATGGGGAAGTTGGAACGAGCGGTTTGATGAAGCCTCCGATATTTGAGTCGGAGGCTTTTTGATATGAACAAGAACGCGAACGAACGGCGTGCACGGGTGGCGACCTTTATGCTCTCGATGGGGATGCTTGCTGGAGTGCTGATCTGGGCGAAGCTCCGCTTGGTTACGGATATCCCACGCAGTGCGCTCGCGGTTCCTGAGGAGATTGACTCGGGTGTTGATGATCAGGGGAGTGAGATTGTCGACACCATCGATGATGATCGTGGGGGCGATGAGGTCGATGACCATTTTGATATTGATGGAGATGTCGATGGGGATGGAGTCGATCCGGACGGGGTGGATGTGTTGGATCAAGGGGCTGATTTTCACATTGATGGGTGAGTTTGGGTCGAAGCGCCCGTGTCCGTTATTGGACTGTGGGTGTGAAGATGGGTGGGTGAATCATGTGGAAAGTTGGGGGGATGGACAAAGTGGGTGACCTTTTCGCCCGATTCTTTTACAGAAATCAAGCCGGCTCGTGAAGTTTCGAGCGGCAGTCAAAGCGAGCAACTCCGCGAGGATTATCAGATGAACTACATCGTCAACACCAGTCTCAAGACCCTGTCTCGTGCGAAGAGCGCGATCACCCCGGCCCTTGTGGTCGCGATGTGCGCGGGGGTTGCGGCTCCTGCGGTCGCTCAGGATTCAGGCGAGGATCCGGGTGCGTTCGGTCTGCTCCAGGCGTTTGCTCAGCAGGGGAACGCGGCGGCGGAAGAGAACGCTGAGTTTGATGACGCGATCGCGGGTGAGCCTGCGATTGCCGAGGAGATTGCGGAGGCTGATCTTTCGGAGATGACGGGCGAGGTTGAGGTTTCGGAGTATGACCTTGTTGATCTGCATGTCAACAACGAGGACCTCGGGAACATTCTCCAGCTGCTCTCGATCCAGTCGCAACGCAACATCATCAGCTCAAACACTGTGCAGGCAACGATCACGGCTGATCTCTACGGCGTGACCTTCTACGAAGCGCTTGATTCGATTCTCAATGTCAACGGCTTTGGGTACATCGAGAAGGGGAACTTCATTTATGTCTACACACGCGAAGAACTCGAGGAGTTTGAGCGTGCGGCTCGTCGTCCGATTTCGCGGATTCTTCATTTGGATTACCTGAACTCTGCGGATGCCGCGGAGTTTGCGAAGGAGTTGCTGTCGGAGTCGGGATCGATCTCGACGCACGCGGCGACCGAGGCGTTCAGCATTTCGGATGGGGCGCCAGCGGGTGCGGACACCTATGCGTCCGCGGCATCGATCGTGATTCATGACTTCGAGGAAGAGGTCGAGGAGATCATGGCGCTGCTGCAGGAGCTTGATACCAAGCCCGCACAGATCCTTGTGGAGTCGACCATTCTGCAGACTTCGCTCAATGAAGCGAACGCGTTTGGTGTGGACTTTGCGCTGATCAAGAACCTGAACTTTACGGACTTTGTGGGGACCGGCGGTCCTTTGAGCACGATTGATGGGCTCATCAGTGGTGCCGGGCAGTTGGTTGACGGGACCGATGTGAACGCTCGCAACGGGACTTCGTCGGATTCGGGCGGGGTGACCTCGTCGGTCGGGAACACATCCGGGCCTGCGGGTCTGAAGGCGGGGCTTGTGAACGGTGATGTCGCGGTCTTCATGCGTGTGCTTGATGAAGTGACCGATGTGACGATCGTTTCGAATCCGAAGATCTTGACGCTGAACCGTCAGCCGGCTCGCGTGCTTGTTGGTACGCGTGTTGGGTATCTGAACACGACCAGCACCGAGACCGCGACGACGCAGACGGTTGAGTTCCTTGAGGTCGGTACCGAGCTCGCGGTTCGTCCGTTTGTTTCCAAGAACGGTTTGATCCGTCTTGAGCTTCGTCCACAGGTGTCGAGCTTCTCGCTCCGCACGATTACCGACAACACCGGTGCATCGGTCACGATCCCGGACGAGGATACCACTGAGATGACCACCAATGTGATGGTCCGCGACGGGCAGACTGTCGTGCTTGGTGGCTTGTTTACAGAAACCACGACCGCGAGTCGTCGTCAGGTTCCGGTGCTCGGGAATATCCCGCTCATCGGTCAGGCGTTCCGCGGTAACGACGACGAGACTCGTCGCAGTGAGATTATCTTCCTGATCACGCCTTCGATCGTCAACGATACGGTCTTGACCGAGGCGGGCGAGCTCGGAAACCAGTTTGTTGAGCACGCACGCTACGGTGCACGCAAGGGGCTGCTCCCATGGTCGCGTGAGCGTCGTGTCGGTCAGATCTTGATTGATGCTCGCAGGCTTGCTGACGAGGGTCAGGTTGAGAAGGCGCTCTCGAAGATCGATCAGGCGCTGCGTCTGCAGCCGAGCTCACCGGATGCCCGTGCGATGCGTACGGAGCTGACGGGCGAACTGCGGGTCGCTCCGACGCGTGCGATGATCCAGAGCATTCTGCATCGTGAGCTTCTTGAGGACCAGAGCGGCATCGTCCAGGCGGACGAGGACTACGAGCCGGTCACTGAGGTGAACCCGCTGAGTGATTTCAACTGGTCCGAGACTTCGGGTGACGAGGTCGAGTCGGGCGAGTCTGAGACTGAGCAGGTTGCTGAGGTGTTTGAGCCGATCTCGGATGCAACAGAAGATGCTGGTTTCGAGTCAGAGTTCGAATCTGGTTCCGATTCTGAGTGGGATTCCGAGTCCGAGTCTGTTACCGATTCGGGATTCGAGCAGGGCTTTGAAGCGGACGGGATCTCTGAGGTGACTCCTGAGGTGCCGCAAGAGACGCTGACTTATCGTGAGATTACCGGCGAGGATGTGTCTTGGGACGGGCTTGAGTCCGGTTCAGAGACCGCATCAGCGACTGAGTTTGATTCAGCCGCTGAGTTTGAGCCTGAAGCAGAAGTCTTTGAGGAGGTTGCTGAGTCGACCACTCCTGCGGATGAACAGTTTGATGCAGACTCGTTTGATCCGGCTCCGTTCATCGAAGAGGTGGCTGGTGCTGAGAAGGCGCTGCCTGCTGATTTCAATGAGAGCCAGTGGTCGGAGTACGGCTTTGAAGAGGTCGCTCCTGGGATCGCGATCGAGCAGGACTTCAGTTCGATTTGTGGTCAGCTGATCATCTCACTCCCGGGTGGTGGCGCGTTGCAGCTGGATTGGCCTTTGAGTGCTTCGGATTGGACGAATGCATCGAAGGTTGATCTCTCTGAGGACAACGAGTCGGCGTTCACTGAGGTGGACACGAGCGACTTTGAGTAAAGAACATCGGGTCCGGCTGCTGTGTGGTAGCCGGATCTTTTTTGGATCGCAATGAACATTTATCGGGTGTGTGTTTCCCCGGGAGTTAGGAAGTTATGAACTCACTTGCACGGACAGTTTCGATCGCATCGCTTGGATTCGTAGGGCTCGCGCTCACGGGCTGCGGCGGCGGGCACGGGAAGTACACGCAGGAGCACATCTCGCTCTCGAAAGAGAAGATGAGCTTCATGAAATCAGCGACGGAATGGGATCTTGCTCGGCAGGCGTTTCTTGCTGGGGATCTTGAGAAGGCGCTTGAGAAGATTGATGGCTCGCTTGGGATCAATGACACGGTGGTCAAGAGCCATGTCCTTAAGGGACGGATCTTGATCGAGATGGGGGATCTCGGGAACGCGATCAAGAGTTTACAGACCGCGGAGACTTTGAGTCCTGAGGATCCGGACACGCAGTACTACCTCGGCGTGGTATATGAACGATTGAATCGGAGCGATGAGGCGCTTGTGCACTTTGAGAACGCGTGCGAGTTTGATGATTACAACCCGGGCTACGCGGTCGCGGCCGCGGAGATGATGATCGATCTTGATCGTCCGGATCAAGCGAAGCGGTATCTTGAGTCGCTCCCGATGTCGGTCAACAACGCGGGTATCCAGCAGACGCTGGGTCACATCGCGCTGATCAACAAGGACCCGAAGCAGGCGGAGTTGCACTTCCGTGATGCCCGATTGCTGGCGCCGGATGATCGCGGGATTCTCGAAGAGCTTGTGCACACACAGATGAAGAACGGGCACTACGCGGACGCTGAGCGGAATGTCGCGGCGCTGCTTGAGAAGTTCGAGGACAAAGATCGTCGTGATCTCAAACTCATCCATGCGAAGGCGTTGATGGGTGTCGGGCGTCCGGTTGAAGCGCGTTCGATCTATCAAGAACTGCTCTCACGCACACACGGCAAGAGCGATCTTGATGCGTGGATCGGGCTCGGGAATACTTCGTATGCGATCAACGACAACCGCTCGGCTCGTCGCGCGGCGGCTCGGATCGTTTCGATCCATCCGAACTCGCACGAGGGGTATGTGCTGTGGGCGATGCTCCATCATCGCGAGGGGAATATGGATCAGGCGCTGAGCTCGATCAATGATGCGATCGATCGCAACAATACCGACGCGGATCTCTTCGCGTTCCGCTCGGTTGTGCAGCGTGAGCTTGGGATGTACCGGAGCGCGCTGTCGAGTGCCTCTAGGGCTTCGGCACTGGCTCCATCGAGCAGAGATTTCAAGCAGCTTGTGCGGAGCTTGGAATCGCAGGCTGTTGCCAATGCACCGACTGAGTAATCGTTTAGCGGATTCTCAGGTCAGAGAGCACTGGCTCAACCTTGACGCGTCCGTTCCAGTGTGAGAGTTTCGGCTCGACAACCAGATCGACTATGGAGCCCGGGCATATGTCCCGGGCTTTTTTCCACCAGCTCCATCCGACTACGCGGACGATTTGGTTCCCTGCTTGAGCGTCTCCGACTCGGAGCGAGAGGTGGGTTCCGGTCTTTCCGAAGGGTTCGGGATGGCCGTTGAGTTTGGCGTTGGGGATGAGGACTTTGATGCGTGGGTTCCCGGCTCCGAAGGGGGCGAGCTGCTCGATGGTGGTCAGAGTTCGCTCGGTGAGTTCGTCGACTCGAGCGATCGCATCGACTTTGAGTGTGTGGGTGAGGTCTTCGGGGGTGAGGTGGGTGTTGGCGTGGTGGAGGAGGGACTCGACGAACGCGTCGTAGTTGGAGTCGTCGCAGGAAAGACCGGCGGCCATGTCATGACCTCCGAAGGAGGTGAGGTGGTGTGCGCAGGATTCGAGTGCGGCGTGGATGGAGAATCCTTCGATGGAGCGGGCTGATCCTTTGCAGATGCCGTCTTTGCGTTGCATGAGAATGGTGGGGCGAGCGAAGCGGTCAACGAGTCTCGAACAGACGATCCCTACGACTCCCGGGTGCCAGTCTTCATGGGCGAGGACGATGGCTCGTCGGTCGGGGTTGGTCATCCCGGCTTGCTCGGCCATCTCGATGGCTTGTTTGACAATACGCTGCTCGGTGGCGCGTCGTTCATCGTTGAGGGTGGTCAGCTGCTCGGCGAGTTCAGTGGCGCGGTGGCCTCGAGCGGAGGTCATGAGCTCGAGCGCGTCCCCGGCGTGTCCGAGGCGTCCGATCGCGTTGAGTCTTGGGGCGAGACGGAATCCGACCGCTTCGGCATCGACTTGGTCGGTATCGAGACCTGACGCGGCGATAAGGGCGCGGAGGCCTGCGATGGGGGTGGCTTTGATTCTGGAGAGTCCAAACTTGGTGATGACGCGGTTCTCGTCCACGAGCGGGACGATGTCGGCGATGGATCCGAGCGCGGCGAGGACGAGGAGATCGACCAGTGTTGTGCGGAGCGCTGGAGTTACTGAATCAGATTTGCAGTGGAGGGTTGCGAGGCGCCAGGCGAGTTTGTATGCGACTCCGGCGCCGCAGAGTTCTCCGAAGGGGTACTGCGAGTCTGGTCGGCGCGGGTGGACGACGGCGAACGCATCGGGCATGTCGTCCATCTGAGCGGGTGGGTTGTGGTGATCTGTGATGATGAGGTCAACGCCGAGCTCTTTGGCTTTGGTTGCGGGGTCGATGGCGGTGATGCCGCAGTCGACGGTGATGATGACCTTTGCGCCGACATTCTTTACGGGGTCGGCGAGTGTTTCGATGGCGGATTCGTTGAGGCCGTAGCCTTCTTCGATGCGGTGGGGGATGTAGGTGGAGACTGGTGCGTCGGGTGCGAGGACTCCCAGCATGTGGACGAGGATCGCGGAGGCGGTGATGCCGTCGACATCGTAATCTCCGAAGATGACGATGGGTTCGTCGTTGGCGACGGCGTCGAGGATTCGCTGAGCGGCTTTGTCGAGATCGGGAATGAGGGAGGGGTTGTGAAGTCCTGCGAGGGTGGGTGAGAGGAAGGCTTTGGAGGATTCGGTGTCGGTGAGATCGCGTGCGGCGAGGATGCGGTCGACGAGGGGGAGGGGGGAGTCGGTGAGTGCACTGGAGGTGTCCCAGTTTCGGGTGAGGCCTCGGGAGGGGGGAGATGGTTGTTGGAGTTGGGTGGGCATCGGTTGGAATCGTCGAAAGTCGCAGGATCAGGTCATCGGGGCCAAGGGTGGAAGGATACACTGTAGCACATGGTCAAACTTACCAAAATATACACGAGAACGGGCGATTCTGGGACGACTGGACTTGGAACAGGGAAGCGGGTTCACAAATCGCATCCTCGGGTCGAGTCGTACGGCGGGGTCGATGAAACCAACGCGGCTATCGGGGTTGCGATTCTGCATTCGGGTGGTCACGATGAGATCAAGAAGTTGCTGGAGTCGATTCAGCACGATCTGTTTGATCTGGGGGCGGATCTGTGCACACCGATCAAGGAGGACGAAGACCCAGCGATGGTGCTTCGTGTGACGCAGGCGCAGATTGATCGTCTGGAGGATGCGATCGATCGATGGAATGCGGATCTGGAGTCGCTGACGAGCTTTGTGCTCCCGGGTGGGACGGCGCTGTCGAGTTACCTGCATGTCGCGCGGACGGTGTGTCGGCGTGCAGAGCGGCATGTCGCGGCGTTGATCGAGATCGAGAGCGACGAGACTTCTGGGTTGACGATGATGTATCTGAACCGCTTAAGTGATCTGTTGTTTGTGCTGGGGCGTGCGGCGAACGATGGGGGTCGCGGGGATGTGCTCTGGGTGCCTGGGAAGACGCGGGGTTTGTGAGTTGAGGGGCGGGTCTTGCTGGGCGGGCTAGACTGGGTCTGTGTATACACCGATTCTGACATTTTTGAAGGATGCACTCGCGACGAGGAGCGCGGATCTGCTTGTCGGCGTTCAAGCGTCAGAGATCCGTCGCAACGCGATGCATTTTTTGACAATGAGTATGGTCCTCGGCGCGGTCCTGATCGTGATCCGTTGGATGCATCTGACTGGGATCGAGGCGTTGGTCGGGGAGCAGCGCGCGGTTTCTGTCGTGGGGGCTCTGGGTCTGGAGTTGAGCTGGTTGTCTGTGTATCTGAGCGGGCTGATGCTGATCTGGATGCTGCGTCCGAGCGGAGTGTGGGTTGTGCGGCTGACGCTTGTGGTGGTGCTGCTTGAGGGTGTGGTGGTGATGGTGCGGTGGAGTCTGGGGTTTGATCCCGGACCTGGGGGCAATGCGCTTGCGGGGATTCTGATCGTGATGACGATGGGGGCTTCGTTGTTACCTTGGACTCCCAGGCAGGCGCTCGGGCTCGCGACTGCGTGGGTGGTGGGTTCGACGGCGACTCTGCTGGCGGTGACTCCCGGCGATGTGGTGGGGATCGGGGTAACGGTGCTGAGTTATTGTTCGGTGGTGGTCCCTGGGTTGATGGTGTCGTTCTTCAAGACGACTCGTATCAAGGATCGATTCCAGATCGACAATCTGCAATCACGCTACGAGCGGATCAATCAGGAGTTGTCGGCGGCGAAGAGCATTCATGAGCAGGCGTTTCCGGAGCCTCGCACGAGCGGGGCGGTGCGGTTCGCCTATTCGTATCGTCCGATGAGTTTGATTGGTGGGGATTACTTGTTTGCGTCGTTTGAGCGTGCCGACCCGGATTCGGCGGGGTTGGTGGTGCTGCTGGATGTGTCGGGGCATGGGATCCCGGCGGCGCTGACGGTCAATCGATTGCAGGGCGAGTTGATGCAGTTTGTGGGTGAATATCCATCGACGGATCCAGGTGAACTACTCGGGGCACTGAATCGGTATATTTGTTTGACTTGTCACGATGCGCCGGTGTTGGTTTCTGGGATTGCGGTACGTGTGGATCCGGGTGCGGGAACGATCCAAGTAGCCAATGCGGGGCATCCGGGGGCGTTGCTTCGTGGGAAGTCGGGGAGTTTGATACGGATTGATGCGACCGGGCCGGTGATGGGGATTGAGTCTGGCGCGGGCTCCGCGGAGTGGGCGGTCGAGGAGCATGGATTCGGATCTGGCGATGCGTTGATCGCGTTTACTGATGGATTGACCGAAGCGACCGATTCAGGGGGTGGGATGTTTGGTGTTGGCGGGATCGAGGAGACGATCCGTTCGAGGTGGCTCGACCCGGGTCAGCGGTGGCCAGAATTGGTGCAGAGATCGGTGGATCGGTATTGCGAAGGTGTGGTGAATGATGATATGCTGATCGTGGATGTGTACCGTCCTTAGCGGGATAGTGCGTTTTGATCCGAAAGGAAGCTGCGTGTCCAAGTCTGGTCATATGGAGACATCTGAGTTTCGGCGATCGTTTCATGAAGAAACGAGCCAGCTGCTTCGGCGCCGCTTGATCTGGTTCATCTCGATCTGGGGCGGGCTCGGGCTGATTTCATTTGTGTTCGCGCTGATCATGGTCCTGAGTAACACCTCGGTGACGAATGTTCTGAGCAACGGTTTTTCTCGTGCTTCGTTCATTGTGACGCAGGGTTTGTGGATCCTCGCGTACGGCTCGGTGCTGGTGATGGTTATCGAGCGGCGTGTGAGTGATCGCAAGGTAATCCGTTTGTCGCTGGGATTGATCATGCTCGACGGATTGATCGCGGTTGCGCTGCGGATGATCGATCCATCGCTGATGTACGGGACCTGGGTGTTCATCATCTCGCACTTCGTTGCGTGTTGTGTGTTCCCTTGGACTGTCAAGCATGCGCTGATTCCGCTCTTTACGGTGGTCATGGTCAGCTCCATCGGGCACCTGACGATCGAGGGGGATTCGATGGGGGCGACGCTGTTCTTTGCGATCTCGACGATCGGGTTCGCGACGCCTGCGGTGTTTATTTCGGGGTATCGGCACACGCAGCGGATCCAGCGTTCGACGAACCGGTTCTTAAACCAGCGGTACGGGATGCTCCGTCAGGAACTTGCATACGCGAGGCAGATCCATGAGGCGTTGTTCCCGCCTCCGAAAACGACGGGGCAGATCCAGTTTGTGTATCGGTACGAGCCGATGCGTCAGATCGGGGGGGATTATCTCTTTGCACGCTATTCGAACACGGATGCCGAGGGGAATGAAACGCTTTCGGTCGCGGTCGTGGATGTGACAGGTCATGGGATCCCGGCGGCGCTGACGGTGAATCGGTTGCATGGGGAGATCGATCTTCGGTTTGCGGAGCAGCCCGACATCTCGCCTGGGGAGTTGTTGTGTCATCTGAATCGGTACATCAACCTGACGCTCTCGAAGCATTCGATCTTTGCGACGGCGGTCTGCTTCCGGGTCAACGCGGCGAAGAACACGCTCGAGTATGCGTCTGGGGGACATCCGCCGTCGTTCTTGCGGGGTGTGGACGGGACGATCCGCGATCTGGACGCGACGACCTTCATGCTCGGGGCATGCAAAGAAAAGGACTTTGATCCAATGCAGGCGGAGGTGGAGTTTGGTCCCGGAGATTCGCTGATCTCCTATACCGATGGTGCGATCGAGGCACGCTCACCTGAAGGGGGGATGCTCAATATCGAGGGGCTGCGTCGGATCCTCGCGTCCTCGGGACGGCTCGGAGGGGATGAGTCGAGCTTGGAGCACGGGGTGTGGTCTGAGCGGATCCTGAGGGAGGTGGCGACGCATCGCGGGGGGAACCCGCCAGATGATGACACGCTGGCGATCGAGATTTATCGACCCGTTCGGGTGAAGACCTCAGCGGGGGATGAGGTGGACTCGGAATCAGTCGCGGAGTCCAAGCCAGTGGTTCGGCTCTGATTGGGCGGCTCTATTTGGGCGGCTCTGTTGTGGGGTGATTGGGGCGGGTGGGATCAGTCTTT
>JAEPQP010000102.1 GCA_017640485.1 Phycisphaerales bacterium | reverse complement strand
GTTCACCGGTCTGTTCTTGTTTCCAGAGCGAGAGGTAGTTGCTCATCCGGCGGATGGTGCGGTTGTCAGCATCGCGATCGAATGTGCCCGTCCCCGGCTCGGAATCGAAGCCACCGATGGTGGTGTCGTTGAATCCGTTGGACTGTGCGGTGTTGTCGCGGAGATTGAAGAGGTTGACGAATCGGCCGTCTGGAGCGAGGTTCGAGATCTGGAGGTAGTCACGGTGATCGAGGAATCCTGAGGAGAGGGCTCCCCCGATGAAGTTGTCGAGCGGCCCGCCGCTGAATGAATCGGTCAGGAGTGATCCGAATGGACGCAGATCGACGCCTCCGACTGGGAGTCCCGGATCGCCGAGGAAAGTCGGGAGGGTGGATGCGAGCCAGGGATCGGACGCGACACGGAAATCCTGCGCGGCGTTCGGTCCCGCGATGAGCGGGGTGCGTCCGGATGGATTGAACAAGCGCCAAGCATCGTTGGATTCTGATTTGAGTTGCCAGTCGGTGTAGGGCGCGTCGAAGTTCTCGAGCGAAGCGAAGACCGCGTCACTGCCGTCGCGATGGTGGACGCTGTAGTCGAAACGGTCGATCGCGATGATGTTGGCGATGTGATTCGCGATGTTGTTGCGGAGATCCTCGACTTCGACATTGTTTTTGACGGAACGGGCGACTCGTTGATCGCTCTGTCCGATGGAGATGTAGATCGCGGCGAAGACCGCGATGAGCGCAAGGGTGCCCACGACGATGAGGAGTGCTGAACCGGTCCGTGTCTGTGCGCGGGTGATCTGATCACTGTGCGGGTGTGGACTGGATGAGTTGGTCAACATGACTTGCTCCTTGGACTCTCTGCGTGCCGAGAATGGATCGGCATGCGTTGCACCTGAAGGGTTTCGGCGTGTCGTTGCTGCTCGGTGCGGGCAGCGTCCCTTTGCCGTGGTGTTGTCTGTGACGCGATGGTGTGATTACGCGTCGGGAACATCGAAGACCATCTGGAAGGTCTGCTCGATGGATTGATCTTGCGGGTCCGAGATGGACAGGGTGATGCGGATGAACTTTGGCCAGAGCCAATCGCGTCCGCCGAGATCGGAGTGTCCGAAGGTCGCGATCTCCGAGACCGGAGGGGTTCCGAAACCTGGGTTGATCGCGACATGACCAACGATCATCTCGGGTGATGGTCCGCGTTCGAGATCCGGGATCGCGGGCACGGCGGGACGGCGGTTGTAGTACTGCGCGACCCGGTGGTCCTGCTGCGGGGTGGTGCCGTTGCCGTTGGTGGTGATCTCGCCGTCGTTGTTTGCGTCGACCCAGCGGTCGAGTCCGTACCAGATCATTTTCTTGTAGCGCGGATCGGCTGGGTCCGTGATGGTCGGGTCGATGAAGCCGTAGGACCACTCGACGATGAACTCGGTGCAGTTGGGGATGAAGACGGATGACCCGAGCATCTCCTGATCGGCTTCGACATATGCACGATCACGGTCGCCGTCGTCGGAGTCCGCGAAATCGTTCTCGTCGTAGAGGAGTCGGGTGGGGACATCCTCGTAGCGGACGCGTGAGAGCTGGACTGGGGTCGTCGGGTTGAGGTCCCAGAGTGATGGGAGCGCATCGATCATCCAATCGCGTGCGTTGTCGAAGTGTGGGTTTGATCCACCGGTCACTGGGAGGATCAAGCTCGCGGCGTCTGATGGGCTCGGCGACAGGGACTGGTCTTTGAGGCGCGTGATGGATTCGTCGTACCACTGATCCATCGAAAGTGGATTGAGGAGGATATTGCCTCGATCCCAGTGGTCGAGCGGTCCTTCTGTGAATGACAAGCCGTAGAGGATCGAGCGGATAGTCGCGAGATCCTCGGTGACGATGTCCACGAGACCCGATGCGCGGAGCATTGGCTCGAACTCAGGCGCGGCGTTTCCAGGAGCTGCGGTGTATTGGCGGTACCAGCGCGGGACTTCGTAATCCGCAGGTTCCGGCAGTACATTGCCGGAGAATCCGGTCTGCGAGAGCGAGTTGAAGATTGAGCGGGCCGCGGGCTGGAGCGCGATCTGGCGCTGGGAGTCTTCGAGCCAACGGCGATCGCTGTTGATGCGGAGAACACCAAAGACATCGTCCGGGAGTGACTGCCCCGCGGTTTGTGGTTGTGCGAGGAGTGTGACTTGACGGAGGAGTGACCAGTCGCTTGCGTACTGGTTTGGGTTGAACACCCCCGGAGGCGCGACTCCGAGGCGTGCGTCCTCGTCGATGTTGGTGTCGGTGGCTCTTGGGTTGAAGAAGAGGTTGGTGTCCATGTCGACATTGACCAGATCCGGCGCACGCTTCTGGCCGTGCCCGTAGTAGATCGCGGCTTCTGAGGACTGAGCGATCATTCCTGTCGCGATCGCGCGACGGGAGGTCTCGAAGTCTCCGCGTGCGAAGAACATGATCTCATCGATGCGGCGGGGTCGTCCTTGCTGACCGTTGTTGTTGAGGTCGGAGCTGTCTCCCGCCCAGAGCTGAACATCGCGGTCGGCGGTGTATCCGGGGGCTTCTTGCTGCGCGATGACGAGGAACCCGTCGCGGGTCATGTTCTCGAAATCTCGGCGCATGACACGCTCGAACTGCGCGGCGTATCGGTTGAGCTCCGCGAGCTTCTTACCGTTGTCCACAGTATCAGCGATCGAGGTGAAGACGGTTGACACCCCAGCAGCAACAAGGATCAGCACACCAATGGTGACGAGCATCTCGATGACTGTGAAGCCCCGGGTTTGCATGCTTTGCATGCCGTGTTGTGATGGATGCTTGCTCACGGCGAATCCTCCTCGAGGGTCACGATGTGGATTGCGAGAGGCTTGCGGGGTGTGAAGACCACCTGACGGATCCATGATGCACGATCGGCTTCGGTCATCGGGTTGTCGTTGTTGGTCATGTTGTAGTTCATGATCTCATCAACCGCGTTGCTGGCACTGAACGGCGGGGAGACGCGGATGATGCGTGCGTTGGCTTGCTGAGAATCGGGTCCGGTTGCTGGGCCGAGCACGGTGCGGACGACCCCTGTGTTGTCGAGGAGTTGCTGACCCGGTTCGGTGACGAATGAAATGGAGGTGTCGATGTTGGTGTTGTTGGCATCCTCGATGATCAACCAATCGAGATGATCCTTCGCGACCTGCACCTGCAATGACTGCGGCTGGGCGTAGACGATGTTTGTATCGATTCCGTCATCGACTGCGGGGAGACCGCGCTTCCCGACCTGGGGGTGGGTCCCGCTGTAGAGCGCAACGGGGAGGACCGGACGGTTGGTGTCTGGGGATCCAGCGATCAGCATGTCGCTGAGCGATTGGTTGCTCGGGACGCGGATACGCTGATCGATCTGACGGATAAAGATCGCGAGCTGCGGGCGGAGCGACCCGGGCTGACGACGAGCGACGATGTCCCAGACATACTTCGGGTCCTTCCCAGAGTATGGCTGTGGGACGAGTCGGTCGTGGAGTGTGAGGACGGTGTTGAGTCCTTCGGCGGTAGTGATGTCGTTGCCTGAGACTGGGTTGAGACCTGCGTCGAGCTCGATGTACCAGCGGCCGTCGGTGGAGCCAGTAAACCCTGCAAAGCCTGGGACCTTTTCATAGGTGTTGTATGGGGAGAATGGTGCGACGATCCAGTCGTAGGAGATCTCACCGGCTGGAGCAGGGCCGTCGTATCCAAAACGATTCGGCAGCCCGGTGATTGGATCTGGGTTGAACCACGGCGAGAAATCAATGATCTCATCGGAACTGGTCAGGATGTTCTCGGCCATGCTTGCGACGCTGATGCCTTCGACGATCGCGACGGACTCACGCTGCTGCGCGATCACGACTGGGAAGACGGCGCCGAGGCCGAGGAGTCCGAGTCCCAGCACCACGATCGCGACGAGGACCTCGAGAAGCGAGAACCCTGCGGCGATGTGTGTTTGGAAAGATGATCGTTTCATCGGAGCACCTCTTGCAGTTCGCCCGAGTAGGGCTGGATCAGGTAGAGGCGAGAGAGCGGGGTATCGATTTCTTCCGCGTTGGCTGGGTCGGTGTCGTAGACGATCTGCCCATCGGGTCGTCCTCCTGGTCCGGATGTGTCGCCTTCGATCCATTGACTGATCCAGTCGCGGAGTTCGTCTTCAGATGGACGATCGCCCGCAGACCAGAGATCGAGGTCGTACTGGATCTCGGATTCGGAATCGTCTTGTGGGTACGCAGCGTACAGCGATCCCGTCGCACGGTTCAATCCACGCGCGCCGAGATCAGCCGCGAGATCCGCTTCGTTGTACAGCGCGAGTCGGGTGACTGCTTTGACGAGCACCGTGTCGTGCGAGATGTTCCCGAGCCAGAGGGCGCGGGTGTACTGATCGTTGAGGGTCCAGTGTGTGCCGTCGGAGTTGGTGTCCGATGCGGAGAGCATACGGATCCCCCAGTTCTGGACACTATCTGCGAGATCGACGCGTTTCCAGCGGTCTTCAATCATCGGCTGATCCCCGAACGGACGCTCACGGCTGCTTCTTGGATCGATGAATACCGCTGGCTTGGTCGTTCTGCTGAGCTGACCGGTGCGACCATCGAAGCGGATCATGAACGATTGACGGGGCGAACGGAAATTGCCTTGCAGCCCTCCGAGATCACCCGAGTTGGTGTCGCCTCCGACATGCTGCGCGTCCTTGGCAAAGAGGTTGGTTTCTGGGAAGACCCAGTGGCCTTCGGTCTTTGCGGGATGATCGACATCGGTCCCGCCGTAGATCGGTGAGTTGTACCAGATCGCGGCAGTGCGATCCTGGTTGACATCATCGGTCACGAGTCGATCGACCATGCTCCCTATCGGCGCGTACCCACGCACGAACCAGGATTCGGGGAGTTGGATGAGATCCCCGGAATCAAGCGGCGCGAAGACCTCCATCTCGATGTAGTCGTAGTCGAAGGAGGTCTGACCGAGCTGTCCGGGTTCTGCCGAGAATGGTTCACGGTAGGAACCGATCTTCACTGCTGGAGCGAGGGTGAGGCGTCCGTTGTCGTCGATGAGGAAGATGATCGCGCCGTCTTCGCCCTCTCGGCCGTCCAGCGCGATGTCCTGTGCTGCTTGGATCGCGGACTGGAGCGAGTTCACTGCGAGCGAGCGTTCGGAGGACGCAATCAGCGTCTGGAACGCGGGGACGGAGATGGTCAGCAGGATCACGCCGATGACCACGACGACAAGAACTTCGACGAGGGTGAATCCGCGCAGCGTCTTCGCGGCTTGGCGCAGCGAGTGGTGTTGCTTCTGAATGTTGGTCTTCTTGTTCATGGATTACTTTCCAAGAGCGACGACGTTGTCAAACATCGCGACCTTCCGGATTCGGGCGATCTCTGCTGGGTCCCCTGCAGGATCACGCTCGCCGAGTTGTTCGACGAGGTATTCGATTGGTTCGGTGCCGAAGAGTCGATCGGCGCCGGCGCCGACGATCGCGTAACGCGCCTGACGGATTTTGAGGTCGCCCTCGGTCAGGTCGGGCATCGGGGAGTAGTCATCATTGTTCTCGACTTCGATCATCGCTTCTGGATCCAGAAGGACCGGTGGGATGTTCAGGTCAAGCGAGTCTTCGGTGATGAGTTGACGGCGATCGTTGTAGCGTCCGTGCTCCCAGCGGTAGTAGCGGAACGCGGTCCCGAACGCATCGACCAACGCGATCAGGCTGTCTTGAGCATCCGCGGGGTACAGGTCGTAGACCGATTGAGCGGTCAGTGTTGTGTAATCAACAGATGCATCGTGCTCAGCGATCTCGATCGGGCGGGCATACGCGTGCTCAACACGGACACCTCTGCGGTTGATGTCGATGGTTGCGCCGTAGCGGTCGCGTGTGGACCCGACTGGGTATCCGACATTCGCGAATCCGCCGTTGATGAGCGGGCGGGTCATGCCTTCACCCGCGACGCCGTCGACTGAGCGCGGGAGCATGCCGGTCAGGTAGTACGCGAGGGCGTAGCGTGAGTAGCGACGATCATCCCATGCGGTATCGATGTTCCAAGGCCCGCCTCCGCTTGGGAGATCGACCTCGTCGCTCGCGCTGCCGTCACGGCGGCGGAGGAAATCAAAGTCGGCGCTCTCTGACCAGACGACGAGGGTCTTGTAGTTGTATCCGGCATTGACAACGCCGTCTTTCAGTGGACCTTCATCAGCGGAGACACTGTTGGTCAGCGGATCGATCGGACGGATCGAGTTTGAACTGACGATCTCTCCATCATGGACAAGCGGCGGGAGGAACCCGAACTCGAGTTGGAACTGCTCAACGGCAGCTGCGATCGCTTCAGCGGAGCGTTGACTCGCTGTCTGACGCGCACTGATGGTTGCTCGGCCGAGCGCCGATGCGAGGAAGCTGATCACGAGCACGATAATCGCAAACACCACCACCAGCTCGAGGAGCGTGAACGCGCGGCGGGCCTGGCTTTGGCTGCTGCGGTCTGGTTGTGAACTGTGCTTTGGCACTGGAAGCTCCGGGTTGTGACTGCGAGGGGTCGGGTGTTTCGCTTGAGTTTCGGGGACTCGTTTCAATACTTGAACTGATGGACGGTTACTGGAGGTTCTCGATCATCGCGACCATCGGGAGGAACATCGCGACGACGATTGTCCCGACCATGCCGCCGAGGAGAACAACCATGATGGGTTCGAGGAGCGCCACGAGCGATTCGACCGCGACATCGACCTCTTCGTCGTAGTTGTCCGCGATCTTCATGAGCATGGAGTCCATGTCACCGGTCTCCTCACCCACATCGATCATGTTGACCACGATCGCATCACAGGTTTTGGATTCACGCAGCGGGTCTGCGAAGGTTTCCCCTTCGCGGATGGAATCGTGGACCCGTCTGAGTGCTTTTTCGAAGACCCAGTTCCCTGAGGTTTGGCCGGTAATAGTTACGGCTTCAAGAATCGGCACACCAGCACTGATGAGCGTCCCGAGCGTACGGGTGAAACGCGCGATGGTTGTTTTGCGGACCAATGTTCCGAAAATTGGTGTCCAGAGGATCAAGCGATCAAGCACCGCCCGGCCGGGTTTGGTTTTCCGGATGAGCTTCGTTCCAAAGAAGATGACGAACGGACCGATGAGGATGACTGCCCAGCCAGGGATTTCCTGGCCTGGGAGTTTCCCGACCACCCAGTTGGAGGTGCTCATGAGCCAGAGGGTGAGACCCGGGAGTTCGACTTCAAAGTCGGTAAAGATCTCGACAAACTGCGGGATGATGAAGACCATGATCCCGGTCAGAATGATCATCGCGATCAGGACGACCACGATCGGGTAGACCATCGCGCCCTTGATCTTTCTCTTGAGTCGTTCCGCTTTTTCCATGAACTCGGACAGACGCTGGAGGATGATGTCGAGCACACCACCGATTTCACCCGCGTTGACCATTTTGACATAGAGGTGGTCGAATGCTTTGGGCTGCTTGGCCATCGCTTCAGAGAGCGAGGAACCTCCCTCGACCTCTTCGGTTACGCTCTGGAGCACATTCTTGAGTGCACCAGGCTTCTGCTGACTCTCGAGAATCTGGAGTGAACGCAGGAGCGGGAGACCCGCGTCTTGAAGGGTCGAGAGCTGACGTGTGAAGAGGGTGAGGTGCTTGGCGCTCACGCCACCGATGGTGAAACCTCCGCCCTTCTTCTTCTTTTTCTTCTTCTTGGTGGATGCAGCGGCTGCGGCGGCGGGTCCGGTCTTGTCGCCCTTGCCCTTCTTCTCTTTTTGGGGCTGCACTGAGGTCGGGAAGTATCCCTGCGACTTGATGCGTTGGATCGCGTCTTCGGAGCTTGATGCTTCGACGGTACCCTTCTGGGTTTTGCCCGCCGCGTTGAGTGCTTGGTATACGAATGTCGCCATGACTTCATCCTTCCGATGATGCAAACCAAGCCCATGCCTGTTTGCGGATCAGTTGTCATCAAGAGCGCCGCTCTTGAACTCCCCCACTGCTGCTTATTCCTCTGCGAGTGTTTCTCGCACGACCTCGTCGATCGTCGTTTGTCCTTCATAGATCGCGAGCATGCCGCTCTCTCGGAGTGAACGCATCCCCTTCTTGCGTGCGAGATTGCGGAGCACGGAAGTGCTCGCATTCTGTACGATCAACTCGCGGAGTTCGTCGTCGAGACTGAGGATCTCGAAGAGCGCCATCCGGCCCTTGTATCCGCCGCCAACTGATTTGGCGCTGCTCGGGCGGTAGAACTCTCGGCCTTGCACATCTTCAGGACGCAGCGAGAGTTCCATGAGCTCTTGCTGCGTCGGGGTGTACGCTTCTTTGGTCTTCGGATCGAGCGTGCGTACCAGACGCTGGGCCACGATTCCTTCGATGGTTGCGGTCAGGAGGAACGGCTCGATCCCGAGATCCACAAGACGGATGATCGAACTAGGCGCGTCGTTGGTGTGAAGTGTGGTCAGCACCAAGTGACCGGTCAGGGAAGCTTGGATCGCGATCTGCGCAGTCTCGAGGTCGCGGATTTCGCCCACGAGGATGACATCCGGGTCCTGACGAAGGAATGAGCGGAGTGCGCTCGCAAAGGTCAAACCGACTTCGGAATTCACTTGGACTTGGCACAAGCCGTCGATGTCGTATTCGACGGGGTCTTCTGCGGTGAGGACTTTGGTCTTGATGTCGTTGAGTTCCGAGAGCGCTGCATAGAGCGTGGTTGTTTTCCCCGAACCGGTTGGTCCGGTCACGATGACGATCCCGTTGGGCTTGGCGATCAGTCCCTGGAAGGTGTCGTAGTCGTCTGGACGGAATCCCACGCGATCGAGTGAGAGTTCCACATTCCCACGATCGAGCACACGCATCACGACGCTCTCGCCGTAGATCGTTGGTAGGACCGCAACACGGAGGTCGACCGGGTTCCCGCCGACGGTCAGTTCGATACGCCCGTCCTGAGGTAGACGACGCTCGGCGATGTCAAGATTTGCCATGACCTTCACGCGCGATGTGATCGCGGCACCAAGGTGCTTGGGCGGGGGGACCATCTCGTAGAGCACGCCGTCGATGCGGTAGCGCATCTTGAACTCGTGCTCGAATGGCTCGAAGTGGATATCCGATGCACGATCGCGGATCGCTTGGAGCAGCACCATGTTGAGGAGCTTGATGACCTGGTTGTCATCCGCAGCATCCAAGACGGCATCGAGATCGATGGATTGATCAGATGTCCCACCGATGTTCTTGAGGTTCTCGTCGCTCGCGAGCGCGCCCATGACATCTTCCATGGACTCGGACTTGGCAAAGTGCTTCTCGAGCAACGCGTCGATCGCATCTGGAGATGCAATGACCGCTTCAACTTTCGCGCCCATGAGCAAGCGGAGGTCATCGACGGCCTGGAAGTTATCTGGACTCTTGATCGCGACCTTGAGGCTACGGGACTTTGGGTTGTACTCGATCGGCACACACTGGTAGGCCTTGGCGTTGTCAGCGGGGATCGACGCGATGGTTTCTTCATCGAGTTCGATATCACTGATGTCGACATACTCCATACCGGCTTGGCCGGCGAGCGCCTTGTCGATATCAAGCTGGGTGCACATCTCCAGCTCGATCATGATCTCGCCGAGCTTGACCTTCTGGGTTCGTCCCTTTTGGATTCCCAAGGCTTGGTGGACCTGCTCGCGCGTGACAACACCCATCTTGGTGAGTACGCGTCCGATCTTGCGTCCTTTGAGTTCGGCAGGGTCCATTGGTCACTCCGTGATCAGCACCGATCCGAGATCGGCATGGTGTCATGTTCGCATAGAAACCCGACCCAGACGGGTCGAACTTCCTGTTTTTGAGGCTTTATTTCGTTGCGACATCGTGTATACGATCCACATATCGCTTTATTCAGCGGTTTCTCAATCCTCTGGCTCGACATCAGCTTCGGGATCATCCATTTCT
>JAEPQP010000099.1 GCA_017640485.1 Phycisphaerales bacterium | reverse complement strand
TCGGGATAGCCACCCCATCCAGCGTAGCAATTGTACGCACCGATGGTGCATCGCTCCGCCGTATGGGGTGGCCATCCCCCTACCGTTCCCTTGCTTGATCACCGCTCTTGGTGGTTGGATGCGTAGATACGCTGTGCGTGTACGAGCAGAATGAGTCTACTGTTGTCGTCCGTGTCTGCCTGTGTGCCAAACACCGGTGCTGGAAGTCCTGGTATCTGCTTCGTATCGGTGGTCGTCTGGATTGAATCAAGGCCGCTGACGACGAGCCATTGTCCTGATTCGATGATCGCTTGAACCTCGACCGATGACTCCTGAGTAATGGGTGCTTCTCGAACGAACCCCACCACTGACGAGATGGTTGGTTTGAGTGTGAGTCTGGCACCACCTGGGACGCGTTTGGCTTCTGCTTCGAGTCTGAATCCCGCGTCGATGTAGTCGTAGCCTGTGGTGGTGGTCGTGCCTTCTGGAGAGGTCTGGAAGCGTGGGATGGGTACGCGTTGGCCTTGGTTGAGTGTGGCGGGAGTGCCTTCGAGAACATAGAGCGTAGCGGACTCCATGAGCTTTGCGTGAGTACCCGTCTCTGTGGCTTTGCCGATGACAGTGGCAATGAAGTCGGCTGAGGCGATGTAACCGGGTCCGGTGGTGTTGAGTCCGAGGTTGGTCTGGATGCTCCAGTCCAGACCGAGCTCGCGGGAGTAGTTCTCTGTGATGCTCACGACGCGGACTTGGAGCATCCATGCGTCTGGTCCTTGGGTGAGATGCCTGGCATATTCAGTGGCGGTCTTCAGGGTCTCTTGGTCCCCCGCTACTACCAATCGATCGTCGATGATGTCGATGCTGGTCTCTTGTCCGAGGACAGCACGCATGGTGTTCTGGACCTTCTCTGGGTCGGCGTATCCTGATCGAAGAACCACAAAGTCTTTGTGAGCGAGTTCGGGCTGGATGAGCGTGACGATCTGTCCGTCATACTGGGCGACGAGCTGCATCTGGCGTGCGAGGTCTTGGAAGACGGCTTGGGGTGGCTGGTTGGTGTACTCGACCGTGACGGTTTGCTGCTGAGCTTGTGATGGGACCGTGATCGATGTGCCGGCCTGCTGTGCTGCGAGCTGCAGTACCTTCCCAAGATTCATATCAGTAACGCTGAGCGTGATCGGTTCAAGTTCCCATTCCTTGACCGGTGTCTGATTGATCATCTGGGATGGTTCGACCGGCTGCATGGTCTGCTTCTTGGAGTCGTCGGAATGCTGCTCGTATCTGGTCCACTGGTCCGACCGGGTTCGGTCTTTGAGTCCCATACTCCCACAGCCAGTAGCCATTGTCAGCGATGACAACAAGGCTGCGATCGGGAGCGTGTATATAAGCAAGCCGACCGCGTGCACCAACAGAGTCTCCAACAGTGAGGACTTGTCCGTTGAGGATTGGCTTGGTCCCTGCGAACCCGTCATAGGTCGGCCAGTCATGGGGTTCTGGTAGTGCCACTGGTTGTGCGGTGGGTTGATCACGAGTTTCTTTCTCCTGTGCTGGTGGTTTCATGTTGGAGATAACAAGTCCGAGTGCAACACATGTCCCGCAGAGCATGAGCTTGTGGATCATGTTGTAGATGCCGGTGATGAACTTCGGTCGTCGCATGATGAGGTGTTTCCTTCGTTGTCCGGTGTGTTCGTTGACCCCCGCTTCCTTGCGGACGCGTTCGAGGGTCTTCTGGATCTGTCGTTTTGAGCCTGCCTGTGTCCAGCTGGTGTAGAGCCTGAAGTTGATCTGTTCCCATGGAAGCCAGGGGAAGATCATGAAGGTCTCTGAGGGCTTCTGGTTGTCTCGGTTGGTGCCTTCGAGCTGCTCCGGGGTGTATCGCCTGTATCCCATGGCTCTGAGTCCGAGGTGGTGGAATCTGATCCCGAATGCAAGGCGATCCTCTCCACGGTCCCAAACTTGCCATACAGACTTGCAAAGCTTTCTGAAGATGATGTCGATGCGGGTACGGTCTTGGGTAATGACCCAAATCCAGTGAAGATGGTGACGCATCATCGTGAGGTATGCTTGAAGTTCTTCCCGGCCCTCCGCATTCCCCTGTTTGATCATGGGATGCCAATGCTGGACTTCGTCGATGACGATGATGGATGAGAGCGGGATGGAGTCTGCCTCTGATCCGGTGTACACAGGTTGTCCGACCTTGTGATTGAACCATGCGACCATCTGATCCGGTGTCACCTTGGGCTGTTTGAGGAGTTCAGAGTGTTTGATCTGGAGTGATTTGCAGAGATCATGCTGGGCCTCTTCTGGGAGATTGCGTGGGTGCCCTGCACGCTGCTCCTTGAAGCGTGCGAAGGCGTGTTGCCGCCTCAGGAATCGCTTCCAGTGGTCTTCTTTGAGTGGTCGTATGAGATTGGCGAGTTCTTCGCCGCCGATGATGCGGAGGTACTTGCGGACGACCGGGAATATGAGCGGGAGATTGGTGTAGACGGGTCGCTTGTATTTCTTGATCGCTCTGATGATGCGTCTGGTGGCGTAGAAGCTCTTGCCGGACCCGGGGAGTCCTTCGATTATTTCGAGACCGAAATCGTACTGGGTGAGTTTCATAGATTAGAGCTTCACGGTTGGGATCAGTCCAACGACTGCTCGGACAAGACGGATGGTGGCGGAGATGGTGTAGGCCACAAAGTAGATGGCCACGAGTTCCCAGAATGGGATCCACCAACCGGCGATATCCAGAAGGTCGTCGAGTGCTTGAAGGTCGAGTGTGTTGAGGTGGTCGGCGATACCGTCGGGGAGTATTGACCAAATGGCCGCTGGGAGGGTTTCGGTCACGAATGTCTTTATCCAGTCAACAAGATCCGTGAACAGTTGCCACGGTTTGGATACGAGCCATTCGAGTATGCCTGCTATGAGCTGGTTCATGTGATTCGCATATCCCTCCAGACGATGAAGATGCCGTTGAGGGTGGCACCGAGCAACATCGCTACCGTTGCTACATCTCTGATGCCGCTGTACGGGGTCATGTCAACACTCAGTACGGGGAGGCCAAGCGGGTAATACTGATTGATCATGTTGAGATCGACGGTGAATGTAGACGGTGGTGTTTTGTTCTGGAATGCGGTGATGTCTGGGAGGTGGAAGTCTTGGTGCTCGCTCATATTGTCGCGGTGAGCTTGTGGGAGTCCGGTGATGGCTGTGTGTGCATTGGAGAGGGCGATGGGATCTCCGCCGCTGGGTAGCGTTGAGTCGCCCTGATCGATATGGATGCCTTCGTTGTAGAGTTGTTGTAGATACCAAGAGGTGTCATGGAAGTATTCATTGAAGTGTTCGAGCCATGTGATGACCCGTTCTTGGTTGTAGATCATGGTTGAGTTCTGGGTGTTGTTTTCGTGTAGTACACCTCCGGATTCGTTTCCGTAGAGAAGGTCATTCATGTATGTGTAGAGGTCCTGTCTGAGGCCGTTGAGTTGTGCAATGGTGGTGTTATTCTGGTGGTGGTTTGTCTCTGCGTAGGCGATGAGAGCATCGAGTCGTGTGGTAATTGCGATACAGCACGGATCTGATGGATCCGGTTCGGGTGGATCTGGGATAATGGGGTCGTCTTCTTCCTCTTCGTCGTCTGGTGAGTCTGGTGGGATGGGTGGTTCTGGTGGGTCCGGTGGATCGTCTGGATCTGGCTCTGGTGGTTCAGGGGGTTCTGGTGGATCGTCTGGGTCCGGGTCTGGGTCGTCGGGTGGGTCTCCGTTCTCGTCCTCGCATTGGCCTCCACGAAATGTGGTGTTCACGCGGTGGATGGTTTGGGTGCCGGATCCGCCTGTTGATTCGAATAGTGTGAGGTCTGAACAGGTGCCGGAGTCGTCAACTACGACGATGATGGGATACGCGATGGATGGGTCTGTGTCGGACCAGTAGTCGATTACAGCTGTGCCGTCTTTGTATGAGGTGATGGTGCCGAGGAGGGGCGTGACTCCTGTGGGTCCGAATCCACAGCAGGTGTCGTCGTTGCGGGTGAGGGTGCCTGTGACATCGACAACAATCCCATCGTATGTCTGAATGCCTTGGGTGATTTGTGTGCCGTTGAGGAGGACTGTCGTGCATTCAACTCCACCTGGGCAACCTTGTGAAAATATGTAGGTGCGTGAAGAGAAGTCGACGGTTACCGTGCCCTCGCCGGGTGTGTAGCCTTCGTCGCAGTCGTTACAGTCTTGTGCTGATGCGACATTGGTGATGATGATCATCGTGAGGATGATGCAGATACCGATTAAGAGATTGATCTGGGCATAGGGTGGTGCCTTGGTTTCATTCATCCCGGTCCCCCGATCTGCTTGACTTTGGGCAGGAAATAGTGACCGATGTGGTAACCGAAGAAAATGCAGAACATGAGGAGCATGTAGAGCTGGTAGTCGTAGGTCTTGGTCGCGTATTGCTGGAGTTCGTTGGTGTCGAGTTCTACGAGAGCTAGGCCGTTCATGATGGTGTTTTGAGTTGTTTCGATAGCGGCCATGTGATCGAGTGCTTGGTTGACCTGGGCTTCGGTCCATGTTTTGGGTTGTGCGTCGGGTCCGCCTATTTGCATTTGTTTCGCTTTCTGTATTCGAAGTAGGCTTCGCGTTCTTCGTTTGTCATCCAGCCGTTTTCGATGGAATTGGCTATTCGATATAGGCAGGCGACGAGGAATAAGAGAAGGAGTATTACGACGAGGGCCAGTATTGTGTCCATGGTCATTTGGCTTGGAATAATCTCCACCGCCAAGTTTCCTCAGCGATGGGTTTGGGTTACACAGCCCCGCGGAGACGGCGGAGGAACAGGAAGACGAGTGAGAAGCCGATGGCAATCACTGCGTACCGCCCGATCATCTCACCACCAGCTGCCGAGATGGAGTTGGCGATGGATTCAGGGGTAATCGGAAAGACGACATCTCCCATCTCCACGGGTTCGGGGAGGGTCGTCTGTGCTGATGCAATGGCCGCTGGTGCGGCAACTGCAACTCCAACGACAATCGCCTTTGCCTTGGTGCGGATGGTGTCAAGAAAACGCTTCATGGATTTAAACTCCTATTACGGCACGGGTGAGTGATGTGATGTACTGCATCAGTGTGCCGAGGATGATGCAGAATGTTCTTACGGTGAGACCTACGCCGATCCCTACCGAGGTCCATATGAGGTACTCATTCATGAGTGACCCCGCTGTACAGTCCGAACTTGGTGATTTGGTGGTTGTTGGCGCCGAGTGATCTGCAGATGGTGCGGACCTTGACGCATTGAGTGTGATCTGGGCGTGGGTTGACCTGGCCGCAGACATGATCGATCACCCCAACCAGAGGATTTCCGGTGATCGCACTGATGGTTTTTAGCTTGGGGAGGACGCTGGTACGCATCCAGTGTGTGTATGAGGCGACTGTTGATTTGGTGCGTGTAGCGGTGAGTCGTCTGCGGGTCTTGTTGTCGACGAGGTCGGAGAACCATGCTGTGAGTGGTCGTCTGTTGAGTTCGCGGGATCCGTTGTATTCACGGAACTCAACGGCCCAGAGTGCGTGAGCGTGTGCACAATCGATCGGGTCTTTGGATTGTGCGTAAGCCATTGAAAAATCGTTTGCACATGAGTCTGCAAGTTCGGTTTCCCATCTGATCCAATGGCCTTCTTCAAGTGTCTGGGTCTCCAATCCCTTGTCGTAGATGCGGACGCAACGACCTGAGCCGTCCTTGCCTCGTTTACCGATGGTGAGTGTGCGGCCGATGGTGCTTCTGTTGTTCTTGGTCTCGATGAGTTGGAATGTGCGTGATCGACAGAGTTCTCCAGCTTCGCAGGATTGGAGGGCATCGTCGATGAGGTAGGGTCGGTCGTGGTAGTCGCATGCGATGTCGATGCGTGTGGTTTTGAATCCAATGGAGTGCAGGTCGTAGATGAGTTGGCGGAGTTGGAGTTCTGAGATTTCCATCAGGAGGGATGCTGGAAGATCGACGACGCAGTGGTTGGCTGGGTTTGATTTCTTGGTATCGAGGAAGACTCCACCTGCTGCCCACTTGTAACCGGTGTCGAGGAGGAAGCGTCCTTTGTCGGCTTTGGTGTCGCCGAATAGCGTTTCGGTGAGGTGAAGGACATGCTCGAGCATGTAGCGTGAGCCGGACATTCTGAGCCAGTCGATTGAGACATCGGTGAGGTCGTCTTGTGACTTTGCCCCCCGTATTACTGGACGGGGGGCTTCGAGGAGCGACCCCCCCGCTGCTCGCGATTGCGAGCTGAGCGGGGGGGTCCGTGCTTGATCTGTGGTGATGTTGGTAATCGTGGTCATGGTGATGGTCACTGTTCAGAAGCCGCGACGGACTCGGTTCTTGAATCCTCGGACATGGATGTTGCGGTACATTTCTGCTTGCTCTGGATCACGGTGGTCGAGTTCGCGGAGCATGTAGGCTTCTGCAGCTCGTGTTCGTGGTCGGTGGTATGCGGCTGCTTGAGGGCACTGTGAGGGGTCGTCTTCGTTGTAGTCTTCGAGGACATCATCTTGGTCTTCGTTCTGGTCTTCAGCTGATGAACCCTGAGCGAGACCATTCATGTAGCCGACATCGAAGCCGTCTTGCCAGTATGGATTGCTGTACCGGTGGTGTTCTGGTTCGTACATAAATCACCCGCCCGTCTTTCGATGGACGGGTGGGGTTCAGGCTGCTTCTGATTTGTGAGGGACGGGCTTGCCACCGATGGTGAGGATGCGGATGGGTTCTTCGCGGGAGTTGTACCAGCCGTTCTTACCCTTGGACTGCTTCATGCCGAGCATGACATGGGTGTTGTTGGCGATCTGCCCAAGTTCGTGGTCTGGGTGGACGACGATGTAGTGTGTGGTGCCGAACCACTGGATCTGGACCATGCGGGTGAGCTCGCCGGTCTGTTCGTTGGTGTTGATCTGGTTGGAGACAATGATGCCTGCAATGACCAGTACTGCACCGCCCATCTGGGGATTAATTCCGAGGTCTTCTGCTTTCACGGTTCACGCTCTGATGGGTGCTACCCATCATGGCGGACTGAAATAACCGGCAGGGGGTCACGACGACCCCCCACCGGACTCGTGAACCAGTTGTAGGGCGTGCCGTCTGAATTGTGGACAGAGCGGTAACCGTTGCGTTCTGTTGTTGCATTCGGTGATAGGCTTTGATACAATACTGACGGCATCAGGTCTCCCTTACAGGTACTGGTGTCACGCCTCTTCGTGGTCCGCCAAGATCACACGAAGGGGTTTTTTCTTTGACACCGTGAACATAGCGGGTCAGATTGTGGATTGCAAGCCAAGGTGGGTTTTGGGCCCAATCTTATAAGTCGTTGTATTTCAGCATCTTATGAGAGTATATGTTCTGTTAAATTAGGCCAAAGGAATCAGGCTTCCGATTATGGATTTCGAATCCGATCTCTGACGGGCATACTTTGGAATCATTCAAATCTTTGCAGACCATTTGGGTCAATCGACGCATTCTGTGGACTACAGTATCGAACGCTGAAAATCGGCGTTTGAGTGCACGCCGAGATGACCAAGCAATCACCACCCAATCCACCTGAGAATCACGATCCCGATCTGGACTGTAAACCAGGAGAGGTCTGTGCTGTCCCCTCAGTGACTCTTGGGACGACCGCTGTCGCAGCCGTCGATGACAAAGGGACTTTCCGCAAAGGAAGACTCGCTGGTCTGAACATGAATCAAGCGATCTGGGTCCTCGCGTGGCCGGTCGTCACTGAGAGCTTCCTGAACTCATTTGTGGGCCTTGTGGATACCGCGTTGTCAGCAGGACTCCCTGCAGGTGAAGCCGCGACCGATGCGATCGGAGGCGGCAGCTACATCATGTGGCTGATCGGACTTGTCATCATGGCGCTGGGCGTCGGTGCAACCGCGCTGATCAGCCGATCCGTTGGGAAGGGACGCCTCGGGGTCGCGAACCAGATTCTGGGTCAGACCATGTCGCTCGCTGTGATCCTCGGAACACTGGTTGGATTCGGGATCTGGTTGATTGTGCCCTGGATCGCCAGTGCGCTGCGGATGTCACCCGAAGCCAGTACCTTTTTTAAGAGCTATATGACGATCATCGCGATGGGTGTTCCCGCGGCTTCCGTGTTGTTTGCGATGATTGCATGTTCTCGAGGTGCTGGGGATTCGATCTCCCCGCTCAAGGCGATGATCGCTCGCAATGTGGTCAATATCGTTGTGAGTTGGGGGCTCTCCGGAATCACTATTTACGGTCTCACCTCCCCACTCCAGCTCAATATGGGGATAGAGGGCATCGCACTGGGTACAGTCGCCGGCGACCTCGTCGGGGCCTTGTACATCACGCATATGGCCCGTTCTGGTCGCTGGTCGATTCGACTCAAAGCCATCCGTCTCAGACTCCATAAACTCACAGTCTGGAGACTCTACCGGCTTGGGATTCCCAACTTCTTCGAAACCTTTGGGCTCTGGCTCGGAAACTTCGCGATCATTCTCTTTGTGGGATTCCTTGGTCAGCAACTCGGACGCGATGGATTGCTCGGCGCTCACATCATCGGGATCCGTGTGGAAGCGTTCAGCTTTATGCCCGGGTTCGGGATGGGGATCGCGGCCGCGACACTCGCGGGTCAGTACCTCGGCATGAACCGACCGGACCTCGCGAAACGAGCGGTGTTCCGGTGCACGCTGATCGCGTCGGTCATCATGGGGATCATCGGTCTTGTGCTGATCATCTTCCCGCATGAGATCGTGAGAGCGCTCTCGCAGCAACCCACCCACGCGGAGATCGTGCCCAAACTGCTGATCATCTGCGGCATCGTCCAAGTACCGTTCGCGATCTCCATCGTCTTCCGTTCCGCGATGCGTGGTGCGGGCGATGTGAAGGTTGTCATGGCGCTGACCTGGACCGCGACCTACGCGATCCGGCTCCCAATCGTCTACCTCCTCTCCGGCGTGGATATCCCGGTTCCTGAGTTCTTTGGTGGCGGGACCATCGAGAATCCGCAGCTCCTGGATTCGGTCTTCGGGATTGAGCCCGGACTGACGGCGCTGTGGATCGGGTTGTGCAGCGAGATGGTGCTCCGCGCCTTCCTGTTCGCGGGACGCTTCTTCCAAGGCGGATGGCTCAAAGCCAAAGTCTGACCCCACTGCTGCCCCCCCTACTGCTTGTGTCTAAGTAGCCACGGGTGTTCTGGTCATCTCGCCGGAATGTGGTCATGCGACTGTGGTTGAATCGAGAAAACAAAGAAGCCCCCGACACCAAGGTGCCGGGGGCTTTGGGTTTGTATGAAGATCAAGTCTTCAGTTTGGCTTCATTCGATTATGGGCAGCCTGCGCCGTACTCGGTCAGGAAGAGCGAGATATCGAAGAAGTCAAAGACGGTATCGCCGTTGTAATCGACCATGTTGGTCAGGAAGAACGAGATATCGAAGAAGTCCAGTTCCATGTCACCGTTCAGGTCAGGACCACATGGAGTGGTGCCGTCGCCTGGGCCGTAGAGGATGGTCTGGAAGAACGCTGCAGGGGTGTAACCAGCGACGTCTGGGGTACAGTCAAGACCACCGAAGAACCAAGGGCCTTCCATGACGATGCTTGAACCGACGAGGCTTGCAGTGTTGAACACGTCTTCAGCGAGACCTGCGGTTGCGCCGTCTGAGACCCAGCTCCAGGTACCTGCGACGGAGTCAAACTCAGGGTGACCTGGGTTTGGAGCACCGAAGACCACACCAGTGGTTTCGAGAGCCAGTGGGTCACCGTCGATACCGGTGGTTGGATCGTCGTCGCCGTCAGCGTTGTCGACGTCGATGGTACCTGGCTGATCGTACTGAAGTGACCAGCCCCAGTCTGCGAGACCGTTTCCGTCAGGATCGATGTCAGGCACGCCTGGGAGACCGGTGAATGACTCATCGAGCTCTGAGTTGTGCACTGCAGCGCCCTGGAGGTCGCCGTCGGTGTCACCGATTTCGAAGACCAGTGAGGTGCCGAAGGTTGCAGCGAGGTCAACGTCAGCGGTGAAGAACGCAACGAATGCGTCTGAGGTGTCTGACAGTTCACCTGGGAGGTTGAAGAAGCTGAATGCGATGATTGGAGCAGCGATTGAGTCGAACTCAGGTGCGCGGCCGTTCATTGCGTCCCAGTAGATCCAGTTTCCTTGGAAACCTTCGATCCCGTCAGCGAAGCCGTCGGG
>JAEPQP010000239.1 GCA_017640485.1 Phycisphaerales bacterium | reverse complement strand
AGCGCTCGCCCGAAGTACCGAAAGTCCGCCTCGTCATTCTATCGAGGTTTTTTGCACACTTCGGTTTTGAAGAGGAGACCATGGAGGACGTCACATTCTGTACATGGTTTCAATTCTTCAATGCGGTCACGAAAACAGAGGCACGGCATGGGCAGATCAGAACTCTGGAAACGTTGTTTGCGTGGATTGTCCGCGACGAAATCAGGCGCAATGTAGATCGCACAACGTGGTTTGAGCGGAATCTGGTCCTTGCCAACGTCGAATTTGCGACGGTTAACGAGTAACGCCAAATCGCGAAGTGTTGGGCGATAGGGCGCAACGAACATTGTGGTGGTGTCGAAAGCGCTAAGACGCTCATGCATTTCGTTACCTTTGTCTGGACAAAACCTTACGTTTTTGACCAGATCGGGGTATGATTATCGGATATGCCCGCGTCAGCACGGACGACCAGAGCCTATGTTCACAAACGGATGCCCTCTCCGCCGCTGGAGCCGAGAAGGTGTTCGCGGACAGGATCAGTGGATCGAAGCGCTCGCGTCCGGAACTGGACAGAATGCTAGAGCAGCTCCGCGACGGCGATGTTGTGACTGTCACCAAGTACGACCGCCTAGCGCGGTCCCTGAAGGACCTTTTAGAGATCGTGGAGACGATCCGCGAGCGTGGTGCTGGCTTTCGGTCCTTGGCCGAAGATATCGACACGACGACGCCGGCCGGCCGTCTTGTGTTCCACGTCTTCGCATCCATCGCACAGTTCGAGCGGGAGCGGATTTCCGAACGAACGAAAGAGGGGTTGGCGTCAGCTCGCAAGCGCGGGAGGATCGGCGGAAGGCCCCCTGCCCTAACCCCCGCTCAGAAGATCGAGGTGCAGCATATGAGGGATGAAGAACATCGAGCTGTCGCGGAGATAGCGCGGCTATTCAAGGTCAGCGTGCGCACGGTGCGGCGCGCGTAAGCAGTCTCAACTTGGCAGCAGCCGAACAATCCCCGGCCTAACCTGATAGGATCCCGCGTGATTGAGCAAATGCACTAACAGCTGCTCCCGAAGTCTAAAGCGCACCTTTAGTGCCGCTGCGTCGTCACGATTCATAACGAAAGGAAAGCGGGCGTTCACCTCAATCACAAAGGGAACGCCGGTTTCATCATCCGATAGCAATGGCGAAATCCAAACAGAAGCTT
>JAEPQP010000150.1 GCA_017640485.1 Phycisphaerales bacterium | reverse complement strand
GTGGGGGGGGCCTGTGGGGGGGGGGGTTTTTTTGTTGTTTTGGGGGGGCGGCTTGGCCTTGGGTGGGGGGGGTGGCGATGTCGGGGAGTCTGGTGGACCAGCGTGTGATGGCGAGGGAGACGGGGGCGGCGAGTCGGCTCGTCGCGGTGGGGACATGTCGGTGGAGTGAGGTGGTGATTGCGGCGGCGACGGTCGCGACCGCGTCTTGGAGGATTTGGGTGGCGCGGGTGGGGTCGAGGGTGTCGATCGGGCCTCCGATGTGTTGTTCGATGGTGGAGAGCATGAGGGGGAGTTGGGTTTCGATGAGGGTGTTTTTGAGGAGGACGATCCAGCGGAGGTTGGTTTCGATTTGGTCGAGGGTCGCGCCGGAGGGGGTGGAGGGGTGGAGGGTTTTGGAAAGCTCGACGGCGTGGTGCTCGAGGATGGTGATGGCGGTGGCGCGGGTGGTGTGTTCGTGGAGGACTGGGGGGGTTGGGTCGCGGAGATTGGCGAGGAAGTCGTTGAGCGAGTGGGGGGCTGAGGTGACGAGGTTGGTGGTGGTGATGGGGGTGCTCAGTGATGGGTGGTCGAGGGGGTCGGATTGGTTGTAGTCGGCGGGGAGTTCGTGGGCGGGCTGGAGTCCGATGTCTTTGATCAGCGCGGCGCGGGCGCGGTTGATTGAGCGGGAGACGGCGGTGGTGGAGCGGTGGTGGAGTGCGGCGATGGTACCGGTGCGTTTGCCTTGGAGGGATTGGACGAGCATGGTGCGTTGTTGCTGCTCGGTTGGGGGGAGGGGCATGGAGAAGATGGGTTGGTTGCTTGTTTGGGCGCAGGAGTCGTCGTATGCGATGAGGGTTCGGCGGACGGATTCGCTGGAGCGTCCGATGCGCTGGGCGATGCGCTGGGCGGTGTGGGAGCGGTTGAGGTTGAGGCGGCGTTTGTAGCGGCGGGCGTCGTTGATGATTTTCTTGGTGAGCGCTTCGTCCATGCGTGAGAACTGGGCGGCGGACTTGAGGCGTTTGGCGTGGTGTTGCTCGAACCATTCGACCGGGCCTTGGAGGAAGGCGATGGCGTGGTGTCCGGATCCCTTGTCGATGCGGCGGGCGACGAGTCCGAGGCGGCGGTAGCGTTCGATGGTTTTGCGGGAGACGCTCCAGCGCTGCGCGAGCTCGTCGATGGAGAGGTGGTCGGCGGGCAGGTCTTGTGGGGTGAGTTTGGCGGCGCTGGAGAGGTGCTCGGCGAGGGCGGAGAGGTCGGAGAGGAGGTCGGCGGCGGGGATGAGCTCTGGGTTCTCGATGTCGGGGCGGTAGTTGGTGATGCGGAAGACGATGAAGTCTTGGGGGTAGAGGCCGTCTTGTTCGATGAGGGGGGCGAGTTGTTCGATGCGGGACAGGTGGCGGAGGAGGGTTGGCTTTCCGGCGAAGGAGAGCTCGGCGGCGAGGGTCTCGAGGGCGGGGGTGTGGATTTTGGAGAGCGCGGGCATTGGGGGAGTGTATGGGAGCGGGATTACTCGGTGGGCGCGAGTTTGCTTTGCCAATCTTGGGCTTTGAGGTTGTAGTCGTTGTTGGGTTGGGCGGCGTGCCAGTTGGTGTAGAGATCGACGACGCGTTGGATGGCTTCGTCGCGGCGGTGGGTTAAGGCTTGAGGGGGTTGAATTTGTTGAGCGGCTTGGACGAGGAGCGGTTCGGCTTGGGTGAACTTGGATTGTTTGGCGAGTGATTCGCCGAGGAGGCTTTGGGTGTTCCAGATGAGCCAGTGATTTTCAGGTAAGATAGTTTTACGAATACGCAAGGATTCAAGTATTGCTTGGTTTGCCTCTTGGTATCGCTCTTGAGCAATCAGATTGGTTCCAAACCGAACATAGGTAGATCCGAGTTGCATATTTTCGCTTGGGTCTAGGCGGTGTGCGTTCTCAATAGCGAGTAGATGAAATGGTTCGGCATCTTCCCAGCGGCCCTGCATATCGAGTATGATGGCGATATTTTCTATTGATTCAGTTGTGTGTGGATGTCTTTCGCCGAGCACGCGTTTCTGTCTTTCTAGTGCTTCACGGTAGTAGTTTTCTGCTTCGACGAGCTTTCCCTGGGCCTCCAATAGGAATGCGAAGTTGTTTATTGCGGTAAGGGTGGCAGGATGATCATCGCCCTGGATTGCTCGGCCGATTTCAAGTCCTTCTCTGTAGTATGGCTCGGCTTCATCAAGCTTTCCTTGTGCATATCTGATAACGCCCATGTTGAGGATTGAGATCAAAGTGTCTGGGTGATATACACCAAGTACTCTGCGGCGACCAAGTTCTGCTTCTTGATAAAATAACTCTGCTTCAGCAATATTCTGCTGAACATAGAGCACATCACCCATATTGCTGATCGATTGCAATGTGCTTGGGTGCAGGTCTCCGTACACTCTGCGATGTCCGTCTAGAGCCCTTCGGTAGTAGATATTTGCTTCATCGAGTTTCCCTTGCAGATACAGAACTAGACCTAAGTTGTTTATTGCTGTAATCGTATTTCTGTGATCTTCTCCCAGATCCTGAAGGTTCGTTTCGTATGCTTCTCGTAGGAGGAGTTCTGCTTGATCTAGATCACCATTCGATTGGTGAACCAGGCCCAATAAACTGATTGTGTTGATCGTTAGCTCGTGACGATCTCCAAGAATACGACGCTGTGCGTTTAAGGCTTCAACAAGTAGTTCTTCTGCTTGGTCGAATTTGTTTTGTTCATAGTACAAGCGACCCATGCTTGCCATACCTGTGAGGGTGTCTGGGTTTTCATCTCCATATATTGAGCGGTAGGTCTGGAGGGCTTCTTGATAAAGGGCTTCCGCCTCATCTAGCTTGCCTTGTGTAGTTAATAGAAACCCGAGTTGCATGACGGATTTCAATGTCTCTTTGTGTTGGTTCCCGAGTTGTTCTCGTCGGATATCGAGCGCTGATCGTTGAGGCATTTCGGCGAGATCGATCAAGCCGATTTTCGTGAGTGTGGTCGAAACCGATTGCAATAGTTGGGCTTGAACCAAAGGCTGATCTTGAAACTGGGTTTCGATCGCATTGATCGCGGGCTCGAATACATGTGATTGCATGGAACCCAGCCCGATGTTTGTGAAGTTGATTTTGGATAAGGTGTCGGCGAGTTTTGCTTTGGATGAATCTGTCGATGATTCGATGATTATCTCGCGTAACTGCGAACCCATGAGTTCTGCATTGATCGATGAAAGCTGACTGGATTGGAAGTCTGCGACTCGTTGTAACTCATCAGCTCGCTTGGCTTCTTCGGCTTGCGCTGTTTCTGCGGTTTCTTTGGCAATGCGGGCTTGCTCGGCGGCGTCGAGCGCGAGTTGTTTTTGTTGGGCTTCTCCCTTGGCGAAGTTGAGGGATATGAGGGCTCCGGTGATGGAGACGACGATGACGGCGAGAATTCCTGCGACGAGGGCTTTGTTGCGCTTTGAGAACTTGGAGAGTTGGTACCAGGTGCTCGGGGGTCTTGCTTCGATGGGTTCGTTGTTGAGGTAGCGATCGATATCACTTCTGAGATCACTGGCGGATTGGTAGCGTCGGTCTTTTTCCTTGATGAGTGCTTTGGAGACGATGATCTCGACATCGCCTCGGAAGGATTTGTTGATGGCGCTGAGGGCTTTGGGCTCGTCTTCACGGATGACGCGGACGGCTTCGTGGATCATCTTCTGTTTGAGGTCGTAGGGCATCTGTCCTGTGAGGAGCTCGTAGGCGATGACCCCGAGTGCGTAGACATCGCTGCGGGTGTCGAGTTCGTCGGGGTTTCCTGACGCTTGCTCGGGGCTCATGTAGGGGATGGTGCCGATGAGTTGACCGATGTCGGTTTGCATGGTCGCGGTTTGGATGTCGGCGTCGGTGGCGCGGGCGACTCCGAAGTCGAGGACTTTGATTTGGCCTTGTGTGTTGACGAGGATGTTGCTTGGTTTGAGGTCTCGGTGGATGATGCCCTTTTGGTGGGCGTGCTGGACGGCTTCTGCGATTTTGGCGAGGAGGGTGAGTCGGTCTCTGGTGCCGAGGTTGTGTGCGTTCGCGTAGTCGAGGAGTTCTTGTCCTTTCACGAACTCCATGGCGAAGTAGGGTTGTTGTCCTTGTCCTTGGTCGAAAGTGCCGGCTTCGTAGATGGTGGCGATTCCGGGGTGGTCGAGTTTGCCGAGGATCTGGGCTTCGATCTCGAATCGGAGGAGGAGTGTGCGCGAGGCGAGTCCGGCTTTGATGACTTTGAGGGCGACGGTGCGGCGGGGTGAGCTTTGTTGTGCTTTGTAGACGGCGCCCATCCCCCCTTGTCCGATGACAGATTCGATTTGGTAGTGGCCGATGGTGGTTGGGATTGCTCCCGGGTGGTCGGGGGACGACGACAATGCGTTGGACGCTTGTGTTTCGAGTGTGTTTGGAGAGGAGGGGTGTGTTGGGGAGGTGTCGTCGGGTGATGGGTCGTTCATTGGCCCATCGTATCAGAAGGTGTCGGGGGTTGTATGTGGAAAGTGGGCGGTTTGTATGGTTGTTCTTCGGTTGGTTCAGGTGAACGCGGGGGCGGGGGCTTCTTGGGTTGCGAGGTTGAGCCAGGTTGGTTCGACTGGTTCGGGGAGGAGGTCATGGTCGGCGAGTTTGGTGAGGAAGGTCGCGACTGATTCCTTGGCGCGGTCGTCGACTTTGAATCGGAGGAGGTTCCCGATGTAGTCTTGGGCGAGGTCGGTTGGCCAACCGGTGCGTTTGGCGTGGGTGGCGACGAGCCAATCGATGCGGGTTTGGTTTTTGAGCATGGTGCGCTCGAGGATATGGGCGGTGGCGATGATGTTGGCTTTTGATTCTGGATCGGATAGGTCGGAGGACTTGCACATCCAGGTGGCGTAGACGAAGGAGAGGTTGGTGAGGTCGTGCCAGGCTTGTCCGAGGTCGATCTGGTGGGGGTAGCGGACGGCGGGGGGTGAGGCGGTGACGACCTTGTCTCCGATCATGAGAAGGGTTTGTGGTTCGGAATTGCTGTCTGTCGGATCGTCGGCGTTGTTTGGCGGGAAGTGTTCGCGGGTGTCGTAGTCGATGAAGTCTGGGGTGATGTTGTGGACTTCTTTGAGGATGAGTTTGCACAGCGCGACGGAGGTGTGGGAGTCGGTGTCGGCGTGGACGGTGCTAATCTCATTGATGGGTACGGAGGAGAAGAGGCGGACGGTGAGGGTTGGGCCGTCGCATCCGATCATGCCGGCGGGGATGAGGGTGAGCGGGGTGGGGGAGTATTGGGATTGGGCGTAGTCGATGATGGAGGCGAGTCCGATGTCGGCTTCTCCGGACTGGACCATTTCGGCGATTTTGGAGGGGACGGCTCGCAGGAGGGTGGTCTCTTGGAGGGCGGCGAGGCCTTGGATGAGGGGGGCGGTGTTGAGGTAGGAGACGGCGGCGATGTTCATGGGTGGGCTCGCGATGGCGTTTGTGGTGCGTGTTTTGGGGGATTATTGGTCATTGGAGGGGGTTCTGGCGGTGTTGAG
>JAEPQP010000007.1 GCA_017640485.1 Phycisphaerales bacterium | reverse complement strand
AACAGGTCCTTGGTGATCGGGTATGGGAGGCGGGTAAAGTCCTCGTCCACACGATCGCACAGACGCTGGACAAACTCGTCGGGCTCGCAGGTCAATGCGATGAACATATCACGCGCCGGGGTCGCGACATAGAAGTCTGCGCCCAGGTGGCACGCGAGGCGTGAATGAAGATCACCCATCAGCAGACGCGCCGCGTCGTAGCCGTCTTGCTCGGCGACGATGACCGCCTTCCCGCCCTCGGCGCTCTCGATGACCTGCATCTCGAGTTCCGGAGCGTACAGATCTAGGTTCTCGCGTGCGTACTCCTCGACCTCGTCGATCGTGATCCCCCAGCGGATCACCTGATCCATCGTGATGCTCACTGTCATATGAGGCATATCGAGGACGAACACGATGACCGTGTCATTGACAAACGGGACATGTGCGACGAGTGATTCGGTCAGATGCTCGAAGATCGAGGTCGGCTGGATGCGAGGCATGATCCGTGCTTTCGCTTGATCGAGCGGGATGTCATTGACCTCGACATGGTCACCCATAAAGAGTTGGTCGAGGAAGTGCTCGACGATGTCGGTGCCGCGATCGGGTTCGTGCGCGACCATGCGGTAGAGATTCTCGAGGTCCAGTCGACGCCCGTTGACATGGAGCTCGTTGGGATTGACGCGGTTGATGCTGAACTCGGGCTGCATCTTTTGAATGAGCTTGACCACATGTTCAACGAATGCGTCTGGTTCTTTCGGCATGGTTCCCATCACGATTCCTCTCAGAAGGCAGCATGTGCGGATACGCCGCGTGCTGTTGGAGGTGTTTCGACGCGATTTCGAGTGGGATGTACGCTGAATGTGAGCGAGAATGGCTCTAGGACCTAGATGTTCTGGTTGGACGGGATCAAGCGGGATGGGAGGGGGCATTGAGGGACGATAATGTCCGAATCCCGAACAAAGATCTATTCTCGCGATCGCATAAACGCTTGGCAAACGCTACACTGACTGGATACAATCGGGGCCAGATCGTGGGACGAGATTCTCGGGCGTATGGAGCGTCCGGGCAAGGGATCCCGATCAATTGAGCGGAGAATACGCTGTGACCGAAACAGAAATCGAATCAAAGGTTATCGAAATCGTTGCTGAGCAGATGGGCACTGACAAGGAGAAGATCTCACGCGAGACCAGCTTCATGGAAGACCTAAACGCAGACAGTCTCGATACCGTCGAGCTCGTGATGGAGTTCGAAGACGAGTTCGAGACATCAATCCCTGACGATCAAGCCGAGAAGATCCTCACTGTCGGGAACGCGATCGACTTCATCAAGCAGGCCAACGGCGCTGAATAATCAGAGCCCGTGTAGCTGAATATCCAAGCCCCCCGGCATGCCCCGGTGGGCTTCTGTATTTTGATCAGGGACAGGTTTCAAAGCCGCTTGATCATTCCCAATCCCTCCGGGATCGTGCAAGACCAGGATGCTCTTATGACCTCCACCACCCGTCATCGTGTTGTAATCACCGGCTTTGGCGCCCTGACCAACATTGGTCACAACGCCGCAGACACATGGGATGCGATGAAATCCGGTCGATCCGGGATCTCCACGATCGACTCGAAGGACTTTTCAAAGTACGACGGATGGACTGTGACGATCGGTGGCTCGATCAAGGACTGGACCCCAGATCCCGTTGTTGAGGGACGAGAAGCAAAGCGCATGGATCGGGTCTCGCTGCTCGGTCTGTTCGCGGCTCAGGAAGCCGTGGACCATTGTGGATTCGATTTCGCATCTGGGGACCCTGAGCGTCAGGGAATTGTGATGGGATCGGGGATCGGTGGGATCTCGACGATCGAGGACAGCGTGAAAGTGCTGGAGAACAAGGGTCCATCGCGGATCTCTCCATTCACCGTCCCGAAGCTCATGGCCAATGCGGTCACTGGGAATATTTCGATCCGCTTCAACCTTCAGGGACCCGCATCGACCCACGCGACAGCGTGTGCATCGTCTGGCCATGCGATCGGGGACGCGATGGAAGCGATCCGATCAGGAAAGGCTGATGTCATGCTCGCGGGTGGATCCGAAGCGGCGCTGACCCCGTTGTGTCTCGGATCGTTCATGACCATGAAGGCGCTCTCGACACGCAACGACGCTCCAGAGAAGGCCTCGCGTCCATTTGATACCGGCCGTGACGGATTCGTCCTCTCGGAAGGCGCTGCGGTCTATGTGCTTGAATCCGAGGAGCACGCGAAAGCCCGCGGAGCGACGATTTATGCGGAACTGTGCGGAGCCGCGAACTCCTGCGATGCTGGTCACATCACCGCTCCGCACGCGGAGGGACGCGGCGCGAGTCACGCGATGCGCTGGGCGCTCGACGACGCGCGTCTCAATCCGGAAGACATCGATTACATCAATGCTCACGGCACTTCCACGCCGCTGGGAGACAAAGCCGAGATCATCGCGGTCAAATCGGTCTTTGGTGAGCACGCGACCAAGGGTGGAGCGAACGGCGGGCTCGTCATGAACTCGACCAAATCCATGCACGGCCACTGCCTCGGAGCATCCGGAGCTGTTGAGTTGATCGCGTGTATCCACGCGGTCCGTGACAACATCGTCGCTCCGACCATCAACCTCGATGAGATCGATCCGGAATGCTCAGGGGTCGATATCGTCGCGAATACCGCTCGCGAGATGCCCGTGAGACGGGCGATGAACAACACCTTCGGATTCGGCGGACACAATGTCAGCCTGATCATCGGTGAGTACACAGGCTGAGACTCCCCACAGAGTCATCCTGGACAACTCGCGTTATTTGGACCTTGCAGACTGGCATATCGGTTGCGATTGTTCATCTATGCCCTGTGAGTTGTGCGCGTTGAGTGCATCGGGGCGCAGCTTGTGCCGATGAGGATGCTATGGGTTCCAATCTCAAATCAATCATGCGCATCGAGGTTCCGCTGGTCGTCATCGTCGGCGAGCGTGTCATGGATATCCAGAGCATCCGTCAGTGGGTTCCCGGCTCGATTATCGAGCTCCCGATCAATGCCGAGGAAGAGCTTGAGATCCGTGTGAATAACCGACGCATCGCGAGCGGATCAGCCGTGAAGCTCGGGGAGAACTTCGGGATCCGCCTGACCACGACGCTCGGGCAAACCGAACGCATCGATGCGATGGGTCCCGGCGGGGGGGCTTCTGCTGATATGGGCGAAATGGGCGGCACTGGAGAGATGACTCCAGACGAGATCGCGGAAGCGATGCTCGCGGGTCAGCTCTGAAACTCTGATCGATTCTGAACTCTGGAGCGACTCAGCGGACGAGGTCTCGTCCCTTGATGCCGTCGCGGGTTGCCCAGAAGAATGCGGGATAGAGCCCGCCACCGAACCCCGCGACATTGGATCCGAGCTCGAACCCGTCGTAGGCCATGCCGTACTGGAGCAGGAGTTGGGTTGGGGGATCCCACCGATCGGTCGGGGTGTATGCTTGGGAGACCAACGGATCCTCGTCTTCGGATCTGGATCGGATATCTGGGATGGATGCGGTCACGACCGAGCCATCCGCGGTGAGCGCTGCGGGCTCTGCGTCGTTGTTGTTCCACTGCGGATGACCGGTCTCGACTCCGAAATCAACGACCGTAAAGCCGATGTCTTGGGTGGATCGCCTGGTGTCCTTCGCAAAATCGAACCGCTCCCAGACGATGACTTTGCTGGACGGGAACGCGGTTTCAGAGACCTTGTTTCTTCGTGCCATGGATCTTGGACCGTTGCTCCGGAAGGTGGTTGGTCGCTCATCCTCGGCGTAGCGTTCAGGATCAAACCAGACGGTTGGTGAGAGGATGTAGGAGGTATCCCAGATCCCAGTGCCGAGGTTGAATCCGTCCTCTTCGTTCAGCAAGTCTGCAAATCGACTGATGATGATCTTGTCGGCTGGCGCGAACTGGACTTCGGAGCCGTAATCTCCGTCGTTGACCCAACTCCCCGTCAAGGAGTACCAGTGGAACGCATACATCTCTGAGTACCATTTCATTGGTGCGCCGGCGGTCGTGAACTCCCAGCGGTATGGGCTGGCTCCGAGACCGGGTTTGGTGACGGTTGACCAGCCCCCCTGCTGTGCCCCGCCCCCGGTCTTGTTGGTGTTGAAGGGGTTGATGTAGCTGTCGCGATGGTCCCCGGCGTAGAGGAACTGGATCTGTCCGATCGATCGGAGGTTGGCTTTGCTCTTGACCGTCTGGGCGCTGAGACGCGCCTTGCCGAGAGCTGGGAGCAGGATCCCGATGAGCACGGCGATGATCGCGACGACCACCAAGAGTTCAATCAGGGTGAAACCCGAGTGGTTGGATTTTCTGGATCGAATGGATGAGAACATCGTTGATCTGGACATAAAGACCCTTCTGAAAGACCGAAAGATTGAATCAGCACACGAACTGCTTGATCCATTCAAGCCCATGGACGACTTCATGAGCATTCAGAGGATTGATCGCGGACTGAATGATTGACACCCCGTCATAACGACTTGGAGCCGAATGAGGCACTCTGAGTGGTCCAGCATACAACAAAGCCGGGCGTGCTTCATGGAATCTGTTCGCTTTCTGGTCAATTCTGGATCCTGATTTCGGGTATTTCCGTCTCAGAATCAGTATTATGGGCGACTCTGGGCAGTCTCCAAGTGTCCGATCCCGATCTGGCCGATGATCTGGACTGGTCTCTTGAACGAATACACCCATGAGTGGCGCTCACTCACTGCTTACCAACGGATTTCCACTATGCCTCGAGATATACCAGTCGGAAACGGCTCCATCCTGTTCACCTTCGACGACAAGTACCGTATCCGCGATATCTACTCGCCGAGGGTTGGTCGGTTCAACCACACCGATGGGCATGTCCAGCGGTTCGGGGTCTGGGCGGACGGCGAGATCGCTTGGATCGAGGACGATTCGTGGGAACGAGAACTGCGCTACAAACCTGATTCGATGACCACCGATGTGCGTCTGGTGAATCAGCAGCTCGGACTGGAACTGACCTGTCATGATCTTGTGGACTACCACAAGCCGGTCTTCTTCCGGAAAGTGTCGGTTCGTGATCTCAAGGGCGCGACGCGCGATGTTCGGCTGTTCTTCCACTTTGATCTCTCGATCAACGGCTCGCCGGTCGGGGATACCGCGAACTACGATCCGAACACCAACGCGGTCATCTTGTACAAGGACGACTCGTACTTCCTGATCAACGCATCCAGCGATCCGACCAAGTGCGGCATCGAGCACTGGGCGATCGGCGCCAAGCGTGTCGGCGGCGCTGAGGGAACTTGGCGCGATGCAGAAGACGGGCAGCTCGGTCGCAACGCGATCTCGCAGGGCTCGGTCGACACGACTGTTGGCGTGCACCTGCAGGTCCCCGAGTTCGGGGAAGCGGACGCAACCCTCTGGGTGGTCTGCGCTGATGACTATGAATCCGCGAAACGCCACAACCAGCGCGTTTGGGAGATCGGTCCTGATCGCTTGATCACGCGGACCGAAGCGTACTGGAAGCTCTGGTCGCGCAAGGAGCCGATCGACACTTCACCGCTGTCAGAACCAATCCGTGATCTGTTCTACCGATCACAACTGATCCTGAGAACACAGATCGATAACGGCGGCGCGATCATCGCGGCGAACGATTCGGACATCACCCACTTTGCGGGCGATCACTATTCCTACTGCTGGATGCGTGACGGAGCGCTGGTTGCGCATTCGCTGATCCTTGCGGGACAGAGCGAACTGAGCCGAAACTTCTTCCGATACGCCGCTGAGTGCATCGGGGATAAGCCGTATTTCTTGCACAAGTACACCCCGGAAGGTGATCTGGCGAGTTCATGGCATCCATGGATGATCGATGGGAAGCCCGTGCTCCCGATCCAGCAGGACGAGACCGCGCTCACGCTGTGGGCGCTGCGTCAGCACTTCAACGAGTTCCGTGATGTTGAGTTCATCAAGCCGTTGTATGTAAAACTGGTGCTTCGTCCTGCACAGTGGATGCTTGAGCATCGAGACCACAACGGGCTCCCGCTCCAGTCTTGGGACCTGTGGGAGGAGCGACGCGGGATTCATACCTTCACAGTCGCGGCGACGATCGGCGCGCTCAATGCAGCCGCGGAGTTCGCGAGCGACTTTGGTGAGATGGATCGGTCCGCGGCGTTCCGAGAGGGTGCCGAGCGGATGAAGGGCGCACTGCGTCGTCACTTCTGGCACGCTGAGCGTGGACACTTCGCACGCATGGCTGTTCCGATCGAGGACGGGACCTACCGACTGGATATGACGCGCGATAGCGCGAACTTCGCGTTGTTCGCGTTTGATGCGTTTGATCCGAATGATCCGCTGATCCGATCCGAGATGGACACGATGCGTGATCGACTCTGGGTCAAGACCGATGTCGGCGGGTGCGCACGCTACGAGCGTGATTACTACCACCAGGTCGAGTGCGAGAAGACGGATGAAGTCCCGGGGAATCCTTGGGTAATCTGCACACTCTGGCAGACGCAGTACGAGATCGCGAAAGCCAAGACCGTTGCGGAACTCACGCCTTGCATGAATCTGCTGGACTGGACGCATCGTCGGACGCGTCCATCTGGTGTGCTCGCTGAGCAGTTTGATCCATATTCAGGAGATCCGATCTCCGTATCGCCGCTGACTTGGTCGCACGCGACCTTTGTGAGCACCTGCGTGCAGTACCTCAAGAAGCTTGAGATGCTCAAGGCACAGGAATCGAGCGCGAAGCAGGGTTCATCGAAGCAGACCACGCAGAAGAAGACTCCGAACGGGAAATCCAAGAAGTAAGGTGGGTCGATCGGTGTCGGGTTCATACCCTTCACGATGCCAACGACTCAGATCCAGAACACACTCCAAGAACGCTTCGGTCTGGAAGCGCTGCGTCCGCTCCAGCAGGAGATTATTGATCGCGTGCTGGACGGGGGTGATGCACTGGTCGTGATGCCGACGGGGTCGGGGAAGTCGCTGTGCTTCCAGCTCCCGGCGCTGGTCATGAACGAGGAGTGCGGCGGGGAAGGGGTTGGATTGGTGTTCTCGCCGTTGATCGCGCTCATGGAGGATCAGGTCCACGCGTTGACCAAGCGCGGGATCCGAGCCGCGTATGTCAACTCGACAGTCTCCAAGCAAGAGCGACGGAAGCGATACGAGAAGCTCGCTCGCGGCGAGTATGAGTTGTTCTATGCGACCCCAGAACGCATGACGAAGGACGATTTCCGCGAAGCCCTCGACCAAGTCCCCGGCGGGGTGAATCTGCTTGCGATCGACGAGTGCCACTGCGTGACCAAGTGGGGTCATGACCTGCGTCCGGCGTACCAACGGATCGGGGAGTTCCGCAAGGAACTCGGGGAGCCGGTCACGATCGCGCTGACGGCGACGGCGACGAAAGCGGTCCGCGCCGATGTGCGAGCGGTGCTTGGGGTCGATGAAAAGTCGATGCCGTTGTATGCCGCCCCTGTGGATCGTCCGAATCTCAAACTCAGATCAGAAGTCGTTTGGGATGATGAAGACAAGATCGAGAAACTCCAATCCACGCTCAAAGGGATCGAGGGCACATCGATTGTGTACTTCACGCTGATCAAAGATCTCGAACGGATGGCGCCGCAAATTATGCGGAAGATGGACCGGCCTGTTGAGGTCTATCACGGACGACTCCCAGCAAATGAGCGACGGCGCGTATACAACCAGTTCATCAATGCGACTCCTCGCGAGAATCTGCTCTTGTGCGCGACCAACGCGTTCGGGATGGGTGTCGATAAAGCAGATCTTCGTTCAGTGATCCATGCGCAGCTCCCGGGATCGGTCGAGGCGTACCACCAGGAGGTCGGCCGGGCTGGACGCGATGGGCTGCCCGCGATTTGCAAGATCCTGTATGCACAATCGGATCTAACCATACAGCAGGAGTTCATCCGCTGGCAGAACCCGACTCCTGATCTGTTGATGCAGACCATGAGCGCGATCGAGGCGCGGTTCGCGCACGATGACTTCGACAGCGACGACCTCCGCATCCATGTCATCGGGAAAGGACACGCGCACGGCTTGGGCGGGGGCGTGATGGATTATGTCCTGATCCGTCTCGCGGAACTGGGCGCGATCGAGTTGACCAACCTCCAGTCCAATGAACGCGGGCAGGGACGCTATCGCTACATGCGGACGATCGACGATGATGAAATCGACGCGGACTCGATCAACGAGAAACTCAAGCGGGATCTGACCAGACTGCTCGATGTCGTGAATCTCACGAAAGCCCCCGATATCCCGGCGTATATCACGGAGTATTTCGATCTCTGAACGGGCTGTGTGCGTTCGATCCGCTTTGAGTTTCTTGCCCCCCCCCCCTACCATTCTCTCCCAACAGAAAAGGAAAATCATATGAGCAACATCAACGAACTCATCATCGAAGACACCGTCGTCGGCGACGGCATGGAATGCCCGAAGCAAGCGACCGTCAATGTCCACTACAAGGGCACCCTGATGGACGGCACCGTCTTCGATTCCTCGTACGATCGCGGCGAGTCGATCAACTTCCCGCTCAACAACCTCATCCAAGGTTGGCAAGAAGGCATCCCGGGCATGAAGGTCGGCGGGAAGCGGAAGCTGACCATCCCCTACGCCATGGCGTACGGCGAGTTTGGTTCGCCTCCCGCGATCCCGGCCAAAGCGGATCTCATCTTCGAGATCGAACTGCTCGGCGTCAGCTAAACAAACACTTCAACTCGGATTGATCTCAATCACCCGCGGCTCGTGCTGAGACGCGGGATTTTCAATTCCGGACACACACCGCGCTTCGCACGGCTCCGACAGCCGGTGCGCGTTCGGGGAGTCCTTCCAGTTCGGCGGCTCTTCCGTTGGGTGGTATTGGTGAATCACGATCGCGCGGTTCATCACTGATTTAGGTTTGGCGCCGATCATGTAGAGTCTGCGCGCGAGATCATCATCTTCCATCCCCCATCCGGTGAATGTCTCATCGAAGCCATTGACTTCGAGGAACGCGTTCATCCGGACACCGAAGTTTCCAGATAAGATCCCGGGCTTGTGGGGCTTGGTCATTCCGAACTTGCGGAGCATGATCCGTTTGCGGGTCTGGAGGTGGGCTCTGGAAGACGATTGGATCTGTTCTTGGTCCAGGTGTTCCTCAGTCCGGCCTAGGAGGATCTGCTCGTCGCTCAGCGCGTCGGTCTGCTCCGGGGTTAAACGCACCGCCCAACCAAGCGAGAGATCATGGGTCTGGAGCGCGTGATCGTGTGAATCGCAGGCGTAGGGGTTTGGGATGCAGTCGCCATCGATGAAGAAGAGATGATCGCTTCGATAATCGGTCTTGCCTTGCTTTTCAAGGGTCGAGATCAACGCTCGGACCACATTGTTCCGGTTCTGAGATCTGCACGCGACCTCGGACCGCTTGCGCAGAAGCAGCGTGATCGGTCGCTTGAGCTCGTCAGCTGCTTTCTGGATTTCGGGCTCGATGCGCGGATCGTCCGAATCGCACGCGACGGTGATCGAATCCGGGGTTCGCGACTGACACGCGAGTCCCATGAGCGTGCGGGCGATGCGCTCGTGTGTATGGGTGATGACCAGTGCGTGGAGTGCGGGCATATCCGATGAGTTATTGCTTTGAGGTTTCGTCGATCATCTTGTCAAACAAGCGGGTGCTCTGGTTCACGGTGTCCTGAGGACCCCACATCTTGATCACGATCCGGGAATCACCAAGATCAAAGATCGCGGCGTGCATCGCGTAGAAGATTTGCTCTTTCGTGCCGCCCTTGGATCCGGGATCAAGGTAGGTGCCCTCGAGTTCAACGATCTCAACCTCGTATCCCTGAACGGTTTTCTTGGAGGTCTGGGCTTTGGCACGCCCGCCCATCGGGTCGATCATCTGTCCCTGCATTGAGCGGATCAGGTTGCGCACAGAGTCGGACTCCTTGCTGAATGCGACCGACGCGTTCCCCAGTGGATTCTGGATGTACATCTCTCCGAAGCGGCCGCGAGGAGGGACCGCCATGCGCCAAGACTCGGGCATCTCCCAGCGGAGTCCGGAACTCGCCGCGTATTCCTCTTCGCTGAGTGTGTACGCGAGTCCTTCGCCGGCGGTGGTACTGCCCTGGATCTGATCACGGAGTCCCTTGGCTTTATCACGCGAGCGACCCAGCAGTGATGTGGATTCCCGCTCGGCTTCCCACTCGCGCTCTTCGTCCTGGGTGTCCTGCTCGTCGCTTGTCGATGCGTTGGAAAGCTCGACCGGTTCATCGATCGGATCCGGATCGGCTGGCTCTTCATCGATCTCGATGCCTTGCTTAGCCGCGAGTTGATCAAGGTAGCTGGTGTCCGCTTTGGGTTCCACGGCTGTCTCCTCAGCGGGCTGTGAACTGCTTGAGTCAGAGCATCCCGAGATGATCAGGCTTGAGGTCGTGAGAAGCAATGCGATCGATTGGAGGGGTCGTGGCGTGTTCATGCAAGAGTCTAGGTGTTTGCAGGACAGGATTTTGGATCTCGTGAGGAAGTCATGCCGGATCGATGATCAGTTCTGATTCTCGTTGTGCTTTGACCAGATGTTCCCTGTGATGAGTTCCACTGAGTTGCCGTAGTGGTCCCGGCAGTAGATGGATCTTCCTTGCGAAAACCCCTCTTCGAGCCCCCAATCGATCTCTTGCTCGATCCCGACGCCGTGGGCACTCAACCGCTCTTTCCATGCGTCGTACTGCGATTCTTCGATCCGCAGTGCGATATGACCCGGTCCGCGCGGCCCGTGGGAGGGGACATCGCGCCCGGGCTGATCGGATTTGGTTGGATCGAAGACCAGCAGCACATGATGGTCGTCGATCCTGAAGAAGGTCATGAGTTGGGATTTGCCGCGTGGCATATCCAAGCCAAGGACTTCGTGGTAGAACCAGGCGGCTTGGTCAATATCGGTGCCATACAGGACGGTTTCAAGAATGGAATGTGGTTTCATAGCGAAGCATAGTCGATAACCTGAATCCACCGATATACTATTTCACGCGAATATTGCCTGTATCGCAAGAACACAACAGGAGAACACCAGATGGCAGTTGCGGACAAATCCAAGTGGTCACCCAAATCATTTCATTCCATCGAGGAGTTGAGTGCGGATCTTGATCAGATGCAAGCCGCCTACGAGTCCGGGACGCTGAGCACGGACGGCGGGTGGACTGTTGGACAAAACCTGATGCACTGTGGAGTGCTTATCAAAAATTCGTACGATGGATTCGAGATGAATGCACCAGCGATCGTGCGGATGCTCTGCTCTGTGCTGCTCAAACCCATTGCGACCAAGCCTACCTCACAGATGAAGCCGGGATTCAAGCTCCCCAAGAAAGCGAAGGAACTGGTCCCTGAAGAATCCGTCAGCTTTGAAGAAGGCATGGAGATGATGCGGACGCAGGTCGGGCGCATCCAATCGGGTGAACGGATCACGCGTCCGAGCCCGTTGCTTGGAAAGATGACGCACGAGCAGTGGGTGAACCTGCACCTGAACCACTGCCGGATGCATTTCGGGTATCTGAACTATTGAATGCTGTTTAAGAACTGGTCTTTGTGACTGATCAAATCAGCACATGGTCATCCCGCCGTCGACGGCGATGGTCTGACCGGTCAGGTAACCCGCATCGTCGCTTGTGACATACGCGACCGCGGCGGCGATGTCTTCGGGCTTCCCCAGATCGCGCGTCGAGATGACGCTCTTGATGTGCTCTGTGACGGCTGCCGGGAGGTCTTTGGTCATATCGGTCTCAATGAATCCCGGCGCGACGCAGTTCGCAGTGATGTTCTTCTTCCCGAGTTCGCGTGCGACTGTTTTGGTGAACCCGGTCAATCCGGATTTCGCCGCGGCGTAGTTGGATTGACCTGAGTTTCCAACCAGGCCTGAGGTCGATGCGATGTTGACAATGCGCCCGAACTTGTTCTTCATCATCGGACGGGCCGCGGCTCTGCACGCGACGAAGACCGACTTGAGGTTCGTGTTGATGACATCGTCCCACTCTTCATCGGACATTCGGAGGATCAGGTTGTCCTTCGTGATCCCGGCGTTGTTGACCAGGATATCGAGTCTGCCCTGATCATTGACAACCGTGTCGATCATCGAGGTGATCGCATCGAAATCGGTGATGTCGCAGGTCAGTGCGCTCGCGGAGCCCCCTGCTGCTTGAATCTCGCTGACGAGTTCGTCGAGCGGTCCCTGCGAGCGGGAAACACACACGACATGGCGTCCTTCAGACGCGAGACGCAGCGCGACGGCGCGACCGATCCCGCGGGATGCTCCGGTGACAATAGCGACTCGTTGTTCGGTCATATCTGATCTCGATTCTTGTGATCTGCAGTCTCAGGAGACTGGCTCTGGTTCGATGTGTGCTTGGACCTTTGTGGGTTTGCTGATGCGTCGCATCATGCCGCCGAGGGTCTTTCCGGGTGCGAGTTCGTGGAACTGCGATTCAGCGTGCTGCTCAACAAGATGCGAGCAGCATGCGGCCCAGCGGACTGGGGAGGTGAGCTGCTCGACCAATCGCTGACGGATGGTGTCCGCGTTGGCTTCGTGTGGCTGCGCGGTCACATTGGACATCACGGTACACGATGGTGTGTTGATCTGGGTCGCCGCGAGAGCTTCAGCAAGACGATCCGCGGCGGGCTGCATAAACGGCGAGTGGAACGCTCCCGCGACACTCAATCTGGTCGCGCGCAGCTTCATCTCCGCGGCGACTTGCTCGGCGCGATCGCACGCGGCGGTTGATCCAGAGATGACGACTTGTCCGGGTGCATTGAAGTTGGCCGCGACAAGGATGTCTTCCTCGCGGGCTTGGTCGCACACCGCATTTGCGCTGTCTTCATCTGCGCCGATGAGGGCAACCATCGACGAATCCGCGGCTTCCGCGGCGTCTTGCATCGCTTGGCCGCGGAGTGCGACGAGCTTGAGTCCATCCACAAAGCTGAATGCGTCTGCAAGATAGAGAGCCGTGTATTCCCCGAGCGAGAGCCCAGCGGTCGCGACGATGTCGAGTTCTTTTTTGGTCTTGTTCTCGAGATCCATCCATCCCGTAAAGCACGCAATCGAAGCGGTGTAGATCGCGGGCTGAGAGACATCGGTGCGGTTGAGCGTCTCAGCGGGTCCCTCGAAGCAGAGTGTTGAGAGTGGAGCGCCGAGCGAATCCGCGAGCGCCTCATCCGCTTGCTCAAAGATTGTGCGTGCAGCTTCAGAGGCTTGCGACCAGAGCTTGCCCATCGATACGGCTTGAGCACCCTGACCAGGACAGAGAATGATGTTGCTCATTGGATACCCTCCAGTGTGATTGAAGACGGTGTACAGGCGTGATTGTATCAGAGCTGCCAGAGCGAGGAGCCCCAGGTGAGTCCGGCACCGAACGCGAGGAACATCACCTTCTGACCCTTCTTGAGCTTGCCCTCGCTCATGAGTTCGTCAAAGACAATCGGTATCGAAGCGCCCACGGTGTTGCCGTACTTCTGGATGTTGACCAGCAGCTTCTCTTCGGGGATCCCGAATCGCTCACGCGCAGAATCAAGGATCCTCGAGTTCGCTTGGTGGCACACGAAGTGATCGATGTCGTCTGCGGTGAGTCCTGAATCGGTGAGTGTTTCTTGGATCACCTCTTGGAACTTGGTGACCGCGAACTTGAAGACGGCTTGCCCGTTCATCTGGACCTTGTCGAGTTTGCGTTCATCGAACTCCGCTTCTTCAGGGAAGTCGATCTCGCACGATGGGATGAAGAGGTGCTTCGCGCCGTGCCCGTCTGCGTGCATCTCGTGGGAGATCATCCCGATCGAAGGATCATCCGTCGCTCGGAGGACCATCGCGCCCGCGCCGTCGCCGAACAGGATCGCGGCACCGCGTCCGAAGTTTGAGTAGTCGATGTGACGCGTAACGGTGTCGGCGCCGATGACACCAACCGTTTTGTACTGACCCGAGCGGATCATCGCGTCGGCCATGCAGATTGTGTAGAGAAAACCTGAGCACGCGGCGTTGATGTCCATCGCGCCGATGTCCCGGCACCCGATCTCTCGAGCAACGATGCATCCGATCGAAGGGGTCGGTGAATCGCAGGTCATCGTCGCGACCAGCAGCAGGTCCAAGTCTTTGGGATCGATCTTTGCGTTCTCGAGCGCTTTGCGCATCGCTTCGGATGCGAGCACGCTTGTGGTCTCGCCTCCAGCGATGTCGGCACGACGGCGGGTATGAATCCCTGTGCGCTTGATGATCCACTCATCAGAGGTATCCATCATCTGTTCAAGATCATGGTTGGTGAGCTTGGTGCTCGGGAGGTGCATCGCGGTCCCGGCGATTTCGACACCGATGGACCCCAGTGAACCGCTCGAGCCGGCGCGGGATTGATCTGTCATACGGGCTCACCTTGGAGTCGTTGTTCAGCGTACTCGATACGCTCGACAATCGCTTCGTTGACACCTTTGTTCACATAATCGATCACATTGACGATCGCGTTCTTGATGGTCCTTGGTTCAGACGACCCGTGCGCGATGAGCATGACGCCGTTGACTCCGAGAAGTGGAGCGCCGCCGTGCTCGTGGTAATCGTTCTTTGCGTAGATCCGCTTGATGACTGGTTGGAACTTCCCAGCGAGCTGGGGATCAAGTTCTCTGATCTCCGCACCGATCGCTTGGAAGAGGTTCTTGGCCATGCCCTCAGCCATCTTGAGTAGGGTGTTGCCGAGGAATCCGTCGGTCACCACCACATCCGCGGCTCCAGCGAAGAAGTCTCGTCCCTCGATGTACCCGATGTAGTTCATGCCCGGAGTATTCTTGAGGAGTTCGGCGGTTTCCTTCGCGAGACCCGAGCCTTTGGACTCTTCGGATCCGATGTTCATCACACCCACGCGCGGAGACTCGATGCCGTGGATCATCCGTGTGTAGACCTCGGCCATCATGCCATATTGCCACAGGTGGGTTGCGCGGGGTTCTGGGTTGGCACCAGCATCGCAGAGCGTGACTGGACCGCCGAACGCTGGGATGGTGACCGCGATCCCTGGACGATGAACGCCTGGAAGACGACGCATGTTCATCTGACCCGCGGCGACGCAGGCGCCGGTGTTCCCGGCAGAGATGACTGCGTCGCATCGTGTCTCGGCTTTCTTTGAGCCGAGCACGGACATCCGGACGAGCGTTGAATCTTTCTTGCTCCGGACGGCTTCCATCGGGGACGCGTCCATCGCGATGACTTCTTCAGCGTGCTCAATCACCACACGCGGATCGTCGATCCCGTGTTCTTGGAGAGCGGCTTGGATAACTGGATCTGGTCCGATGAGGACAAGCGTGTCGTCGGATCCGATCAGGGGGAGCGCTTCGATACATCCGCGCAGAATAGCTTCTGGTGCATGGTCCCCACCCATGACATCGATACCCACTCGAACCGCCACGGCGTACCTCTTTTCTGAGAAACCGTTTAGGCGTTAACGCCGATACCGAGCTTGCGGACCTTAATGCGAAGACCCGGACGGACATAGCCCGACTCGGTGCACGCGCGGTGGTGGAGCTTTGGCATACCTGAGAGTGGGCAGATGGTCGGCTTGACGCCTGTGATGGCATCGTGGGAGCGGCGACGCTTGCTTCGTCCTCGGCTCTGTCGTTGTGCTGGAAGCATGTCGTTCTCCTTGGATCGGGTTGTCTGAAGAACCCGTTCAAATCGTTCTGAAAGCACCCCGGCACACGCCGATGGTGGACGGGAACAATAGACCCCCCACTAGATCACGTCAATCCAGATCGGTCCAGATCACACACTCCGGGGCGCCGGGACAGTGGACAAGACTGTATCGCTTGGTTATCATCCCGTCGGGTCAGAAACGGCCCGTATTGCCTCCCTAGCTCAATCGGTAGAGCAGCTGACTCTTAATCAGCGGGTTTCAGGTTCGAGTCCTGAGGGGGGTACTTTCCGCACACAAGACCATCTCGGGTCGCCGATCGGGCTTTCTGGCTTTGTTCGGGGTGTATATGTGGACCCGATCCACTTCAGAGTGAGGATTGCCATGGCTGGTGGACGCGAATATTCCCAGTACCAGCGGAAGGTCATCAACCGCTACTACGACAATCAGGACACCATCATCGCGACTCGGCTCGGGGAGATCGTGACCGACATCGCGCTCGCGGATGGGAACTCCAAGAAGCTCAACACGCTCTGGAAACGCGCCGAGCAGGCACTCGCGAAAACCTCGATCAAACCAGAATTGTGGACACCGGTTGTGACCAAACGCGATCCACAGGCGTTGGCGCGTCTGATTTCCAAACTGGCTTAATCTGGATTTGCTTCATCGGGCTGTGCTTGGTACAGTCCGTGTGTTGAAGGTGCCGAGGGATCGTGGATCTCTTGGTGAATAGGGAAGTGTGGTGAGACTCCACCGCGGACGCGCCGCCGTAACGGGCATCGACGACCGCTCAGCCGAACACTCGGCAGCCACTGACGCGATTCATAGATTGGATCAAGCGTCGGGAAGGTGAGCGATCTGAGCCCTGAGCCGGAAGACCTGCCTCAACAGATGTGTCGGACCTCGCGTAATGGGTCGGCGGATCGGTTGTGCGCCCCTCCCTGCGCTCGTCCCCCGCCCCCAATCGAAAAGTCGCGTGATCCGATGATGAAGTTCTGGGGAGTGTCCTGCGCGAAACAGGACAACACATCACACGCCCAAAAACAGGATTGGGCAGGAAGCAGAGTCTGAACATGCGTAATTTTACAGGAACCCACAGCGCGATCGTTGTGATTGCCTCCACTGCATCGCTCTCAATAGCGGGCGTTTCATCGTTCGCGACATCGGTGCTGTCGTACGACGCGGGGTCCAACGCCGCCGTGGACTACACCGATGCGTCAACAGCCCTCGGTAGCGCCGAGCGATTCACGGGCGAGGGGGTCTTCCCGAGCGGGGTGACCCCGTTCAACCCTGCATTCGGGACCGATGAGATCGTCTCGATCGGAGCGGGTGGGCATCTGTCATTGGGATTTGATCGCGCAATCACCAACAATGCATCCCACCTGTTCGGGGTTGATCTGATCATCTTCTCGAATGCTGGTATCGCTGATACGACCTGGACGGATGCGGATCCCAACAACGACGGGACCGGGTTTACCGGTGCGAATCCATTCATCTTTGGAGCAGGCGGAGCCGCAACGGTTCAAGTTTCTGCTGATGGGGTCAACTGGATCACCGCGACGACTACGAAGCTGGATCTCTTCCCAACACTTGGCTACAGCGACTTCATCGATGCGACCCCGTTCTCGCCGGGAAGTGTCGAAACTGATTTCACGCTTGCGATGGATCCGACCTTGGCAGCATCGGATCTTGCGAACATGACGTTCGCTGAGCTTCGCGATTTCTACAACGGCTCAGGCGGCGGCGTCGGGATCGACATCGCTTCGACTGGATTGGAATCCGCGAGCTTTGTTCGCTTCCTCAACGAATCGGGTGAAGCGTTCGAGATCGACGCGGTCGCAGTGGTTCCTGCTCCGAGCACACTGATGATCGCATCGCTGCTCGGGCTTGGAGCGGTGCGTCGTCGTCGATGATCACAACTGATTCCGTGATCCCGGTGCGTGATCCGGGATCGCGGATCTTCCTCGGCACAGTGTGGAAACACGCGGTGCCGGATTCAATGAACTGCCCTTCCCGGAGCCGACCATCATGAAACTCCAGATTGCCATCCTGTCGTCCATGTGCTGGGTTGGAGCGGCGCACGCGCAGTCAGCAAGCGGGGGGTCGATCGGGGGTTCAACCGGGGGCTTGATCAGTTCGGACCAGTTTCAGAATCAGATCGCGGTCGAATCCGCTTGGTGGTCTCAGCTTGGGGGTTCATCACTCCGAAACGGAAACTCCCCCACCAACCAGACCAGCGGTTCGATTCTGCTTGATCCGGACTGGATCAGCGATGGAGACGGCGATCTGCAGCTCAGTTTCACCCCGCACGCGAGCGCTGTGTGTGATGATGAACGGGTCTATGTGCTCGGGCTCGATCAAGAGTTCACGCATCGGCTCTCGTCGTTTGATCTGAATGATGGCTCGATGGTGTGGTCATCCGAGATCCCGTTCAAACTGCTCGATTCGTGGTCCTCCCCATCGATTGATCCACACAACAACACGATCGTGGTCGCTGCGGGTTTCACACTTCTGGCGATCGATTGCTTGAGCGGGGAGCAGGTGTGGTCGATCGATCTTGGGATGCCTTTGGTGAACGCGTCGCCGTGTGTGACGGATGATCTGGATTGCTCAGATCGGGTCTTCCTGACCGACTATTCGTTCTCGAGCGGGTCATTGGGGATGCTGTACTGTGTGAATGTTGATCCGTTCGATGCGGTGCTCAATCCGTATCAACCCGGGGAACTGGTGTGGGCCGCGGGTCTTCCAGGCGAGTGTTCGGGCAACACCCCGGCGTATCACGACGGCGTGGTGTATGTGTCCACTGCGGACAACGGGTCGGGGGGTGCGGGTCATGTTCTAGCATTCGATGCACGCGCGTTGATGACTCCCGAACCGCTCTGGGATACCCAGAACCCGCAGCCGATCGGGTTCTTCAGCGGGGTGAGTGTCGCTGACGGCGCGGTGTACGCATCGAGCTACAACTTCAGCGGGGGTCAGCGGAGCGCCAACACCATCAAGCTCCGCGCAAGTGATGGGCAGGTTCAATGGAGTGCCCCGACCGTGCGAACAGACGCGGCTCCGGTCATTCTGGGCGACGGCCGGATTGTCGTGTCGGGTGGGGTCCCCACTTCCCCATCAACTTTCTTCAGCGGATCGCTTCCCGCGATCGAGTTGATCGAGGACCTCGGGGATTCGGCGGTCGTGCTGTGGGACTCCTTCGAGGCAACCCATGAGGATCTCAATACCAATGGGCAATGGGATCAAGGAGAGCCATACCTGTCGCTTGGTGGTTGGGGGCACCAGCCGTTGGTGTATCGAGATCGGGGTTCGCCCAAACTCTTGGTTGGGAGCATGCTCCCTCCGACATTCAACGATCCGCTCACACACGCGGGATCACTCCACACGATCGACCTGAGCAAGCATCCGACTGAATCGGGGTTTGTGATCTCGACGCAGAAGGATGCGGGCACCACCCCCGCGCTCTTTGGGAATCGGGTCCTGACGACCTCATCGTCGGGGATCGCCTCGCTTCATCTCTCTCGAGCACCCATCACTGGATCACTGATCCAGCAGATCCGCGATGTGGTCGATGGGCACGCGCCGATCGAATCGCTGAGGGGGAACCGATGACCGACGCCCGTCGCCCATTTGGGTTCACGCTGATCGAGCTGCTGGTCGTCATCGCGATCATTGCGCTGCTGATCGGGATACTGCTCCCCGCGCTTGCATCCGCTCGAGCGAGTGCGCGAGCGGTTGTTTGCGAATCGAATCTCCGGCAGCTCACGCTGGGATGGACGCTGTACGCGGATGATCATCGGGGGTTGTCGATGCCCCATATCCAGACACACTCATCGGACCGGCAATACTGGTTCGGCACCGAACGGTTGGGCGCTCAGCAGATCGATCATGATTCAGGGACACTCTCGCCGTACCTGAGCTCATCGCTGGGTGACCGTTCGGTGTACGAGTGCCCGTCCCAGCCCGAGGATTCGTATCGGCATCAGGGGCAGTTCAACACCTTTACCTCGACCTACGGCTACAACGCGTACGGGCTCGCGCCCGCCACGACCGGGTACCACACGCTGATCAAACAGCGCACCACAAAGCTCCATCAGATCCAGAGACCCGCGTCCATGATTGTGTTCGCGGACTCGTTGATTTCGTTCTTTGGGGACCTCCCGACGAGCAGCGCCCTGCTCGATCCGCCCACGCTCTATGGAGGCAACGGGTTCTGGTATGAGAACTTCTCCCCCACCACTTCGTTCAGGCACGGCATCGACCAGAGCACTGGGTTCGGGAAGGCGATCAACGCACGCGTCGATGGTTCGGTCCATCGCAATCAACACGCCGTGGACGCTCGGAACATTCCTGAGCATGGGATCGGATCGATCTCGGCGCAGAACAATCCGCATTACATCGAGTCGCCCGAGCGATGGAAGTAATGCGGATCGGTGTGGTTCTGTGGTGTAGTTCTTTGGTGTCGATGAGTGCAGAAATCTAGTTGTAGTCTCTCCCGTGGACGCCGTCCTTGGTGTTATGGAGCTTGGTCGACTCCCCGTTCATCGAGTTCTGCACTGACTCACCTGCATCGCTTGGGAGCAGCGCATCGGCGTGACCATCCGCGAATGCCATGGGGGTCTTGGCGTCGAGCAATCCATCGATCCGTTCGGGGGTCTGCTTCCCGCTCATGTAGGACAGATCGTCGTCCCAGAGCATGGCCTTCCCGGATGGGTAGCGGACATCGTGCGGTCGGACCGCTCTGAGGAGGGTCAGATCCCCGTCGTGTGATTGGCCGTTCCAGTATTCCGGACGAGCGACGAAGGAGTTTGAATACGCGATCGAGATCATGTCGCGGATCTCGATATCCGAATCGAATCCGATGTCATCCAGATCGGGCAGTTCTTGGTCCTTTCGAGGCGAGATCCAGGTCTCCCAGTAGTTGGGCCAATCATCGATCGGCGCGACCATCGCAGGCCACATCCAGTCGTGATCGAAGTAGTCTGTGGTTGCGATCACGACCCCGCCGGGATACCAGGCGCTGATGATCACATCGTCCTCCGGGACAAACTCGCTCCCCAGATCGAGCCCGGGGGGAAGCTCTCCGAGATTCTGCTGGGGGTACTTCCCTTCATCGCCGGAGAACTGCTGGAACTGCGTCCCCACTGAACGCACATTGCTCAGCGCCACGGTCTGGAGCGCCGAACTCCGCGCACCGCTGAGTGCGGGGAGGAGCAGCCCGATCAGGACGCCGATGATCCCGATGGTGACCAGGAGCTCGATCAGTGAGAACGCGTTGGGTCGTGTGCAAGATCGCGTGCGCATCATCCGTCCTCCATGCGCCGGTTGTTGATCATCTGGTACGCGGCGGGTTGCCAGAGTTTCGCGTCCTTGTTCCAGGTCAGGATCAACGCGAACACGGATTCATGCTTCTCGCCTTTGGGCTGGACCGGGATCTTGATCTGCACGGCCGTCGCGTCCTGCTTGGGTGGTGCATCGGGGAAGATGGATGCGGGGTGCATCTCCATCACCTGCGATTGGATGCGAGTGCGTTGCTCTTCACCACCCAGCACATCCTCGGCTTCTTCAGCGGTCACCTCCCGGCGCATCCGCATCCCTCCACCACGCGGCTCTTCAACAAACCGCTCGACGGTAATCCGGTTCAGATCCACCTTCGCGTGCTTGAAGACTCCAGCGAGATGCTTGAAAAGCGGGTGCTCGGATTCGAGATCGCCTGGAAGTTCGCCGCCCATCGCTTGGATCGCGTCGAAGAACGAATCCTGATCGCCGCTGAGGATCGGGATGAACGCGTTGATGGTCGCGTCGCTGATGCCGTCGGGGAGCCCTTTGGGCGCATCGATCTTGTTGAGTTCATTCACAGCCTGCGAGCGGATCACGGACTCGATCTCTGCTTGTACGCGATCGATCTGCTTCTGAGTGCTCGCTTTGGTGTAAGCGGTATCGACCTCGTTCCCCTCATCGTCGAGCGCGGATGCGACCACGCGGGGTTCGTTGTCATTTTCGCTGCTGCCGCTCGATAGAAAGGACACGACGGCCCACGACAGTCCTCCAACAGCAAAGAGGATCGCGATGATCAGCTTCACATCCGCAGCGCCTCGTGCGGTTCGATTCCAGTTCATAGTTGACTCCTGTGCATACCCGGCGCATCGGACGCCTGGTGGTTCACTGTACACCGATGCTCAGCGGACGATTCCCTGTCACAAAGTTGGGAACTATCCTTGAATATGACCGACTATCCGACCCATTCCCAGACCGAATCGACGAATCCAACAATTTCAACCATGCTTGCACACCGATCGATCCGCAAGTTCAAGCCCGGAACCATCCCCCAGAATAACATCCAAACCGCAATGCGAGCGGGACAAGCCGCCGCGACCAGTTCCGCCGTCCAGCCCTACTGCATCATCCATGTGACCGACAGCGCCAATCGGCAAGCGATCGCGGATCTCGCTGGACCTCAGCAGATGGTCCACGACTGCGGCGCGTTCTTTGTGATCTGTGCCGATCTCCGCAAGCACATGCTGATCGTCGAAGCAGCCGGGGAGTCGTACTCGACCGGTCTGGAAGCGTTCGTGGTCGGGACGGTCGATGCATCGCTCTTCGCGCAAAACTTCACGCTCGCGCTTGAGTCGCTCGGGTACGGCACCTGCTACATCGGAGGGATCCGCAACGATCTCCCGCAAGTCAATGAGATCCTGAATCTCCCGACCGGAGTCCTCCCGCTCTACGGGCTCTGCGCCGGAGTCCCTGACGAATCGCCTTCTCATCGTCCCCGGCTCGAACCCGACGCGATGCTCTTTGAGAACGCATACCCGAGCGACGAAGTCACCATGTCCGCGATCAAGCAGTACGACGAGGTCTACAAACAGTACCTGACCGATCGAGGTGCCAAGCCGAGCACATGGTCCGAAGCGATCTGCAAGAAGTTCAGCTACGCGACGCGCGTCGGGCTCGCGGCGTTCTACCGCTCCAAAGGCGCGAGTCTCGATTAAAGCAGTCTGGGTTAGACCGGCTGACCGGTCGAGATTGGTGCGAAGTAGGATTCGAGTTCGGTCGGGATCGCGATGCTCGTGATCTGATCGCCGTGATCGATGCGGAACTGCTTGCGGTTCTTGCTGTACTTCTCGCTGAGCATCTTGTCGTTCATGTACTGATCGGGCTTCTTCTTGCGGAGCGATGCTTCCTTGACCAGTTTGTCCTTCGAGACCTGATCCGCGGCCCAGTCCAAGCGGGACTGGTCGAACGATTGGCCGTAGAACTCGGTGATGATCTTGAACTGGCTCGGGAGATCCGCTTTGCAGAGTTCGTAGCGGATCACGGCTTTCGCCATGCCGTCCGGACCGAGGTATCGACGGAAATGATCCGCCATCCCTTGAGCGAGTTCCGGGATCTGCTGGATCCCCTTCTTCTTGATCTTGCCTTGCTCGGCCATGAGCAGCGAGTAGATCACATCCACGGGATCGCGGTACAGGTACAGCACATTGTTGTGCTCGATGTCCAGATCCAGATCGTGATCGTGGAACCACATCCAGTCCGTCCGATCTGCGGGCATCAGCGTGACCCGCTCCTCACGCAGGCGCGGGCGATCAAAGTACAGCTCCATCAAGCAGTTCATCCAGTGCGAGCCGCTGCGTGGGTAGCTGATAAAGAGCGGGTATTCCGACATTCGTGGTTCGTACGCCATACCCAAGTGTATCGTGGTTTTTAGCGTGTCGCATGGGACCGGTCACTATTCGATGCGCGATGTGAACAGTATGTCGTGAACGAGTGAACTGATACGCATGTGCAGACCACAGGAGTGTATTTGCAAAAACAGAACAGCTGTTCCCGTATCAAGCCCCCGCGGCTGCAGCGAGTATTCCGATCACGATTCCGACCCCCAGCATAATGACAAACATCACCCCAAGAGCTACTGCGGCGACCGCAGCGGCTTGTCCCATCGTGTATCCGATGATGGTCTGGAACAGGATCACATAGATCACATAGCTCGCGAGGAGCGAGATCCCGACCAGCAGCAGTACAGAAGAATCCGCGAGCGCCATCTCCAGCCCGAACTGGACGATTGCTCCGACCAGAGCCGCGAAGAAACATGCTTTGAACGCGTCCCCGAACTCCGGCGCTTCCTTGAGCAGCAGCTTCCCGGCAAGCATCACAAAGAGTCCAACGATGAGCCCGCTCACGGCGCTGCCGACAATCAATCCCAGAATCATAAACATGAATACACCCCTCTTGGAGTCCACCAACGGCTCAGCGATCACTGAACGCATCAGCAACTATGAATATCCTCCGGACATACCGGAGCGTTGATCGCATTGTACTGGATGTTGTGTTGAATCGCAGAATTGAGTCAATACTCGCTGTGTTCTGCGCAGTGAGGTCTTCGTCAACTCAGCGCACCTGATCCCGACTGCGCCCAATATGACAATCGGATGGTCGTCACGAATAAACCAACTAGTAAGTGCAAGCTTACAGTTTGCACTATTTTCTTGCCTATTTTCTCAAAGTATCTAGAACCCGCAAGAGAAATCTATGCGAATATCAGATGGCACTGCTCTCTCCGCAAGATGCATGCAGAGGTACTCATGTTGCAGATCGTGTTCAACTCGATTGGCGATTATCTCAGTATGTCCATACTGTGCGCGATCTGTGTGGTCGCCGTATTCATGTTCTTTGGACACTTGATCTCAGACCGGGGCCCCCCCACTTCAAAATTGGATTCAGCAGACATAGAACTTCTTAAAAAATTCGACAAAATTCTCTCAGCAATCTTACTGATTGTTTCAAAAAACTCGTACAGCAACCTAGTTCTTGTCTTGCTCTTGTTCGCAATCGTCATGTTCACGACAGCATTGAATTCTATACCGGCCCACAATCCGGTTTTTCGCGGTGATCTTTATCTGATCTTTCTGCCGGCCGTGACCAAAATATTGTTCTCGTTTTTCTACATTGTCTACTCTGTGAGAATCACCAATAAGTTGCGGTCGATGTTGTACTCAACACCTGTTTCGAAAATCAGCATCAAGACTATGAGTATCCAGATCTTCAGGATCACATTTGTACTGTGCGGATTGACATATCTGAAAACAATTTGCTTCGGGCTATGCCACTATGCCATCGAGTTCACTCCAACGAGTTCTCAGGTAAGACCATTTGTACTCGCTTCTATGCCATTACAGCCAAACCAGTTTCAGGAAGCATGGATGAATACAGCAATCCTTTGCTTTCCACTCACCTTTGCTGCAATTGCGTTCTTAGTCGTATCGCTTGTGTTTTCTGTACGGTATACATTGAGAGCATGGCAATACGCATACCAATGGAATGACTTTGGTCAAAAACTTAAAGACAATCAAGGACCAATATGGTTCATTGGTTCTGTCTGTATTGCGATCGTTCTGACCTAGACTTCACAATCACTCCCCCGTATCCAGCACCGCCATGAACGCCTTCTGTGGGATGTTGACCGAGCCGATGGACTTCATCTTGCTCTTGCCCTTGCGTTGTGCTTCGAGGAGTTTGCGCTTTCGGCTCACATCGCCGCCGTAGCATTTCGCTGTGACATCCTTGCGGAAACCCTTGATGGTTTCGCGTGCGATGATCTTGCCCCCGATCGCGGCTTGGAGTGGGATCTCGAACTGGTGACGATCGATTTGCTTCTTGAGCTTGCTCAGCAAGAGCTTGCCGCGTGCGACGGAGCGGTCGCGGTGGCAGATGAGTGAGAGTGCTTCGACCGGGTCGCCGTTGATGAGGATGGAGACTTTGACGAGTTCGTTCTTGTCGTAGCGGATGACCTCGTAGTCCATCGTCGCGTATCCCTGGCTGATCCCCTTGAGCTTGTCGTAGAAATCGAAGATGATTTCCGCGAGCGGGATCTCGAAGGTCAGCATGTCGCGGCCGTGACTGACGAAGGTCTGGTTCTTGAAGATTCCGCGCCGATCCAGACAGAGCTTCATCGTCTCCCCGATGTATTTTTCGGGGGTCATGATCTCGACCTTACAGATCGGCTCGCTGAACTCGGTAATCAATCCAGAATCCGGGAGATCCGCAGGGTTGTGGATCTCTTTCTCGAAGATCTCGTTGCCCTTGCCTCGCATTTTGATCTTGTAGGACACGGTCGGCGCTGTTTGAACGACCTCGACCCCTGCTTCGCGTTCGAGACGCTCTTGGATGATGTCCATGTGGAGCAGTCCAAGGAATCCGCAACGGAATCCGAATCCGAGCGCTTCACTATGCACGGCTTGGTACGAGAATGACGAGTCGTTCAGAGCAAGCTTTTCCATCCCCTCGCGGAGTTCCTCGAAGTCGTTGCCTTTCTTCTCAGTGGTCGAGGGGTAGAAGTCGCAGAACACCATCTGTGCCGGGGGCTCGTACCCATCGAGCGGCTCCTCGGCGCGGTCGTGGTCGATCGTGATCGTGTCCCCGACCCGCACATCGCCGAGCGTTTTGATCGCGGCGACGAGGTAGCAGGTTTCCCCGGCTCCAATGGACTTGTATTTCTCAGGTTTCGGATTGTACTTCCCAAGCTCGGTAATCGTGAAGGTGCGTTCGAGACCCATCATCAGGATCTTGTCGCCGACAGTGAGCTTGCCGTCGAAGACTCTGCAGTAGACGATGACGCCTCGGTAGTCGTCGTACACGGCATCGAAGATCAGCGCGCGGGTCTGCTTGATCTTGGACGGCGCTGGAGCGGGGAATCGTTCGCAGATCGCGTCAAGGAGTTGGGGAATCCCCTCACCCGTCTTTGCAGAGACCGGGATGCAGTCCATCGCGTCGATCCCGAGCACCTGCTCGACTTCGTCGGCGATCTCATCCGGACGAGCGCCGGGGAGGTCGATCTTGTTGAGCACCGGGACCAGTTCCAGATCCTGCTCGACGGCGAGGTAGGTATTGACCACGGTCTGCGCCTCGACGCCTTGGGATGCATCGACGATCAGCAGAGCGCCTTCACACGCTTTGAGGGCGCGGGAGACCTCGTACCCGAAGTCCACATGACCCGGGGTATCGATAAAGTTTAGCATGTAGTCTTCGCCGTTGTGCTTGTGCGTGACTGTCACGGCGGATGCTTTGATCGTGATCCCGCGTTCGCGTTCGAGATCCATCGAATCGAGGTGCTGCGCTTTGGCTTCGCGATCGGAGACCGCGTTGGTCGCTTGGAGCAAACGGTCGGCGAGTGTGGACTTGCCGTGGTCGATGTGAGCGATGATGGAAAAGTTGCGTATATGCACGGATAGAGCCCTTCGGTTAGCCGAGCATGATACGCAAGATGGTGTGGTTCAGCGGGTGGTTTTGGGGCAAACTCTGCGAATCAGTCGCACCATTCCTCTTCCCACCACTCGGTGCGGTGGTATCCATGCCGGGAGTGGGATCTGCGGTTGTATCGCGAGTCGTAGCGGTAGTCGTATCGGTCGTCATAGCGATGATCCGAGCCGTGGTAACGCGAGTTCTCACGCTCGCGTTCGTTGATGTCTCCGAGAATCGCTCCGCCTGCAGCTCCGATGATGGTGCCTGCGACGGCGCCTTCGCCGGCGTTGCCGTCGAGGGATCCGAGCGCCAGACCGGTCAGTGCTCCCAGAGCAGCACCCGAGAATAAGCCCTGACCCGCGTTGTCACACCCGCCGAGCGTGGTTGCTCCGAGCAGCAGTGCTCCGGTCAGGAAGGCCTTGCCGGACTTCTGGCCGAAGATGGTGGAGAGTGATGAACTGCGATGTGGTGCTCTATCGGTCATGATGGACTCCTCTGGTCGTGGACACATTGCGATACCGCAACAAAGCGTGGACGCTGACATGATTCGGATTCGGAACATTCGAATTTCCCGATCCACAAGTAAGCGTACACTTACTATAGTGAAGAATCATCGTTCCGGTTGCAACACCAAACCCCACTTTGAGCGTATTTTTATTCAATGACCCACTCTCTCCCCCGTTTTGCGTGTTTTTTTCGGCCATTCAGAGGGTCAGTACTCACTGTGTTGATGGCTTGCGTGTGTTTCAATGGGCTTACCAAAGCCCAAAATATCAAGCCTCAGACGGACCGGGTGGATGCGATTGTGACGCACCCATTGATCCTGCCGGTGAGTGTCGAGGACCCAGGCAAGCTCAAATCCGGGATCAAAGTCCGTCTGGATGACGGGCGGAGAGTCCCGGCTCGCGCGTACTTTGTGTGGTCTCGAGGATCCAGAAACTCAACTGGCTGGACACGATCAACCCCCGTCTGGAATGTCATCGGCGCTGATAAATACACCCGATCCACGCCGAAGGAGTCGGGGACCTGGATTGCCATCATTGATCTCCCGATCGATGCCGTGGGTCAGGGGATCTGGATTGAGGAGGTCCGCTACGAACCCAACTGGCTCCCTGATCCGATGCGGGTGATCCTGGAAACCAGCACGCGTGATGATGACGGCTTTTGGGATCCGGCGCTTGAGCCGTATCAATCCGCATCCACGCTGATCCAGACCGCGATCGCCAATCTACGCGCTGACCCTTTCAACCGCTGGCGCGCCCAGCTCCTGACCGACGGCTTTGATCCCAGCAACCGAGATTCGGGCGCCTCGGCGCAGACTGATCGAGAGTTGATTGCGATCCATACCGATCTCGTCCAAACCAAGTCCTCCGCGGTCCTCGACGAGATCGCGGACCACTTCGCAGCTCGTTGGCAGATTATCCTCGGCAGAATCTGGCTCATTGATCCCCAAGTCGCGATGCGACTCAAATCCAGACTCGCACAAACCGCAACGACCCACGACGGCGTGATCGTCCCGCTCTGGCTCGATGACACGGCTCAGCTCAGTGCGCTGGCGCATGATCTGCTCTCGCCGTTTGTCAATGACGAGCTCCGTGTTGAGCGGATCGATGCTTGGCTTGATGCGCAGCCTCAGAGCATGAGCTGGGTGGTTGATGACGCTGGACACCCGACCCGGTACCCTGTGACGCTCACGCCGACTGTCGGGATGCTCGGATTGCGTGACACGCTCACTGATTCTCAAGCCAACCTTGCTCGGATCCAGAGCGAGGGGATCGCACCGGTGGTCGAGATGCTCGAGCCGGGTGTGTTGACCGAGCGGATGCTCCCGACGCCATCGGGGGTCTTTTCTCCGAAGACTCAATCTGATGAGCCGCGTGCGTTGACTGTGCAGATCGGTCGCGACCGATCGATCATCAAAGCACTTGGCAGTATCCCGCAAGCGGAACCTCCCGGGGTCCTTGTCGGGCCTTTGCTGACTGATTGGACGCTCCAAGCATTCTCAACCCGACGATCCGCGCTGGGAGCACTCCCCCCAGATCCACAGCGCGTCGCGGGAATGGTACACAGGATCGCGCCGCTCGATGAACCGGATCATCGGGTGGGTTGGCGTCTGTATCTGGAATGCGCGGTCGATGATTCAGCTTCTGCCGAAGAGACTTCGATCGGGATCTGGATTGGTCCGATGAACGCGACGCGGATCGCGTGGTCGATCTCGCGTTCGCTCGGGCTTGTCGAGATGCGCAGCGATGCGGATCTGAATCCCGACCCGACCTACTCGTTTGTTGAAGATGGCGATCGATGGATCATCGAGCTCGATATCCCCCCCCGCGCCATCAACGAGGACGGGTTTCTGATTCTTGGACTCACGCGTGAGGATGCGAGTTCCAGAAGCAGTTGGCCCAGACGCATGATGCCTTGGCAAGAAGAACCAGGACGATTTGTCATCGACACCACGGCGTGGAACGGGACCGAGCCGTGATCGCACGCTAGATCAAGCGTCTCCTAAGCAGATCCAGCGTCCACTCCAGGATCAGCACTCCCAATCCTGCGAGCACGAACCATCTCCAGAGTTCCACGCGTCCCGCGATCCCGTCTCGCATCGATCCCATTGGGTCATCGCGGCCATCGCTCTGCGTTGCTTCGCGATCAAGCACAGGTCCGGCACGAAGAGTCTCGGCGCGATCGAGCAGCGAGTATCCGATCGGGTCATCGGATCCATCAGTGAGTCCGACCTGCTGTGCATCAATCCCGGTTCGGTACACCACTCCAGAGCCGCTGGTCCCGGGAAGCAGCCGCTGAACAGCATTGGCAAAGAAGATCGGCATCGAGAGCTGGACCCCCCAGTTTGAGTCCTCGATCGAGAACCCGATCCAGATGTGACGAACGCCGGATTGTGCTGTTTCGATTATCACTGGACCCGATTCATCGCGTGCGATGACCTGAACATCAGACCCCGCTTGTGGACGATCGAGATCCGGGATCGTGTATCGGAGTCGTCCAAGCTCGACATCTTGCATCAACGGATGCCCGCGATCCCAGCCAAGCACTCTGCGGATCGATGCAGACTCGTTGGATTCGCTGGAGCCGATCTGAATGCTCGGGAGCAGTAAACGCTCTGGACGAGGGACACGATCGAAGATCATCAATCCGGTCGCGCTCTCAACGGATTCCTCTGGAGCGATCACACGGACTTCGCCTCGTGTGGAAGCACGCACAACATCCACGAGCAGCGGATCCGCGAGTCCATCGCGCGCGACCACTGTGGTCAGGATGGGGGTCGGGTCGGGCATATGGATCCACGCGCTGTTGTCGATCATGAACACATCGGGACGCGAGAGTTCGAGCTCGATGATCCCCGATCGATCCAGTTCCAGCACGAGCGTAGCCGCTGCTTCAGCTTCCCCGTTGCTGTCGGGTTCGAGCGCTACGGACTGCGACGCGAGCACCTCTGCATCGACGCGTGCACGGATCGTCACCCCCACCGATCCCTGATCCCCGATATCCCCGGCAACAGTCACAAAGACCCTGCACTGCGCTGGGTCGATCACATCACGCTGCGCCCCGACCAGCACAATCCCGAGATTCCCTGCGTCCCAATCTTCATTGAGTTGCTCGATTGGACGGATGACCCGGACCGCTGGATCGTCGATCGAGGAATCGGTGAACGCGAACAGCGTGACCGCTTGAGGTGTCCCTTCGCTGGGCTCATCATCCGAATCCGATTGCTGCGTATCCGAGACACTCAGGTTGGCGAGTGTGATCGCTGATGCGAGATCACTCCCGACATCGCTTGGCTGGATCGATTCGATCGCGCCGCGTGCTTGTCTCCACGAAACCGGGGCGCTGGTCATCTGTCTGGTCTCGGGTCCGACGCGGAATACCCGGAATCGAGCGGAGGAGGATCGGGAACCGATGGAACGAACGACATCGATCGCGTTGTCCTTCGCGAGATCCAAGCGGGTGTCTCCAGAGTCGTTGACCATCGTCTGCATCGAAGCGCCCGCGTCAATGAGCACAACGACCTCGCCGCTGGTGTTCGACCAGTCCGTGCCTTCAGTGAACGGCCTAGCGATCGCGATCGCGAGCAGGATCACCGCGAGGAGTTGGAGGAAGAGGAGTGTTGAAGGCTTGACGCGCTGCCAGGGGATGTTTCCCTCAAGATCGCGGATCGATCGCTTCCAGAGCATCGTGGATGACACTCGGACGGGCTTCCGTCGCAGTCTGAGCATCCAGAACAACAGGACCAGCACACAACCGATGGAACCCGCAACGATCCCTGCGATGGGTTCGAGGAACCCCATCGGTCAGGACCCCCAACCCGGTGGTGGTGTCAATGGCTTGGGTTGATCGCTCTCACTCTTCTGGTGCACACGATCGGGCCGGAAACCGATTCCGAAGATGTAGGTCTCGCGCGAGACATCTCTGCACGCGTCGGGTTTGATCGCGCCCGCGACCCGGAAGCATCGACGAACGCGTTTGAGCAGCTGAGGGAAGGTCTCTCCTTCAAGGACTTTCATCGTGCAGTTCCCGTTCTTTCGGAGCAGGTTGGGGAGTTCATCGACAATCACTTGGCAGAGGCGCTCTGACATGAAGTGGTCGCCGTGTCCGGTTGTTGATGGCGCCATGTCGGACATCACGACATCAAACAACGGCTGGATCAGTTCGGGTTCGGGCTGCTGATCTTCGGGCAGATCGAACACAACTTTCTGATGCATCACTTTGGGAGGGAGCAGCTCCGAGATATCGACTTCAGTGAAATCGCCTTGGACGGTTCGGGAGTTGGGTCCCAGATCGATCTTCATCGCTTGGAGGTCGATCCCGACCACCAGCCCCTCTTCCCCGACGATCTGCTCGGCGACCTGCATCCATGAACCGGGCGCACAACCAAGATCGAGGACCCGGTCCCCTTTGCGGATGAGCTTGCGCCGCTTCTGGATCTCGAGGAGTTTGTACGCCGAGCGTGCGACATACCCCTCGCGCTTGGCGAGCTTGAAGTACTTGTCGTGGAGTTTGCGTTGCTGAGCCATGGAGACTTTCTGGTGGGGGATTGCGCTTTGAGAGCAAACTACGGGTGATTATTTGTAGAAGACCACGACCGCATCGGTCCAGTGGTGCGGCGCCCAGGTTTCGCCGCGCCCCTCGTTGAGGTATTCGTCGAGTTCATACTCGACTGTGATCTGCTCGCCGAACAAAAACTCAGGCTGCACATCCACGATCCAAGGCTCGACCTTGTCTCCCGGCGCCCATCCAGAGCGATCGAACTTCCAAGTCCCGCCTTGTGGCCTGCATGGGTTCAGGTACACATCCGTTTTCCAGAGATGGTTCCGCTCGGACATGCTGATGAAATCTTGTCCCAGCACATCTCCACCGTTGGATCCGCTGCTGATCGTCATCGTTCTCCAGATCGGCATGAACTCCCCGGCGTTCTTGGAGTTGGGGAACATGCCGTGCCCGGTGACGGTTGCTCGCACGCGGGCGTGTGTGGTCCCATCGGGAACCTCAATCTCGCGGGGAACATAGAACTCCTCGACCGGCTTCTCAGGATCTCCGATATCCGCGTTCCCGTTCCAGAGATTGACCACCTTGACTGGGGTGCGATCAAGCTCTCCGGGATAGAAGTCCAGATCGAAACTCACGAGCCACCCCTTCATGTAGGTCCCGATGTGCGCATCAAACTCACGAGCATCTTTGAATAGCGGGAGCAGATCCGTCACATCCATGTGCCATGTCCATCCGCGCCGGTAGGGCGTGATGAAGCGGAAGACCTCGAATCGTTCTCCCTTGATCTCCTTGCCTTCATCATCGATGGTCGATGGCATACGGAGCCCTATTGTGCCTTTTTTGTCCCAGTGGTCGTATCCCATCTCGGGTTCGGAGAGCGTGAGCGTTGCGATGACTCGGCCGACCTGTTCTGGAATTTCTGAGAAATCAACTTCAGACTTGAGCCACGCGGCGTTGGTGAGAAGTTCCTCCTCGAACACAGGAACACGTACCGGCTCTTGGTAGTCAACCTGCTTGAGCTCATGATCCATGATCCGCATTGTTTTGATCTTGATGGAATCACCGATCGTCCCGCTTGTCAGCGAGCACAGACCAGCGCGAATACCCCAGAGCATGTCGTCGATGACGACCTGTCCGTTGATAAGCACGAGAATGTGCGCCCCGCCGGTGACATAGTTGAGTTGGACCGCGATATCGACCTGTTCTCCAGTCCGGAACTCCACGGGAGACAGGACATTGATCCGCTCCTGTCCATCCACATGGATCGAGACTTCACGCTGCGGACGATCGTACCAGTTCCCGAACTCGTCGAACCATCCCATCACGCGCCCGTTCTCGTCGGGCTCGATGTCCGTCGGGGGTGGGTTATGGACATCGAAACCGATCCCGATCGCGTTGGGATGGTTGGGCTCGTCCCACGAGAACCCATCGCCGGGATCATCGAAGTCGGAGTTGGTGATGACCAGACCGAACCCCTTCGCGCCGTCGAGGTCCTCAGGCTTGGGGACCTCGACACTCATGAATGCCCAAACGGGATTCATCATCCAATCTACAGACTCCTGTGATTCCTGTTTCTCTTCATTTGATGATGTAGAGCATGAAACAACAATCAACATCGCAAGCAAGGAGATTGCAGTAAACAGGATCTTTGATGGATTCTTCATACCGATAGGATAGATCATCTCCACCCTCGGCGTGCTGGATTGGTGCTAGTGAGGCACTTCCTTGACCGCATTCCGGTTCCAGGCTGGGACGCGGATCACGATCGGGCCGTCGCCTTCGACTTCGCACTGGCAGCAGAGTCTCGAGTTGATCTGGAGTCCCGGCGCTTCTTCGACGCGATCATCCTCGTCTTCCTCGGCTTCGCTGAGCGAATCCATACCTTCCTCGACATACACATGACAGGTCGAGCAGGCGCAGACCCCGCCGCAGGAATGCTCGATGTTGATGTGGTTTCTCAGCGCGAGATTGAGCAGGTGCTCGCCCTTCGCGGCCATGAGTTCATGCTCGGCTTTGTCGGATCCGTCCTCGTTGAGTTCTTCCGGGTTTTCGAGGATGATGCGGACCGGAACGGTCTGCGGGCCAACATTTTCGTCTTCGTGGAAGTGCATATGCGTTGATCTCCGTCCTTTGTGAAGCCTGCGCTGGGCCAACACTCTAGGATAGACGGCGCACGCTTTCGAGTGTCGATGACGAGAACCCGATGGACAGAACCCGCACAGAAGTGAAATCAGACGACTCGATCTTGAATCACTCGGATATCGAGCTCTCTGTTCTTGCGCCTGCTCACAACGAAGACGAGAACATCGACCTGCTCATCGAAGAGGTCGGAGCGGCGCTCGAACCCCTCCAGATCCGCTTCGAGTTCATCATTGTGGACGATGGATCGACCGATCAGACACGCGAGAAAATCCTCGCTCACCAGACTGATCGTCCATGGGTCCGCTGTGTGTCCATGACCAATACGCCATCCGGATCCGGGCACGGCCAATCCGCGGCGTTCCATGCCGGATTCAGATCTGCTCGGGGACGACTCGTCGCGACGCTCGACGCGGACCTTCAGAACGATCCAGCGGATCTGCCCAAAATGCTCGAACTGCTCGAATCATCGAACGCAGACTTTGTCCAGGGCGACCGATCGCAGGTTCGGAGCCAAGGCGATGCGAAGATCCGTCAGTTTGGATCGTGGGTCGGACGCAAGTTCCGGCTGATGGTCCTCGGTGACACGATCACCGACACGGGATGCTCGCTGCGGATCATGAAGCGAGAGATCGCGCTCAAGCTCCCGCTTGAGTTTAAGGGGGCGCACCGGTTTATCCCCGCGACCGCTCGTCATCTTGGATACGCGGTTGTTGAGATCCCTGTGAATCACCGAAATCGGCACGCCGGGGAACCGAAGTATGGGATGGGGATCACGAAACGGGCACTCCCGGGTCTGATCGATCTCTTCGCGATCCGTTGGATGCGCTCGCGTCGTCGTCCGGTGACCTCGATCGAACTGACCCATGAATCCCTGTCCCCCACTGCTCAGGACCCAACCCCCCAGGACCCAACCTCTCGTCGTGAATCGGAGACGCTCAACGCATGAAGCCTGGACCGATCATCGCGATGGTGCTCCTTGTGTTTCTGGGGATGTGGCTCGTGCTCCAACCAGCGCTGGCACGCTCTGCGACGGATCTGACCATTTCTGTCGGCGCGATCGAGATCATGCTCGATCGCTCGCATACTCCGGATGGAGATTTGGAGTACCGGGTGGTCGCTCCGGCGCGTTTGCGATCCGACGCGTTCTATGACCCGATCGAGCTCGACCATTTCATCTCTCAGCAGGTCGCGGAGTGGAACGCGCGCCACGCGCTCGAGCGGCATCTGCTCGGGTTCTTTAACATCACCACTTGGGGTACATTCGGGTGGGTGATGATCGGGCTCGTCGGACAGGCCGCGTTCTTTGGACGCATGTTTATCCAGTGGATCATCTCGGAACGATCGCAGGTCTCGACGGTCCCCGAGATTTTCTGGTGGTTTAGTTTCATCGGAGGCGTGTGTCTGTTCACCTACTTCGTCTGGCGCGTCGATATTGTTGGAGTGATGGGTCAATCGACCGGGATCGTAATTTACGCTCGCAACCTCAGACTCTTGAATAAAGAAAAGACTCGAGCGAAGGTTGCGCCCCAGCCGACTCCTTCTTGAATACCCACCTGTGCTCTTGGAGTTCATATGCAGATCTGGATCGACAACACACAACTCTCCGACGCCCCCGACATCGGGGAAGCGATCGAGCAGGCACGACTCCACGCGGAAAATGCTGGCCGACTCATCGTGGACATCCTCGTTGATGGACAGCCCGCGCCGGACGAACTCTACGGCGACACCCCCGAAACGCTCGGACCGATCGAGGAACTCCGGTTCACAACAGCGGATACCCGATCGATGGTCAACGAGTCGATCAACACCGCGATCGACTCGATCGAGCTGCTCAAAGCGGATCAAGCTCAGTGCGCTCAGCAGATCCGATCAGGAGAACTGGGTGACTCGATGGAGACGCTCCGCTCGATCCTCGAGGGCTGGCAAGCGATCCGGGACATGGCTGACCAGATTACCCAAATTACCAATCTTGACATCCAGAGCGTCCAGATAGGGAGCGAGCATGGATCCGAGATTGTTCAATCGCTGTCCACAGCCCTTTCAGAAGTCCGAGAAACGCTCCAAAACGAAGATTGGTCTTCGCTCGGGGATGTGATCGAGTATGATCTGGAAGAGCTTGCGACCAAATGGTCTGCGCTGTTGGGTGCTCTGATTGTGGATACCCTGCCGCGGAGTGGTCCTTCTACGAGCGAGCCGCCGTCTTGAGCTTCCCGCATCGATCATGACAAGTCATGCGGGGTGTCTGGAGAGAGGAACACACCTTGTCATCGTCTGCTCAACCATCCGGTCATCATGGAGCCGTCTCGTCTGACGAGATCGATGTGCTCATGCTCAGCGCTGCGAAGTCGCAGCGCAGCGGTGATTGGCTGCACGCAGCGATGCTGTGCCGGGATGCGCTCCAGATCGCTCGGTCACGAGGTGATTTCGAGCTGATGAGTCGGATCTGCATGCCGATGCTCGAAGCGCAGCGCGGGCTGCGATTCGAAGCGATCGAAGCGGGACCAATCCGGGTCATCACTTCTGGAGAAGATCTCCAGGACGGTCCCGAGCATGGGGCGTACCTGTTTGCTCCGAATCTGGTCGGCGCGGATGCTCGACAGTTCCGCACAGCCGCGAACAACGCGGGGGTGCCAGTGTTTGTGCTAACGCGCGAGCCGCAGATGTCTAACGGGCTCTGGCCGATCGTTGGGGTCGGTGAGCGTGTCGTTCGTATCCGGATCGAACCTCCGAGCAATCCCGAAATCATCGACGCATCGTGGTTTACCTACGCGAGCGAGCAGCTCGGGGATCAAGCGATCGAGGATGCAAAGAACGCCGGGGAACCGGATGATCCCGCGGCGTGGTTGGTGGATGACTTTTTGGATCGTCTCGATGCGTGCCCTGAACACGAGAAGTTCTTGATGGCACTCGCGGATGCGTGCAAAGAAGCGACGACGATGCCGACCCCCACGATTATGCGCCGTCGTGCGCTGGTCAACGACCCTTATTCATTCTGAGCACTCATGTTCGTCTTCGATGGGACGCGAACAATCCCAATGCGCCGAGCGCCAGAGCTGTTCCCGGCGATGGGACATACGAGAAGTTATCAACCGATGCCATGTTCGCGATTGTCCCGAGATTTGAGCCGTATTCGCCGTCGATGACGCCTGCAAGATCGTACTGACCGAAGTCGCTGTTCCAGCCGTTGTATCCACGCAGGACATCGACGAGCACTTCACCTGTCTGTGCGTTGACGATCGAGACTTCAAAGACACCGGTTTCACTATTCACTCCCAACCCGATCCGATACCAGGTATCGAGTTCCCAGGAATGTGCTCCCAGACCAAAGTCGCGGAATCCAGTGTTCCCGTTGCTGTTGCTGACATACAAGCGGAAGCGTGATGAGTTCTTGTCGGCGTAAACGAACGCTTGTGGCATCCGATTGATGTCATCCTGATCGGTCAGCTGAGCAAATCCAGTCGCTGCAATCCAGTTGGGGTTACTCCCGTTCCCGATCTGATCGAGACGGACATCCATCTCCATCCGTTGCATTGATGCGTGCTGGACCTGACCGATGATCCCGCCTGAGCTGCCCAGCCCATCTTGGATCTGCACGGCTTGGGTCGCGTTGCCCATCGCATCGGTTGTGGTAATGACCTCCACAGTTGGTCCGGGATTGCTCGGATTCACAATGTAGCTTGACGCGTCTTGCCAAATCCCGCTGGGCGAACCTCCCAGCGTGTAGCTTTCAAAGTCATCGACCACGCCCGCACATGCTCCAGTCCCCAGCAGCATGAGCGCAGCGATCGCGCACGGATTCTTCATATTCAAACTCCAGATAGGGTGTGATGTCCCTTGGTCAATGCGACCGCACAGCTCCACACAAAGCAGCTGAGCACAGGCGATGATGTGTGGTCATGCCCGATCCTGCACATACCCACACCATCAGCATGGCAGTCCGAAACCTATTCGCTTGTACAGATGGGCTGTTCCCGTTTTTCTCTAGAGAAAAACTTTCGCCCAGACCGCAAAATGTTCGCAACTTATGTCGCATCTCGGGGTAGCGTTTCGATCAGATTCCGAACCACGATGTCCGCATCAACCTGCTCGGCGGATGCTTCGAAGTTGAGCATGATCCGGTGACGCAGCGTGGGGAGCGCGACGCGCTGGATGTCCTCGATCGAGACAGCGGCGCGTCCATCAAGAAGCGCTCGGCATTTCCCGGCGAGCATCAGCGTCTGCGCCGCGCGTGGGGACGCGCCGAGATGCACGAACCGAGACACCATGGGGGTTGCAAACTGTCCATCGGAGAGTTCCCCCTTCGGGTGGGTCGCGAGCACACAACGGATCGCGTAATCTTGGACATGGGGAGCAACCGGGACGCGCCGGACAAGCTGCTGATGCGCGATGAGTTGCTCTGCATCAATCACCCGCTCGATCTCTGGCTTGGTCGATCCGGTCGTCAACGCGACAATCTGTCCCATCTCCTCCCGGTTCGCGTATCCGACGCGGAGTTTGAAGAAGAACCGATCGAGCTGTGCTTCGGGGAGGGGGTAGGTGCCCTCTTGCTCGACGGGGTTCTGGGTCGCGAGGACGAAGAATGGGCTGGGGAGTTGATGGGTTGTGCCCTCAACGCCTCCGATGGTGACGGTGCGTTCCTGCATCGCTTCAAGCAGCGCGGACTGGGTCTTTGGGGTCGCGCGGTTGATCTCGTCAGCGAGGACGATGTTCGCGAAAATCGGTCCGGGTTGGAAGCGGAACGCTCGGCGGCGCGAGCCGTGCTCGTCTTCGATCTCGTCAACGACCGTGGTCCCGGTGATATCGGCGGGCATGAGATCCGGAGTGAACTGGATTCGACCAAAGCTCAGGTCCACGGCTTGGGAGATCGTCCGAACCAGCAGCGTCTTCCCGATCCCGGGAACACCCTCTAGGAGCGCGTGTCCGCCGGCGAACAAGCAGGTGAGGAGGTCCTCGATCGTGGCTCGTTGTCCGACCACGGCTTTGGAGATCTGCTCCTGAACGGCTCGGAAGTCGTTCTGGAACTGGCTCAGGGCTTGCTGGGTCGCTTGGGTGTCCATGGGGGCTTGGTTACTCATCCGCAGATCGTAGTGGTTTGGACACGAAAAAACCGACCCGGATGATCCGGATCGGTCATTCAAGAGGCCGCAGTGGGATTCGAACCCACGATTGGCTTTCGCACAACGGATTTGCAATCCGCTCCCTTAGTCCACTCGGGCACACGGCCGGCCTGTTTCCCCAATTGGGGAAGATGACGCTAGAACACCACGCCGCAAAGGTCAACATCTGGCGCCTGAAAGCACGATAGGATACAAGGGTATCGTGCCATCAGATCGATCTGATGACCCGGTTCTCAGGATCCAACAGGCGATGACCGCCGAGTATTCCAAGGAAGCCGATGTCGAATCTGAACCGCCTCCCCCGCTGCGCCCTTCTGCTCACGCTCCTCTCTGGGACTGCTGTGTTCGCGCAGGATGCGGAAACGCCGGCCGAGAGTGAGCCTTCGGATCGTCAGCGGATTGAGGTCCTGAAGGACTCGATGCCTCGGATGGGAACCAATACCACACCGATCCAACCGACTGAGGCGCAGACTTCCCTGCCGCACCAGACGGGTCTGACGCAGGGTCAGGACTGGATGAAGGTCGTGAACAACAGCGTTGCTCAGGTTGAAGCACCCTCTGCGCTTGCTGAAGGATCATTCGTCCTCTCTCGGAGTGGTCGGCTTGTGCCTGCTCCCAATGACCGATTGATCTTTGTCCCGGATCCTGCTCAGCGCGTCCCAGGTGAGGGGCCTGTCCTGCTGCTCCCCTGCTCGACGCTGGATCAGCTCGAGAGTATCTGGGCGAACCAGCCGGTCATCGTGTCGGGGGAAATCCTGACCTACCACGGCCGGAACTACCTGCTCATCTCGGATTACGCGATCGGGGTGGTCTCCGCGCCAGCAGAACCTGTTGAAGAACCAGATCAGGATGTCAGTGAAGACGCTCCTCAGGAGTCATCTGAAGAATCCGCAGGACTGAGCGAGGATCCAGATGTCCTTGAACTGCTCAGAGAACTCGATGCGGAGAGCACGATCGACATCGACGAACAACGCGTGCTTCCTGTGAGTCCTCGGACTTTGGACGAAGGGTCGTCCCAACTCCAAGCCGCGGCTCCGGAACTGGCACCGGGGATTCGTGAGGGGACACTGCTGATCCGTCGACCTGGTCGATTGGATCGTGCTCCGGACGGATCGTGGATCGCGGTCTTTGATCATGATGAAGCGACTTCGAGCGATGCAGTGGAACTCACGATGCTCCCCTGCTCGTTGCTGATGAGCATGGAGAACCAAGCGATCGCGCACGGTGACAGCACCCGGTTCGTCGTCTCGGGACGCATCTACATCCACGATGATCGGGGATACCTGCTCCCAACCTTCTACCAGCGGCTCCGGACATCAGACATCAAACCTTGGCAATAAGCCGAGCGTTGTGTGTTTGATACATTCACACTCTTGTGATTATGCAGGGCTGTCTTGACGCGCGATCGGGTGTGATGGCGCGGTCTGGACAACCGATCCTTCGACGGGCGAGTAGCGTGAGCCGTACATCGGGATCTTGTGGTTCACGACCGAGCGACCGAACATGTTCGCGAGAACCTTTCGACCGATCATGATCACGACGAGCATGAACGCGTTGGCCGCGAGCATCGGGAGGATGGATGTCCATCCCATGTGGACCATCACCGAGGTGACGACGATCATGAGCAATCCTGCGGGGATCATCGCGCCCCATCCGAGCATCATGACCTGGTCGTAGCGAACACGCGGGATCGTCCAGCGGAGCGCGATCGCGAAGCACACCAAGAGCATGGTCTTGGAGACGAACACGAGGAACTTGACGAGCATCGCGAGGAGACCCGTAGATTCGGTATCGGTCAATCCGACCAATGGGAGGTCGTATCCGCCGAGGAAGAGGAGCACGAAGAACGCGCTGCCGGTAACCATGTGAAGGTATTCGGTGAGCGGGAAGAGGAGGTAGCGCATCGAGGAGTATTCGGTGTGGTATCCACCAACGAGTTCCTGCTCGGCTTCTGCGTTATCGAATGGAGCGCGTCCCGCTTCTGCGAGGACACAGATGTAGAACAGGATGCCGGGGAGCGGGAGCGACAGGATGAGCCACCCGTGCTCGCGTTGCTGCATGATGATTTCGGTTGGGAGGAATGATCCCGCAATAAGCAGGCAGCAGAGCAGCGCGAGACCCATTGGGATTTCGTAGGAGATCATCTGAGCGGTCGCGCGGAGGCCGCCGAGCATGGAATATTTATTGTTCGATGCCCAACCACCGAGCGTGACGCCGTAGGCACCGACGGATGCGATCGCGAGGAGGTAGATGATGCCGACGGAGACTTCAGCGCCCGCAACCGCGACGGCTTCTCCACCGATCAATCCAATGACCGGGAGTGTGATCTCAGGGATGTACACATACCCACCCCAAGGCAGAATGACGAATGTGATGAGGGCGGGGACCACCGCGATCATTGGTGCGAGTGTGAAGAGCACCTTGTCGACATTGGGTGGTGTGTAGTCTTCTTTGGTGACCGCTTTGATGCCGTCGGCGAGGATCTGACCCAGTCCGAGCATGCCTTTGAGGAAGCCGAGGAAGGGAAGACCGAAGTCGAATCCTGTGCGGTTTGGACCGATGCGGTCTTGGATGTACGCGGAGAGTTTGCGTTCGATCCAGATCGAGATCGCGGCACATCCGAGCACGACATGCACGCCGATCGCGAGGGTCAGTGCTGAGACAATGAACTGTGCATCGATGAGATCAGATAGGAAGTCGGTCATGGTGCCTCTACTGTAGCATCCCGGCACCGACCGGGTCACATGCCGGGTCGTTCTCGGGGAGCTCTTGGTAGATCATTATCGGCTTGGACGGACCGGATTCCCCATTCTGAACCTCGATCGTCGTGATACTCACGGTCCGAGCGTTCTCACGAGACATCAGGACAGAAGTCTGCGGCTCATCGTCCCATTGATGCATGTGGAAAGCGTCCTGCTGCTCGCTCGTCTGATTCTGAGCAACCGTCTGCTCGAACAGCGGCACTCGGCACTGGACGATCTCGTCTCCGAGACCCGAAGACGCGACCACGACCGGCTTGAAGGACTCGGTCCCCTCTCGAACGACGATCAGTTCCTCGGCGTTCCACTGCGCGATCATCACACGCGGTCCATTGGTCGTGCACTCGACCCCGAATGCTGTAAAGCATGCGTAGGCCGAGAGATCGATGTTCTTGAGCGCCTTGAGCATTGATGCTGGAGACCCGTGCTGGATCAGATGGAGCGGGATGAGGCCTCGGGATTGGCGTGGATGGGGATTCACGGCTCCGTTGGTCTGGTAGTTGAGCACGCCGGCACAGATCCCGCTCTCGGCGGCGACGACCCATGTCCCCCCAGCATCGACATCGGTTGGGTGCTCGATGGTGAGTCCAGATTCGAGTGTCCGGGTGGTTGGTGGGTATGCGCGGCCGCGGGAACGCTGCTCGTCGCGGCTGTGGACGACCCGATACCCCCCTCCAGAGGTTTCGATCATGCTGAGTGTGCACATATCAGGAGGAAGCCAATCCGGATTCGAAGTTGATGGTTGAGGGGGCGAGACCAAAGCTCTGGTCGAGGGTTACCCCGAGTTCGGTTGCGATTGCTTTGAGGATCGCGTTGTGATGGATTGAGTGGTGCATCGCGAAGAAAATCTCGCGGCCTCGTGTTGAACTGAGTTCGGCGCATTGACCGTTCCCGGAGCACATAACGCGGGTGGTGACCTCGTTGGTCAGGTGGTCCTCGCTCAGATCACAGAGACAACTGCGGAGTTGTGCGATCTGTTCTTTCGCTGCGGAGCGGTCGGATTCGACATTCACGCCTCGCTCGCGATGATCGTAATCGATGGTTTGGGCGCAATCGGTCATGATCGCGGCCTTGAAGTGATCGAGGGTGTGACGGATGTGCTTGCCTGCTGTGCCGCCGGGGAAGGTTGTGGATTCTTGAACGAACTGATCATCGCTGAGTTGATCGACGAAGCCATCGAGTTGTTCGAGAATCGCGTCCGCCGCGTGGGGCACCAAAAGCACTGACATCACAACCTCCAAAAATAGATACAAGAGCGGAAGTATAGAAAAGACTTGGTTTTATGTCTAGTGACTGGGCAAAACAGTCTACTGATGCGCGGCTTCGAGTACTTCACCCAGTATTTCACGATGGTTGGCGCATCGTGGACACTTGTGCTGACCACCCAGCTTCCCTTTGCGATCGAGCCAGCGATGGAAGGTGCCGTCGGGGAGAGCCGTGATCGTTGGTTCGGTCATGCCGAGCGAATCGGAGCGTTTGGTGTTGTAGTCGACATTCGTGGCTTTGACGGTTTCGTCAAAGATGCGTCCGAAGTTCGCGATCTGGTCAGGATTCAGGGTGCCTTTAAACTCGATCGCGACTTCCAGACCCGCGCGGGATGTCTTTGTCGGATACACAGGTGCTGCGGTGAACTCTCCGATCGTGACTCCAGTCGCTCGTGACGCGGCGCTCACCCCTTCTTCGATGTGTTCTCCGATGAGGTTCTCGCCGAACGCGTTGATGAAGTGTCGGTGGCGACCAACGATGCGGAGTCGTGCCGGTCCTTGGCCGTTGGTATCGTGCGGCCCATTGGGGATAGTATCGAACTCGACCACATCTCCGATGATGTATCTCCAGAGACCCGCGTTGGTGCTCATCACGACGACATACTGCTGATCTTCCTCGACTTCCCAGCATGACAGCGTGGTCGGGTTCTCGTCATCGATCTGCTGGCGTGGGATGAACTCGTAGTAGGTGCCGTTGTCCACGAGCAGTCTCATCCCCGGATCGTTGTCCTGATCCTGCATCGCGATGAACCCTTCGGACGCGGGGTAGAGCTCGTGTCTGCACGGGAAGTCGGTCTTTGGATCCCCGGAAAATGCGAGGGACATGCGTTCGATGAACGGCGTGTATTTGACACCGCCGTGGACGAAGACCTCAAGGTTTGGCCAGACATCTTTGGCGCAGGTCGCGTTCATACCCCGCTCGTTGGCGAGCTCGATGACGCGATCGATGAGCACCAGCGCCCAGCTCGGCATACCCGAGATGAAGCGGATGTCTTGCTTGATCGCGAGCTGCGCCATCGCTTCGATCTTCGCGGGCCAATCACTCATCAGCGCGACTTGCGGACCTGGAGAGTAGATCGTTGAGAGGGGCCATTTGATCAGCGGGGTGACCAGCCCGGAGAGGTCCCCGGTCGCGATGCCGTGCTCGTTGTATTCAAGATCTGTTGATCCGCCGAGGAACAAGCAGCGGCCGCCCATTAGTCGCTCTGGATGGGCACCACGATTGATGAGGTGCGCGAAGATGTCGAGCGAAGCGAGGAAGTTTGAGCGGAACATCTGCTCGCTGACCGGGATGAACTTGTCCCCGGCGGTGGTTCCCGATGTTTGCGCAAAGTGCTCGACGCGCCCAGGCCAGAGCACATCGGGCTGTCCCTGCTCACGCATCAACTCGATCTCATCCTTGAATGCGTACCAATCGCAGACCGGGACGGCCTGTCGGTACGCTTGGATCAATTCTTGGTTGTCTTCGATTGATGCGATGGACGATAAGCCGTGCTTTTTCCCGAAGGATGTCTGAGCCGCGGCTCGGAGGTTCTGACGGAGCTGGGCGCTCTGGATCGCGTGGGTGTTGTTCTTCCAGTGATCGAGATTGTTGAGTTTGCGCCGTCGGTGCTCGACGCGAGCACGCAGTGCAACCCCCACCAGGCTCGTCAACGAATACGGTGCGTTTGGGGTTGGTGCCGGCATTGCGGCGTGCTGAAGACCCTTCGAACTCACGCTTGGTCCTCTGTGCTTGAATCGCTCTTTGCGTATCCCTGCTTGTCAAAGAACGCGTGCATCGCTTTGGAGAACTCCACGGGGGATTCGATCATCGGTGCGTGCCCGCAGGCGTCGATCCAGTACAGTTCCGCGCTGGGCATCAGCTCCGTGAATCCCTGACCGGCACTCGGGGGCGTGACAACATCTTCCTTCCCCCAGATCAGGAGCGTGGGCTGCTCGATCTCACCCAGATCATCGGCCATGTTGTCTCTTCGAGCGCTTTTGGAGAGTTTGACCATTGCTCGTGCTCCGCCACGCTCGTTGAGCAGTGCGTAGGCGCGATCGACATCTCCTGGATCCATGAAAGATTTGTCGTAGAACAGCTCACCGATCTTCTCGATCAGCCATTCGCGCGAGGGTCGGACGGGCGCGCCCTTGACCACGGTGCGTTCGATCAAGCCGCTCGATCCAGCGAGGACAAGCGAACGCACGAGTTCGGGACGCTCATGCGCGACTCGGAGCGCGACATGTCCCCCGAAGGAGTTGCCGACCAGGACCACTGGCTCATCGAAGTGCTTATCGAGGAACTGCATCGTCATCGCGGAGACCGCTTGGATGCAGCAGTCCGATTTCCGAAGCGACAGCAGGGGCATCTCGAGGGTCACACATCGCGCACGCGACGAGAGCGAGCGGACGACATGCTCCCAGTGTTCATTGAGTCCCACCAAGCCATGGAGAAAGACAACCGGCATCCCAGATCCGCACTCGACGACATCCGCAACAATCTGCTTGCCACTCATCCCGATCAGGGAGACCTCTGATTTTTT
>JAEPQP010000206.1 GCA_017640485.1 Phycisphaerales bacterium | reverse complement strand
GGATACGCGGGCATCATCGCCGCTGAACGAACCGCGGATCCAACCGACCTGCACGGCGTTGCTCCTGGAGCGGGTGTCGCGAGTCTGTTCCGTGGTCCATCGCGTCTGCGTGAATCACAGGCCTACGAGTGGGAATCGCAGCGACTGGACATCAAGGTCCACGAACTGGTCTCCGAGTACACCACACAAGGCTTTAGCTCGGATCTCATCCCCGGAGGTCAGAACGAGTTTGTATTCGATTCCTTCAAGAACTCGGTTAAGTTTGGACGCGGACGCAAAGGCACCATCCATATCTTTGGATCTGGTTTCAATGTTGGTCTCCAGCCAGATCCTTACAATTACGGCACCCCGTATGTGTGGGATGTGGTTTCCGCGAACCCGAACCTGCTTGGTGTTTCGCTGACTAATGGCTTCCTGACCCAAACACTGGGCGCACTCGGCGCTGCACCAGTTGACGCAGTGCGGACATCCGCACCGGTCACCCTTGAGCAGTTCTACATCACAAGCCAGACCCACTACTACGCGTTGGCGAACGATCGGGATTCACTGATCATCAATACCGTCGGTGAGGATGGGAATCTGGACCTGTTCAGCCCGATCGGCCCGGGTGTATTTGCTTCGGTCTATGCCGGCACTAACAATGGCGTGTTCTCTGGGAATCAAGCCGCACCAAACGGCTCTGGCCGTGGCGTGCTGACCATCGGACCGTTCGGTGCGACAAATGTTGAAATTCCACCTCCGCTCTTGGCTGGGGTTGGTGGCAATCAATCGGCAGCAATGACCGCTGCAGGGATTGTTGCTTTGATGCTTGAAGCAAACCCGAACCTCACACCACGAGATATCCAGCACATTTTCTTCCGCTCGATTCAGGAGAGCACGAAGCCTGGCGCGACCAAATGGCCAAACTATGATTTTGTGAACAATCGCTTGTACTACACACCGTTCGCTCCACCATCTGTCCTGCGTGATTTCTGGCAAGTCAACAATGGATTCTACAACAACCCGGATCTCGTGCCTCCGATTGTGAATCAGAGCATCCGCCACTCGGATCAATACGGCTTCGGTATCATCGATGCCAATGCTGCGATTCAGATGGCTCGCACTTGGAATGGTGCTCCGCCTCTGATCCGACTGGACTCCGGTCTTGTTGGCGACCTCGGCTTGGGAGGCGGTGGTGACGACGACGATGTTCCCGGCATTCCATTTGAACCGATCGCAATCGCTGACGCGACCTTTACCGATCCTGATCCTGAACCAGATGGAGCTGTACCTCCAGTGACCGGTCAATCCTCGCTTGTTGTTGGTCCTGGTCTCAACCAGTTCCGATTCTGCGTCCGCGACAATATCCAAATCGAGAACATTGTCGTTGAACTCACGGTTTCCGGAGCGGGAAGCAACGACCTGTATGTGACCCTGACGAGCCCGACCGGCACTTCATCGAATCTTGTTCTTCCAACTACATCAAACATCTCAGGTATGACTGAGGGACCAGGAAACGATGAGCTTGAAGGATTCACAGCCAACACTGTGAATGGAACCACATACGCATACTTCCAGCATCCAATCTTGACTCACAAGCACTGGGGCGAACTCTCCGGCGGGTACTGGACGCTTGATTTCTACGACTTCGGTCCGGATGTCGAGAACCCAGCAGGTGTGCCGACTGGTGATGACCCGGCGATGGAGCCCGGTGCTGATACGGTTGTCAACCTCGGTGAGATCGGTGTTCCTGGCAGCACCATCCGTGAAGCAAAAACTGTAACCGCACTCCGAATCGAGATCTTCGGAACCGATACGAATGTGCTCCCGTTCCTCGGGTGTGATCCATTCGCCACTTCGTGCCCCGCTGATCTCAATGCGGACGGACGGATCGATGTTGTGGATCTCCAGCTCTTCTTGAACTGGTACCAGAACGGTGACATCCGTGCGGATATCAACAGTGACGGCCAACTCGACTTTGGTGACATCCAGACTTACCTCGGGATCTTCCAGCCCGGCTTCTGCACCAACGGCTCGACCCCACCATTCTCAGGTG
>JAEPQP010000047.1 GCA_017640485.1 Phycisphaerales bacterium | reverse complement strand
GCTTGCCTTGGACTTGGTGGTCGAGGTCTTCTTCGTCGTCTTCTTCGCGGCTTTCTTGGTAGCCTTTTTCTTCGTGGACGACGCGGATGCCTTCGCACCCTTCTCAGCAACTTCGGTAGCTTTACTCATTGTGGGTAAACCCCATGCGTTCGATGACCCATATCGCTCAACACTCAACCGTGAGTGCCAAGAACCGGCGTCAGAACAAGACAAATCGAAAGGAAAAGGAAAACAGTTCTCAGAAACGACACCAGCAGACTCCTGTGCGATCGGTGCCGTATTCAAATATCAAAGGGAAGGTACGCCAAGGACCCGCTTACGAGCCGCTCGATCCGTTCACCGATTCTTCAATCGCTTCCAGAATCCGAACAACCTGAGGCTTCAGCTCCTCAACAGAGCCGCCATTGGCTACTACATAATCGGCCCGTTCTCGCTTCTGTTCAAGTCCCAGCTGTGCTTTTTCTCGCCGATCCAGCTCCGACTCGTCCCATCCGCGCGTCTCCTGCACCCGCTGAGCACGGATCCGCTTCGGGGTCTGGACAAACACCACCGCATCGCATTCCTTGTCCACCCCCGCCTCAAACAGCAATGGCGCGTCCACAATCACCGCCCGGATCCCTTCCTGAGATCGGCTCTGCTCGATCAACTCGTGCCGCTGCGCGTGGATCATCGGGTGCACCAGCCCCTCCAGACGCTCCCGCTGCTCCGGATCATTAAAGACAATCCCAGCGACCGCTTTGCGATCCACCGCGCCCGATTCATCCAGTATCCCATCCCCCCACCACTCCACCAACGTACGGATCACCTCAGGCCGACGCAACGCCTCGATCCCCGATTTATCCGAATCTGAAACCACACACCCCAGATCCGAAAACGCCCGTGCAACCGTTGATTTCCCCGACCCGATCCCGCCGACCAACCCGATCACTGGAGTCTTCCGTTCACCGGATCCCGTTCCATCTTCACCCCCGCCCACAACCTTCTGGATCATGTCGCGGATCTGCTCAGGACGCTCCACTCCCCTCCAGACCTTCTCAACGACTCCAGTCCCCGCGCTGCTCATCCCGACTGATCCGATCCCAAAGACCCGTTCCACAAGTGTCCGAACCACAACAAGATGCTGCAACCGATCATGCGTCATGTCCGTCCGGACTGTCCGCAAGATCCCGAACTGCGTGATCACCCTCGATTCCGTCAGTCGGTGCACCCGAACCACTCGATCGATCGCCGCGATGACGACCCGGATCAGCACGATCACCAGCACCCCCCACCCCCAGTACGACAACCCATACCCCGGCAGCCGACCATCCATCCAGATCATCACCCCCCACAACAGCACCCCGAACACGATCCACCGCCAAGTCTCTGTGACGATGTACACCGGATGAGGACGATCGTCGTAGATCACCCGCTCCTGAGCCCCTGCTGAATCTGATCCACTCTTCATCATCCCCCAATTGTACCGCATACGAACCCCAGGCATACGCTATCACCATGCTCACCATCGAATACGCCAACATGCTCTCCTCCCGCGTCGGTCCCCACGGCCTTGACGAAGCCCTCATCGCACCAGGATCCGCCGCCGCCGAAGGAATCAAGTCGATCACCGCCGACCTCGCGACCACCAACGGCACCGGATGGGAACGCTGGAGACAACTCTGGCGCGAGCCCATGCGATCCGAGCATGTCAACGCGATCAAACCACTCGCCAAAGACGCCTCCAAATACGACAACCTCGTCGTCCTCGGCATCGGTGGATCCGCACTCGGCAACATCGCCCTCCAATCCGCACTCAACCCCGCGACCCACAACCTCCTCCCAACCAAAGAACGCAACGGCCCACGCGTCTTCGTCGTCGACAATGTCGATCCCGTCTACCTCGATTCGATCCTCAGCATCTGCGATCCAAAGAAATCGCTTTTCAATGTCGTGTCCAAATCCGGCGAAACCGCAGAGACCGCCGCGCAGTTCATGATCATCCGCGATCGCTTGCAAAACGCCCTCGGCAAGAAATGGGCGAGCCATGTCGTCGCGATCACCGATCCCGAGAAAGGCACGATGCGAACAATTTGCGATGAGGCAGGGATCACCACCCTCCCAGTCCCCGAAGGTGTCGGAGGCCGATTCTCCTCACTCTCCCCAGTCGGACTCTTCTCCGCCGCATCAGCAGGGATCGACATCGACGCACTCCTCGACGGCGCCGCCGCGATGGACGACCGCTGCATGAACGAGGACCTGCACCAGAACCCAGCCGCGATGCTCGCGTTGCTCTTGGTCGAAATGGGCACCCGCAAGGGCAAACCCAACCATGTCATGATGCCATACTGCAACGCCCTCTACCTCATGGCCGACTGGTACCGCCAACTCTGGGCCGAATCGCTGGGAAAGAAGTTCGACAACGCCAACGAGATCGTCTTCGCCGGATTCACCCCCATCAAAGCCCTCGGCGCAACCGACCAACACTCGCAGGTCCAACTCTACCGCGAAGGACCGAACGACAAGGTCTTCATGTTCCTCGAAGTCGTAGAGTTCGACACCGACATCACCATCCCGACAGGTATGGGCGTCGACGCGATCTCCTACCTCGAAGGCCAGAACATGTCCACGCTCCTCAACGCCGAGAAGCGAGCGACCGAGTACGCACTGATCGACTCCGTCCGTCCAAATATGACCATCAAGTTCCCGAAGGTCGACGCCCACCACATCGGCGAGTTCATCGCCCTCTGGCAAGTCGCAACCGCCTACGCCGGACGCATGCTCAACATCGACGCCTACGACCAGCCCGCCGTGGAAACCGGAAAGAAAGCTACCTTTGGACTGATGGGCCGCGAGGGGTACAGTGAATGGTTGACGAAGGTCAATGATGCACTGGGGCAAACAGAGCACATTGTCTGATATGTATGAATCCGCAAGGGGAAATGTCCGTAAAGTCCTTCGGTGGACAAAAACACAACAGCAGAAAGATATAGATTCGCAGCAGTACTTCTTTTCATTGTGCTGTTACTGGTTAGTTTCTATATAGCCAGCCTGTTTAGAACTTATCACCACGAAATCAATATCGCGACCGCTGAACGCCGAACCGAATCTCGAATCTTCGGCATCACATACAAATCTGAACAATGGCCAACCGCGCTCACCTTTTACACTCCTGAAGATGGCTTTGACTATTGGATTCACTTCAGTACTCAAGATGAGCTATCTACACGCGGCTATTCGATGGGCATGCATTTTGTGCTTGACCTACAAATGTTTGGGCCTGTGTTTGTTCAATCAACCGGAGATCACGAATCAAAAGAAAGGCTTGCTCAAGCTATCTTGGCACCATTGATTGATCTTAGAGATTTGAATGATTACAGCCTCCAAGAGGACATATTCCTTATTGCGGAACAACGACTGACCTGTGTAGTTGAGAACTTGAACTGGGATGATGAAGCCGAGTCGTTCGATCTGAGTATGGAAGAAGTCGAAAGAGTTTCAGCGATCTGCGGGGAGTTCAATCCAGACCCGTAATCCACGCCCCCCAAGCACCCAGCTCGGATCATCCGCGTCATACATCGCCATCGCCTGCCCCGGCGTCACCGCACACGCTGAGCATCATCAAACATCACAGTAACGCCGCTGCTACGCCCCCACCATCCATGGTGCTCAATATGTTTGAACATCATTCAAGGACATCCTTGAGCGTACCCCGCTAAAAACGAACTCACATCAAAGAAGTCCCACACCTGATCATCGTTCAGGTCCGCTTGAGAATCCTGCGCCTGATACAGCGATAAAAACGCTGAGATATCAAAGAAGTCCAGCACTCCATCCGCATTCAAATCGGGAACACACACCGCATTGATCTCATTAACCTCGATCGAGTCGAGCGTGCCCACTGCGAAGAACGCCGCAGTTGTGCCATCGATCCGGAGTGACTTGTAGACGTTCCATGACTCGATTCCACCAACCTCCAAGATCTCATCGAGGTCATCCGAATCAAACAAGATCTCTCCATGATGACCAATATCAAACTCAATCGATCGCAAGAACTCGTGAACAAACTGCTCATTCCAGCTCAGATCAACATTCAATGAATCGATGTCGCCAGGATAGTGCGAGAACACTGCATCCCCGGCACCGGATTCAGAAATCTGATAGTTCCCCACAGAAAGATCAAATGCGATCACCGCCCCCACATACAACCCGGTATTCGGATGCGGACTGCTGTCTGTCGACATAGAGAGATCAACATCAAAGCTGAACGAGAATGTATCCGAGACCGGAATTCCGCTAATCGTGCTCTGATCAATCACCCCCGTCGTGCTCACTCGCACGACCTGTCCATGCGCATGCTGATGCACACAAAGCCCAACCAGTGAAAACGCCAGTACTGCGGCCGATCGATTCAAGTTCAGATTCATAATACTGTATCCTTTCATATAACATAAATATGCTCATGATATGATACAGCGGTCAACATGGTCTGCAAGTAGAATTATGGAATCGCCTAACGAACTGGGATTTTGACCGATGCCAAATGACAGCCATCACCCACTGACGCTTGTAATCCACGCCCCCCCGAGCACCCAGCTCGGATCATCCGAGTCATACATCGCCAGCGCCTGCCCCGGCGTGACCGCACGCTGAGGGTCATCAAACTCCACCTCAACACCGCCACTCCGTCCCGACGCGCCCCCTGCGTCCATCTCCACAAACCGCACCTTCGCAGGAACAGGGTCCATGTTGTACCGATGCTGCACAAGCATCCGCTTCCAGTCGCGGATCTCCTCGACATCAATCAACAAGTTCAACTCGTTGGCAACACACCGCGACGACCGCAGCGCCTCGTCCTTCCCAACCGTGATCGTGTTCGCGTCCGGGTTCTTGTCCACGACATAGATCGGATACCCCAGCGCGACCCCCACGCCTCTCCGTTGCCCGATCGTGAACTTGTGCTGACCGTCGTGCTCACCCACCACATCCCCCGCTTCATCCAGGATCTGCCCCTTGACCCTCAACTCTGGACGGCGACGCTCCACCAATCCCGCGTAGTCATTGTCAGGCACAAAGCAGATCTCCTGCGAGTCGGGCTTATCAAACACCGGAAGATCATGCTTCTCCGCGATCGCGCGGACCTCCGCTTTCGTCGCATACTCCCCGATCGGGAGCATCATCTCATTGAGCCGCAGCTTGCTTGCGCCGAACAGGACATAACTCTGGTCCTTCGCATCATCCAAACCCCGCAGCAGCTTGGGCTCATCCCCACTCCGATCAATCCGTGCATAATGACCCGACGCAACATACTGCGCCCCAATCTGCTCCGCATACTCGTGCAGCTTCCCGAACTTGAGCCAGTCATTGCAGCGAACACACGGGTTGGGAGTCCGCCCATTCGCATACTCATCCACGAAGTAGTCGATGATCTTCCCGAAATCTTTCTTGAAGTTGCAGACATAGAGCGGGATCCCCAGCGCCGCCGCGACCTGCCGAGCATCGTGCGCATCCCCGACGCTGCAGCACCCCTGATGACCGATCTTCACCTTTGTAGGATCGCACGAAACCCCAGCGGTATCAAAGGGTTGCAGCTCATCAAGCGTCTCTCCGGGAGATCCCAATCGCATGAAGCACCCCACCACCTCGTACCCCTGCTCAACCAAAATCGCGGCCGCGGCGGACGAATCCACCCCACCCGACATCGCGACGAGGACCTTGCTACCGGGTTTGGGGGTGTTTGAAGCCATTTATTATTCTATCTCTATGAATAGCAGGCGATTAGATCATCTTGCGTAGATTATCCCCACTTTGGGGGGGTCGGAGGTGTGTAGTACGGATCTCCTGAAGTATCAGGAGGTTCCGGCGGATCCTGATCGTCAATCTGCACCCGTATCTGATCAAGCATCTTATAGAAGCGACTTCGCTCCTCCTCGCTCAGTTGATCCGCGACCTCTTTCATCCCCTCGATCGTCAGTTGCTTCTTCAGATTGCTCCCGTCAGGCATCCTGCGGATCGCCGAACCGGGTTTTTCGGACAGAAACTCGGGATTCTGATCGATCATGTCCGCCATCTTCCGCAGCATCTGACTCGCCGTCTGTGCTCCGACCCCATGACCGACACGCACGCGCACCGGCGCTGATGTGGATTCAGCCCCCGGACGATTTACGATGGTCCCCGTGATCACATGGCCATCCTCATCCGTCGTCGGGTCGTCCTCGCGATCAATCGCCGAAGCATTCAGCCCGGAGAAATACGCCGCGAGATTGGATGGGTCGTGGGTCAATGGATCTTGAGTCATACACAAGTCTATCCCCCCACCAGCATTGGCACACCATTCGCGTATGTCCCACGACGGAAGGAGTCCGACCATGTGGCGAAGGATTGTCACCATCGTAACTTGCGCAATCATCTGCGCCACTCCTGCGCAAGCAGGCAAAATTCTCCGAGACATCACCAGAGTCAAAGGTGAAGACGGCTCCATGATCCAAGGACTCGGGCTCGTCGTCGGTCTCAACGGCACCGGTGACGACGGGACCGAGCTCGCGATGGCGCGACCGCTTGCCGCCGCACTCACCAACATGGGCAACCCCGTCAGCATCGACGACCTCGCCAACTCCAAGTCCGCGGCTCTCGTCCTCATCACCTGCCATATCCCAAGAGAAGGCGCGATCACCGGAGATGAACTCGAGGTCACCCTCTCCGTCCTCAACTCCGCACAGTCCCTCAAAGGAGGCGTCCTCCTCATGGCGCCCCTGACCCCGCGCCCCAACGCACCGGTCTATGCGTTCGCCAATGGTCGTCTCCACATCCCCGAAGAAGACAACCCCACCGTCGCGGTCATCGGTCGCGGCGCCCAGATCGTCCGCGACATCAACACCATGCCCAACATCAGCGGCTCATTCGATCTCATCATCGACGCACCCTACGCCGGTTGGGGACCCGCGTCGTCCATGGCATCGGAGATCGACCAGAACTACCGCCTCTCCTCCGATCGACTCGGAGAACCGCTCGCACGCGTGATCAACCCACGCACGATCCGCGTCACCGTCCCCCAGAACGAACGCTCCAACCCAGGATCATTCTTCGGACATGTCATGGAGACCGACATCTCCGGCGCACTTCGCAAACTCCCAGCGCAAGTCATCTGTGATACGCGTGCAGGAATCATCGTCATGACTGGAGACGTCCAGGTCTCTCCGACTGTCATCACGCACAAAGATCTCGTCATCACCACGCTCGTCGACCCGCTCGCGCCGCTCGTCCAGACCGATTCAGAGTTCGCGGCTCTGCAAACCGAAAACGAAACCGACAACGACTCGACCACCGCCAAACTCCAAGACCTGATCTCCGCGTTCGATCAGCTCGATGTCCCACCGATCGAGCAGATCCAGATCATCAAACTCATCCGCGACGCCGGGAACCTCCACGCACGCCTCATCATCGACGGCGTCGGATAACCAAACCCCACCAATCCCCCACCAATCGACCGAGACCACCCATGAGCTCAATCAGCACCACCAACAACTACACACCTCCGCCGATCATCCCCGCCGCCAAGCGTGCGACCGATCCCAATGCAAGCCCGCTCCAGCCCGCGAGCCGCAACACCGATCGCACTGATTCAACAGACCAAACCAACCCACAAAAAACACCAACCAACCCCGATGATCTCCTGCGCGCAGCAACCATCCCCGAGTCGATCCGCAACGGTGCGCATCACACACCCGCGCAAGCCACAGAAGCGCTGGACACCGCACAGAAACTCGTCTCGACCACACTCATCAAACCGATCCTCGCGCAAGCCCGCGCCGCCCGCGATGCGCCAGCACCGTGGGGACAGACCCAAGCGGAGAAACAGTTCGGCGCGCTGCTCGACAACCGCATCGCCGACGATGTGACCAAAGCATCCGGGTTCCCGATCGCTCAGCGCATCGCAGACCAGATCCTCAAGAACACCCCCATCGATCTCGATCAGCTCGAGCAACTCTCCCAACCCGCGACCCACCTCACCCCTGAAACCTACACCCCTGTGGACATCTTTGGATGATCAATACACCGATCCAACCAACCCGCACCAAGCGTCCGCCGCAAGCAAACCCGATCGCGGCCCTCGACCTCGACAAGCTCGAGTCACTCCTCGCTGATCTGGAAACCGAGCACGAGCGACTCCTCGAGCTCGCGGGTCTTCAGCGTGAAGCGATCATCAACGCCGACGCCAAGGGGCTCGGAGAAGTCGTCGAGCAGACCACCCAAACGCTCGGACGCATCGCAGGAATCGAACGCTCGCGCCAGCAAACCATCAAACTCCCCGACGGATCCATCCCCTCCGTCCAGCAGATCACATCACAGGTCGATCCCGACCACGCGTCCACACTCAACGACCGCTCCACTTCGCTGCGAACCCTCATGCTCAAGGTCAAACAGGAACACGAAGCCGTGCGCCTCGCTTCCCAAGCACTCTCGAATCACATGAACGGACTCATGGAGCAGATCACCGCCAAACTCTCGCACACCGGAACCTACGGCCGGCGCGGGAGCGTCACCCCCGCCCGCGCACAGGTCGTGTCCAGTCTCGACACCACCAGCTAAGCAGACCTCAGGAATACAGAAAGGAGCACACCGATGAGTCTCACATCTTCCCTCTACATCGCCAACTCAGCGCTCACCACTTCCCAGGTCGGTCTGCAGGTCACCTCCCAGAACCTCGCCAACGCCGCGACGCCGGGATACACCCGTCAGATCGCGCTCCTGCAAGCTCTGCGTGGACGCACCACCGATCCATTCATGATCGGATCGGGTGTCGGTGTTAACGAAGTCCGCCGTCAGATCGATACCGCGCTCCAGTCCCGCCTCTGGAACGCCAACTCCGCAGAGTTTGGAAGCGCCCAGCAGCTCAATGTGTTCAACCAGCTCGAAGCGATCCTCAACGAGGGCACCGACTTCGACTTCTCCTCAGAACTCTCCTCCTTCTTCAACACCTGGTCCGAGGCCACCACCCTCCTCGACTCTTCCTCAACTGTGGTCAACCAAGGGAAGTCACTCGCGACCTTCATCCAGAACATCCGCTCCGACCTTGTCGATCAGCGCCAGCAAGTCGAGAATCAGATCGACTCGGAAGTCAACCGCGCCAACGCGCTCTTCGGAGAGATCGCCGACATCAACGCGACCATTTCCACCAGCGAGATCGGACAAACCGAAGCCGGCGCCCTCCGCGACCGGCGCGACCAGATCGTCACCGAGCTCGCGCAGCTCATGGAGATCACCGCCGTCGAAACCAACCAAGGCGGGTACGACATCTTCATCGGATCAACCCCCATCGTCCAAGGCAACCGCTCGCGAGGAGTCGAGATCGAGCGCCAGACCACCAACGGCACCGTCGGGGTTCAGGTCATCACCTCCGACAACAACGACACCCTGACCGTCAACACAGGTTCCATCGGAGGACTCCTGAGCTCTCGAGACGGCGCGATCGACGAGACCATCGACAAGCTCGACACCATCGCGTCGAACCTGATCTTCGAAGTCAACAAAATCCACTCCACAGGGATCAACGAAGACTGGCTAACCTCAGCGCTGGGGACACTCCAGATCTCGGCCGCAAACCAGACCCTCCCCCTCAACGATCCCACCAACGAAGACCTCGCCAACCTCCCCTACGCGCCATCCAACGGCGGGTTCTATGTCCATATCCGCAACGACGACACGGGAACCTCAGATCAGGTCTGGATCCCTGTCGATCTCGACGGCATCGATACCCTCGGCGCTGCATCCACCGCCGATGACACCTCCGCCGAAGATATCCGCGCTGCGATCGAAGCCGCGGGGGGTCCGGGTGGACCGCTCACCGCGACTTTCGATCCATCCGGACGCCTGCAGATCTCCGCCGCTCCCGGATTCTCTTTCTCATTCTCCGAAGATTCCTCCGGCGCTCTCGCCACCCTCGGCGTCAACACCTTCTTCGAAGGCACCGACGCGACCAACATCGCCGTCCGCGAGGATGTCAATGTCATGCTCGGCCGACTCGCTCCCGACGGCTCCTTCAGCGCCAACGAGAACGCCAACCTGCTCGGGAAGCTCGGAGAGCAAGCGATCGAAGCACTCGGAGGTCACAGCATCGAGAAGTTCTGGAGTCTGCAAACACAAGACATCGCCGTCCTCACCAGCTCCGCACGCACGCAAGCCGATTCCTCCTTCATCGTCCGCCAGAGTCTCGACGGCCAGCGTGCCGCAGTCTCTGGAGTCAGCATCGATGAAGAGTCCATCAACCTCATGACCTACCAGCGCCAGTACCAAGGAGCCGCACAGGTCATCACGACCGCGCAGCAAATGTTCGACACCCTCCTCACCCTCGTCTAACCAAGAGCCACCACCCCCAGCAGAGTCCTGACCAGGAACCCAGCCATGTCCAGCTTCCCAACCGCATTCTCCCGAGCCCCCTCGCTCATGTTCACCATGCAGAACCTGAGCAATATCAACTCGACCAATGTGCGCCTCGGACGACTCAACAACCAGCTCGCAACCGGTCTCGATATCCTGCGCCCTTCAGACGACCCGGTCCGCAGCGCCGCGATCTCGACACTCGATACACGCATCGAACACACCAACCAGCTCCTCCAGAACCTCAACTTCGCGGGATCCTCTGTCGGAACGCTCGATCAGATCCTCGCCGATGCCAAGAATCTCGTCGACGAAGCCGCGTCCATCGCATCCTCCCAGATCAACTCCGATCCCGAAACACGCGAGAGCCAGGCGCTCATCATCGATTCATTGATCGACTCGCTCTACTCGCTCTCGAACCAGGAATCCCTCATCGGTCATGTCTTCGGCGGATCCGCTCCTGGACGACAGCCCATCATCTACGACCGCGGCGCGTACCGCTTCGTCGGAGAGGTTGGGGGACTCACCGCCGCGCTGGGGACAGCATCCAATGTCCCCCTCACCCTCGGCGTTGGATCCGCGATCGGAGAACTCTCGAGCCGTATGGAAGGCACAGTCAACCTTGACCCGGACCTCACCGCAGACACCCTCCTCACAGATCTCAACGGCGCCAACAGACTCGGAGTCAACACCGGGATCATCGAGTTCAGTTACAACGGCGGACAGGTCGCGCAGGTCGACCTGACCGGCGCTGTCACCGTGGGTGATGTCCTCGATCGACTCAACGCCGCCGTCATCGAGTACGAATCCGATCAAGCGGTCACCGTGCTCGGCCCATCCGCGTTCTCCGTCAACAACGGATCCATCAGCGTCGATATCCCCGCCGGGAATCTCGAGTTCTTCGACATCGCGGGATCATCCGTCGCTTCCGATCTCGGACTCACCAACAACGCCGCCGTCCCCTTCAACGCCGGGAACCCCGACGGCATCGACCTGGACCCCAAACTCACCTGGACCTCACCAATCACCTCACTCGCAGGACTGGGAGGAACCCCGCTCGGGTCCATCCAACTCAACAACAACGCCGCGACCCACACCATCGACCTCTCCGGAGCCCAGACCCTCGCGGATATCAAGAGCGCCATCGAAGCCGGGAACACCGGAGTCCGAGTACTGATCTCCGACGATCAGCAATCCATCAACATCGTGACCGAGAGCGCCGGACTCCAGACCCACGCCCTCTCCATCTCCGAAGTCCTCGGCGGCGGTGACACCGCGGCACTGCTCGGGATCCGCACACTCGCAGGATCCACACGACTCAGCGATTTCAACGACGGCGACGGCGTCTCCATCATCGAAGGACGCACCGACCCACTCACCGGTCTCGTCGATCCCGCACTGAATACCGATTTCGAGATCAAACTCGGGGATGGGTTCACCATCAGCATCGACCTGAGCACCGCGGACATCGCGACCGTGGATACCTTCGTTGCCGCCGTCAACGCACAAGCCGACGCGCAGCTCACCGCCGCGGGACGACCAACCACCGATTTCTCCGCGAATATGGGCGCGATCTCCAACGGCATCGAGTTCAACCAGTCCGCGGCTCTGGGAGCCGGTGGTCCCATCGGGATCCGTCCCGTCAACAACTCACAAGCCGCCGAGCAGCTCGGTCTCATGGACGGCAAATCCGGCGGAGCCAACACACTCCTGCGCTCCGAAGACCGCGCCACCATCCGAGTCAACAACCTTTTCTCCCATCTTCTGGACCTTTCCGAGGCGCTCAAGAACGACGATACCTTTGGCATCGAACTTGCGACAAAGCGTTTGGGCATCAGTCAGGATCATGTGATCCAAGCCCGCTCAACCGTCGGCGGATACTCCCGCCGGCTCGACGACGAAGTCCGTCGTCAAGAGGATCGTGTCGTGTTTGACCAAGCGGTCCGCTCACAACTCAGAGACCTGGACTTCGCCGCCGCGTCCTCTGAGTTTGCACAGCTGCAGCTGCAGCTCCAAGCAGGTCTCAGCGTCGCTGCACAATCGCAGCAACGAACCCTGCTCGACTTCCTCGGCTAACCCGAGGAGACAAACACCCCGACCCCGCGAAAGCAGGGAACGGAGATTGGATCGAGAACCCCCCCACAGTCGGTCGTGAGGGGAGCTCAGGACAGGATGTCGCCCGGTATGGATACCGGCGTCGATCCGACAAGGCCAGACCGGCAAAATCGGAGCGCACACATGGAAGTGCGAACGACAAGATTTGGTGTAATCGATATCGCGGAGGACCGCGTGATTACCTTCCCCGAGGGTCTCCTTGGTTTCAGCGACAGAAGCAAGTTCTGTCTCCTGCAACCCGGAGACGACGCCTGTTTCTTCTGGCTCCAGAGCCTGGACGACCCGAACCTCGCGTTCGTCGTCACCGACCCAACCTTCTTCGAGCAGGATTACTCAGTCCCCATCCGCCCAGAGCAGATGTCCGGACTCAATATCCAAAAACTCGAAGACGCACAGGTCTTTGTCATCGTCAACAAAATCGATGACCAGCTCACCGGCAACTTCCAGGGACCGTTGATCATCAACACCCTCGATAAGCTCGGAGAACAGATCGTCCTCTCAGACAAAAAATGGACGACCCGTCACCCGCTCATGCGTGTCGCGGATCAAACCTCACAAACCGCGTCCGCGTAAAGCCAAGACGCTCGGGGTACACAACTCGGTCTCTCACAGCACCCAGTGCTCGCGTGATCGGTGTACCAACATCACCTGAGAATGGTCACACACTTCTCAGGAAACACAGACTCTTCCGCTTGGTGCTCGTGCACCAAGATGGATTCGTGTGCAAGGAGTTGACGCATGCTTGTGCTCTCAAGGCAGCGCGACGAGACCATCATGATCGGGGATGAGATCGAAATCTCAATCGTCGATATCCGAGGCGACAAGGTCCGCCTCGGGATCAACGCCCCGACCAGAATCGCGGTTCACCGCAAAGAGGTCTACGACGCAATCAAGAGAGAAAACACCGACGCCGCAAGGCTCGGGTCCACCGACCTCGACACGCTCGCCCAAACTATTAAGCCAGGGCCGGCGCGACGAGGAGAGCGGACACCAAATCTCATCACCACCAACGCAGCCGCAACGCTGCCAACCACCAGGGTCAGCCCGCCCAGCGAGCTCACCGGAACCAGTTCATCCAGCAAGGACACCGCCTAACACCCCCCCAGCGCCTGCACAGCGCAGGACCGCACCAAGCAATCACGGAGGATTGCCATGACACGGATTAACACCAATGTCCCCAGTATGATCGCACGCCAGCGCCTCAACCGCTCAGGTGACGATCTCCAGATCCGCCTCGAACGACTCTCAACAGGACTGAGAATCAACCGAGGCAAAGACGACCCCGCCGGTCTGATCATATCAGAACGCATCAGCACCGAGCTCAAAGGGATCAACCAAGCCATCGCCAACTCGGAACGCGCCAGCTCAGTGATCGCAACCACCGAAGGATCGCTCACCGAGATCAACGATCTACTCAACTCGATCAAAGCACTCACCGTTGAAGCCGCCAACTCCGGCGCCATCTCCGATGAGGAACGCGACGCGAACCAACTCCAGATCGACTCCGCGATCCAGTCCATCACCCGGATCGCCAACACCGCCACCTTCGGCGGCCAAAAACTCCTCGATGGATCACTCGGATACATCACCTCAGGGGTCGCGGTCTCCACGATCACCAAATCCAACATCACCGCAGCGAGCTTCATCAACGCCGGATCTATTAATGTATCCGTCGATGTCATCGCGTCCGCTCAAAAGGGCTCGCTCTACCTCTCAGGAGACAACTCCGCCATCGCTGGACCTCCAGCCGACGGCATCATCGTCTCCGCGACCACCATCCAGATCCGAGGCCCGCTGGGAGTCCGAGAACTCGATCTCCTCTCGGGAACCACACTCTCGGCAGTCGCATCAAGCGTCAACGCGCTCGCAGGGCTCACCGGAGTCACTGCCGAGCTCGTCTCCGCAACCGACCAATCCTCCGGTCTCGCATTCCGCTCTGCGGGATTCGGATCGGACAACTTCGTCTCCGTTGAGCGTCTCGATAAGCCAGCCAACGCGACGCTGGATAACTTCAACCTCGTCAAAATTGATGGCAACGCTGATGTACCTGCCGACATCTGGACCGCGACCACCGTCGCCGCGACTCGCGATGAAGGACGAGATGTCCAAGCACTCATCAACGGTAATGTCGCAAGTGGCGATGGGCTCCAGATCTCAGTAGGTTCCCCATCTCTAGCACTCAAACTTGACCTCGCAGAGTCCTATGCAACAGATCCTGCTCTCGCAGTCTCAACCTTTGATATCACCGGAGGCGGATCCCTCTACCAGCTCGGACCAAGCGTCAACGCGCTCCAACAGTCCAATATTGGTATTCAATCCACAGCCGCAGAAGCTTTGGGTGGAGTCTTCAAGAATGGTGCGGCAAACTTCCTCTCCTCGCTCCAAACAGGGAAAGCAAACTCCCTCGCTGCAGCAGACGCGAGCCGAGACTATTCAACACTCTCTGAAATCGTGGATGCATCCATCGATGAGATCTCCATCCTCCGAGGCCGACTCGGTGCATTCGAGCGAAATGTCCTCGAAGCAAACTCCCGCTCACTGCAAGGTGCGTTCGAGAACCTGACCGCATCGCAGAGCCTGATCCGCGACGCAGACTTCGCTGCTGAGTCCTCAGAACTCACGCGTGCACAGATCCTCCAATCCTCCGGGACCACCGTCCTGTCACTCGCCAACCAGCAGTCACAGCAGGTCCTCCAGCTCCTCGGATAACTCGAAACCCGAGTTATCGGGACCGAAATAAATCGATCCGTGAACACAAGCCCCCTCGTCAGAGGGGGTTTTTTCGTACCAGAACCGCTCTCAGTAAGCCAGAAAGCAACCAACCCGTCAAGAACTCCAAAAAAATGCACTCGTTCTCTCGTCACCACTGAATCCAGTGCCCGTCTTCGCCGATCCGTGATCCATCGCTTGGTGTGTACCAATCGATAGGTCAGCTTTGTGATCCAGTAGATCACAAACTCGCCGAGCCGGATTCCCCGGCAAGGCAAAGCGGGCGGCTAAGGAAAGTCACCCGTCCAAAGAACCTCATCAGTTCGGATGAGGATAACACGGAGGTTGTCAGCCAATGACACGCATCAACACCAATGTCAGTTCACTGATCGCACAAAACGTGCTCGGTCGCAACAACAAGAACCTCGGCGTCGCGCTCGAACGCCTTTCCACCGGTCTCCGGATCAACCGTGGTAAGGACGACCCAGCGGGTCTGATCGCATCGGAAACTCTGCGTTCAGAAAAAGCAGGTCTCAGTGCTGCGATCGGTAACGCCGAACGCTCAGAGCAAGTCGTCAACATCGCTGAAGGCGGTCTCCAGGAAGTCTCGAACCTCCTGACCGAACTCCAGGGACTCATCACCACATCAGCAAACTCCGCTGGTCTCTCAGTCGAAGAGAAGGAAGCGAACCAGCTCCAGATCGATTCGATCCTCCAGACCATCGACCGCGTCTCCGGCGCAACCGAGTTCCAAGGTACCAAGCTCCTCAACGGGAACTACGACTACCAGACATCATCGGTCGCTTCAGGAGTCACCGACTTCGAAGTCCGCGGTGCGAAGCTTGACGGCACCAACAACCTCTCGGTTGATGCGATCGTCACCCTCTCCGCACAGCAAGCAGGTCTCTACCTCTCATTCGGTGGAGCACTCGACCTCGGTGCAGCATCCGACACCTTCGTCTTCGAAGTCGCCGGTTCACTCGGTTCACGCGAGTTCCAGTTCAGCTCAGGTGCAACCATCGCTGAAATCGCTGCAGCAGTCAACTCATTCTCAGATGTCACAGGCGTCACCGCTTCAGCAGGTGGTACCTCAGGACTCAAGCTCAAGTCATCCGAGTTCGGATCAAACGAGTTCGTCTCCGTCACCGTCGTCGACGCAGGCAGCATCGCTGCAGGCGACGGCATCCATGCCCTCTCCTCAACCGATTACGATGTCGTCCGCACCGCTTCGCCAACCGCGTTCAGTGCAGCAACCAACGGCGTCCGTGACGAAGGTCAGGACATCACCGGCACCATCAACGGTCTCACCGCTGTTGGTCAGGGACGGACCCTCTCGGTCAACTCCGACTTCCTCGATGTCGAGTTCACACTCAACACCGCAACCGCACAAGCTCTCGGTACCGTCGCAGCGTTCGACATCACCGGTGGTGGTGCAGACTTCCAGCTCGCTTCCGATGTCAACATTGCAGGCAAAGTCTCACTCGGTATCGGTGACCTCTCGGCTCGTAAGCTCGGAAACTCATCCGACGGCTTCCTTGATGACCTCGCTTCAGGCAAGTCATTCAATGTCGTCGACGGCAACAACCTTGACACCGCTCAAGCAATCGTTTCCGATGCAATCAACCAGGTCTCATCGACGCGTGGTCGCCTCGGTGCGTTCCAGAAGAATGTTGTGGGTGCAACCCAGCGTTCACTCGGTACCGCTCTCGAGAACATCACCGCTGCAGAGTCCGTCATCCGTGACGCAGACTTCGCATCAGAAACCGCGGCATTGACCCGTAATCAGGTCCTTGTCCAGGCATCAACCAACGTCCTGTCGCTGGCAAACCAGTCACCACAGAACGTCCTCGGACTCCTCGGATAATCCGAGCCCGAAATGGCTGACGCCAAATAGAGAGCTGACCCTCAACGCCCCGGTCCTCACCGACCGGGGCGTTTTCATGCGCCAATCTCCAATCAACCGATCAAAACCCAGTGACCACGGCCCAAAACAACCGAGTCGACCAGCTCACCGAGCCCAACCAGCTCGTCCGAAGACGATTCATCAACTACATCCGTACCGAATGCGGCCTCCTCCCCGCCTCCGTCGAAGCCTACTCCCGCGACCTCGAAACCCTCCTTCTCGACCTCCAAAGCCGCTCCGTCAGCGACGCGCACGACACCCTCCCCGAACACCTCATCGCCCACATCCGCTCGCTCACCAAAGACCGAGGCTACGCCGGCACCACCGTTTCGCGCCACATCGCGACCATCAAAGTCTTCTACCGCTGGCTCTACGCCAACGACAAAATCCAAGACAACCCCGCCGACCACCTCGACCAACCCGCCAAATGGAAAAAACTCCCAGGCGTCCTCACCCACACCCAAATGAAAGCGCTCCTCGCCGCTCCGCAACCACCAGCAAAGACCACCAACCAACCCCCCCTCTACCTCCGCGACCGCGCCATCCTCGAACTCATGTACGCCTCGGGACTCCGCGCCAGCGAAGTCGGACGCATCGCCCTCGCGGATCTGAAAGAACGCATCGGGGTCATCCGTATCCTCGGCAAAGGGGACAAGCACCGACTCGTCCCGATGGGAACCCCAGCGATCAACGCGCTCGATCAGTACCTCAGCGAGTGCCGACCACTCCTTATCACCGCTCAGCGCGCCGCCGAGAAACGCGATCAAGGCAGACTCTTTCTCTCCAAAACCGGTCGCCCACTCGAACGCGTCCGTGTGTGGCAGATCGTCAAGCATTGGTCGAAGCAAGCCGGACTCAAGGACATCCATCCCCACATGCTCCGCCACTCCTTCGCCACCCACCTCCTCGCCGGGGGCGCCGACCTCCGCATCGTCCAAGACCTCT
>JAEPQP010000020.1 GCA_017640485.1 Phycisphaerales bacterium | reverse complement strand
GGTGCTGTGCCGCGGCGCGTTGGATCGCGGTGCGGACAGTGACGGAGTCGATGCCTTGGAGCTTGTCGGTGTAGAGGTCTCCGAACGGGTTGTATGGAGGGAGTCCCTCGAGTTCCTCTGCGAGACGGCGCTCGTTGCGGAGTTCCCAGAGTCGCTTGGGGACATACAGACGGATCATCGTCAGACGACGCGTCAAGCGATCGACATCCTCGCGGAAGTCTCCCGATTGGTCGTAGATCGCGTTGAGTCGGTAGTAGAGTTCGGAAGCGATGAGCCACTTGCCGTTTTCTTCGGCGAGCTTCGCGTGCTTGATTGAAGCGTCGATGATTTCTTTGACGCCTGGGAGCGCGTGGAACTCGTCGTTGGATTCAGAGAGGATCTGCAGCTGGACAGCGGAGATCAGTCCCTTCGAGAGTTCGATCGGCGATCCCGATTCCTTGAAGAGGGCGAGATGCTCCTCGAGGGTCTCGGTCGCTTCGTTGATCGATTCGATCCGAGTCTGCTGCTGCTTCGCGAGGTTCTCTTGGAGCAGCGCGAGCGAGCTCGCGAAGTCGGGGTCGGCGGTGTTGCCCCACGCTTCTGGGGTCAGGAGGGAGTTGATCCCCGAGTCGCTGCCTTGCTTCGCGAGATCCCAGACGAGATCGGACGAGGCTTGCACATTCGGGGAGATGGTTGGCTGATCAGTCGGGGAGTCCATCAGTACTCCCGCGTTGGTGGTGAACGCGGAGAGACCGATCGCGGAACCGATCGCGGCGGTCAGGAGTGACTTGAGCAGGGTCTTGGGGTTGGGTTGCGGGAGCGCGATCGCACGGGATGGTGCTGATTGAGAGCGTGGAAGAGGTGTACGGCGGGTTGATGACTTCATGAAAGCTCCGATGAATGAGACCCAGGACTGCAGCGGTATGCAAACATACCAGAAAGCGGCATACCAAAGAACAAACGCGGTCAGACACTGAGCTATTCCGTCCCTGATCGCTCAGGAACAGGCACAACACCCAGCACCAGCGCACGGCATGCACACTGCGTACAGATCGGGTGAGCGGGTCGTGCCCGCCCGATCCGTCCTGTGGTTGGGTCATTTGAGCGCGTATCGGACATACCGATGCGTGCTGACCCGTACTGGTGTACGGCTGAGTCCCGATAAAGTTTCCAACGGGATTGTCACAAAGGGTTCGGTCGAACACCAGAACTAGACGCTTGGTCTTGCGGGTCGGTCAGCGTGTTCTGGAAGTGGAGTGTTTCAAGGCGCTTGAGGCCGCGAGGAGAACCATGGTGAGGACGACGATGCTCGTCACGAGGATGACCCCCCAACCGGCAGCGGTGTCGTTTCTGTTGAGGTATCCCCCCAGCAAGCCGCAGATGGGTCCGACGGTGTATCCGACCCCGATGAGCGCTTCGTGCTTGCCCCCGGCATCGACATCCGCGTTCCCGACGGACATCGCGTAGTACAGCGCGCCGTAGTAGGTCGCGGCGATCCCGATCCCAGCGAGACTCAATCCACCGATCAGCACGAGCACCCCGACCAAGTTCAGTCCCGCTTCGTTTGGAGTCCCGATCAACGGCGCGATCATCGCGGACGCGAATCCGAGGATCATGCACATCATCCCGATCCAGGGGGTGGACCATCGCCCGTGCCAGCCGTGCCAACGCTCGAAGAGGATGAAGAAGAGGACGCGGACGGTCAGCCAGGTGCTTGCGACTGGGGTCCACCAGAACTCCGCGAGACCGAGTCTGGTCTCGATCGAAGGCATCAGCGGGATCATGACTGAGAGGATGATGTAGCTCGCGATGAGCATCATCCGGAACACTTTGAGCAACGGGATGTAGACCGGAGGGTGGGGCTCGCTGTGCTCATCCTCTATATGTTTCGCGGGTTCGTCCGGGAGTTTGGCGATGATCGTCGCGATGACGATGTGGAGTCCTCCCAAGATGGAGACGATCAGGAAGGGGTTGGATTCGAGGAGTGGGGCCATCATCCAGTAGACAAGGACGATGGAGGACGACCAGACGATGTTGAACTTCCCGATCGCGGATCGGAGATCTTTGCTGCGACGACCTCCTGAGAGGTACGACTCGATGATCGGCCATTGGACGCCGGTGGATGCCATGAAGACGAGCCCCATGAACCAGAGGGACGCTTCGGTCAATGACGGCGTGAACTTGTCTGCAAGCAACGGCCCCTGCGCGACGATCGACAAAATCAGCATGATCGCGAGCAGCACGCGTCGCGTCGTGATCCTGGGGGACGCATCAAGCAGCCGACGCATCAACGGCCCACTGAAGAACGCGGCGGGGATGTAGGTCGCGCCGATGACGAGCCCGAGGACGAGGTTCTGTCGACCGGAGTATCCGAGCCCCTGGTCAGCGATAAACGCGATCCCGTTCGTGACCACGGCGGTCCCCATGGAGCCGAGGAAGGTGATGAGGAGCAGACGCGAGAGCCGCGCCGTCCTGATGGGATCGGGTGACTCGACGAGCGGGTGATTCGGATTGGTCGGAGGGATTGCCATCGGTGGGGGAGGATCGTAGGATGGTGCTGCCGGTCCCGTAGCTCAACTGGATAGAGCGTTGGCCTCCGAAGCCAAAGGTTCTGCGTTCGAATCGCAGCGGGATCGTTTTTTTGTGCGCGGAATTTGGGGAGTAGGAGTTTGGGGGGGCAAATGACTTACCAACCCCGGATAGGGGGTTGGTGAGTCATTTGATTGGTGAGAGGTGTTTGTAGACGACAGATCGGGTGGGAACTGATGGCAGATCCGCTGTTTCGGTTTTGATCAGATTATTCTTCGATTACGTCGTGTTACCTTGTACACTCAATGGGATCCGGTATGAAGTTCCTCATCTAGGAGAACAGATGGTTGTGTTCAAGAGACTAGTGGCTGCGAGTGTTTGGTTCTTTGGGGCTTCTGTGATAGGACAGACTATCCAAGAAGACATGAGACTCGTCGCTGAGGAGGTTGCGGAGGAGGATTACTTTGGATTCGACATCGATATTTGTGGTACAACTGCAATAATCGGAGCGCCGTCGGATTATGCAAAGATCTTTAACAGTGGGCACGCCTATCTCTATAATATCGAGACAGGTGAGCAACTCCGTCAGCTTGTTGGTCAGGATGTTTGGGCGAATGCATGGGTCGCATCGTCGGTTGCGATCTCTGGAAACACCGCGATCGCGGCAGCGCCGAGGGACTACCGCTTAGGTTTCGGGCTTGGATCGGTGCTCGTATTTGACACATGCACTGGCGATCAACGCTTCAAACTCTCGCAAACAAAGACAGACAACGGGGATGAAGGCGACTTCTTTGGTTGGTCAGTGGATATCCACGAGAATCGTATCATCGTGGGCACGCCACTCATTAATATCGATGGAGTTTCAAACGCAGGTGCTGCATATATCTTTGATGCAGTTTCGGGTGAACAGCTCTTTGAGCTGACGGCGACAGATCTTCAGCCGTTTTCTTGGTTTGGTGAATCTGTTGCTATCTATAGGAATCTCGCGATCGTTGGAGCTTCACGCATTCAAGATATTGGCCCAAACTCTGGAGGGGTCTATGTGTTTGATGTTTCCACAGGTGAGCAGATCAACAAAATCATCGCTGACGACACTGCCCCCAATAGTTTATTTGGATTTTCAGTCGCTCTCTCAGGGACCACCGCGATCATCGGGGCAGTCGAAGACGATGAGACCGGCATCAATGCCGGGGCCGCGTATATCTTTGATATCGAAACAGGTGTGCAAACACACAAGCTTATGGCGTCTGATTTGGAGGAACGTGATCAGTTCGGATGGTCGGTTGATATCTCTGGCACCAGCGCGATCGTTGGATCCAGACTCAGTGACGAAGGAGGTGAGTCATCTGGTTCAGCCTATGTCTTCGATGTCATTACCGGTAATCAGATCCACAAGCTCGTCGCATCGGATGCATCGGCAGGCAATGAGTTCGGGACTTCAGTTGCAATCTCAGGAAGTTCTGCACTGGTTGGATCACCTGAACACGATGGCGAAGGTATCAACTCGGGGTCTGCTTATCAGTTTGAGCTTGATGTGGACGCTCTGTGTCTTGCCGATATGAACAATGATTCAATACTGAACTTCTTTGATATTAGTACATTCCTCTCCGCATTCAGTGCCCAGATTTCTGTTGCCGATTTCAATGATGATTGTCTGTACGATTTCTTCGATATCTCCGCGTTCCTGACTGCTTTCAGTGGTGGGTGCCCGTAAGAAATCAAGAACCGTTGCCGAGCCGCGAGATCTTCCCTGCAACCTAAGTGACTCATCAACCCCGGACAGGGGGTTGATGAGTCACTTGACTTTGACTGAGTTCCGACTCGATCTGGATTCATCTATCACGGGCGCTGGTCCGGGAAAGATCCTCAGATTGATTGGTGGTGACGGATTCTCGGTGTATGTTCTATATAGACGGATGCCTCGTGCTGTCCCAGTCCCGGTCATGGGTCAGGGGTCAGGGGGGCGGTTTGATTGCTCGTATTCATTCACAGGAGTTCGCCATGATGAAGTTCACTTGCTCGGCCCTCATGCTGGGCTCTCTCGCGTCCACCTCGCTCGGAGAGATTTCTAACTACGATTTGGTGCTTGTGTCATATTATGCTGAGTCCAATTTTGGGGACAACTCCAACGGCTCGGTGTCGACCGTCGATGAGTTCGAAGATCTGTTTGTCGAGGATATTGCGTCCTACGACTACTCCGCGGGTGGCACGCACATCTGGAACGAAGGCGACATCTCCACGACTATGGATTCGCAGGGGTATCAACTCAACGGCTCAGTCAATACCTTCAGCGACCAACAGTTCACCCAAGCGAACGGGAGAGTCTGGGGAGAGGGCACCGCTGAGGGGATCGCAAGAGTCAGCTTTGAACTCTTTAAGCAGACCGAAGTACAGTTCAACGCGTCCTCGGCCGTCGAGGGACTCGGGACCGCGAGCTTCCATTTTTGGAATACCAACACCAATGAAATCCTGCTGTCCGGCGAAGCTAACTCGATGATGGAACAAGTCCAGCTCACGCTCGGACCCGGCATGTACTCAGCGCAGATTTTCTTTCAGAGCGACTCGGATTCATACAACCCGAATTCCCCAGATATGCCTGACTTTGCCAGCGCGTCATTGGAGATGACTGTGGTTCCATCTCCGAGCAGTGTGTTAGCACTCCCGATGGCGCTTGGGATGGTGTGCCGTCGCCGGAGGTGAGGGGAGAGCCGGTCGAGGTGTTTCGAGCTGTGTGATCTGGGGAAAGGTCGCTCAAGCCAAGAAGTGAGCCGTGTGTGTTTGCTATAGAGTCTGTGGTCAATAGATGGAGTTCGCCATGATGAAGTTCACTTGCTCGGCCCTCATGCTGGGCGCTCTCGCGTCCACCTCGCTTGGAGAGATTTCCAACTACAACACTGCGTTTGTATCGTATCTTGCAGAAACCGATTACTACGACACCGCGATCGGTGGGTGGAACATAACTGATGAGTTTGATGATCTCTATGAGATGGATGTCGCATCCTTTCATGGGACTGCAGGGGGCGATCATCTCTGGCATGATGGAGACCTCGCCGCGATGGCAGACTCGCAGGGGTTTCTTCTCACCGGCACTGTGAATACATCCAGTGAAGGAGTCTACTACGGTGACTTTGGATATCGATCATCAGCGGGCTATAACGATGCTCGCATGGGGGTCATCTTCGAGCTCACTGAACAGACCAATGTGGTCTTCAATGTTGCGTCGGTCGTGGATGGAGCCGGGATTTCGACTTTCTCGTTCCGCGATTACAACACGGGTGAGGTCCTGTTCTCAGGTGAGGGCAACTCTGTGATGGAGCAGACCGAGATGACACTCGGGCCCGGAGTATATTTCGCAAGGACCTTTATGGAGAGTCGTTCGGTTCCGTCAAATCCACCAACCGAGAACATGCCTGACTTTGCGAGTACCTCATTCGAGATGACTGTGGTTCCATCGCCGAGCAGCGTGTTGGCGCTCCCGATCGCGCTGGGGATGGTGTGCCGTCGCCGGAGGTGAGGGGGTTTCAACTGGATAGAACGTTGGCCTCCGAAGCCAAAGGTTCTGCGTTCGAATCGCAGCGGGATCGTTTTTTTGTGCGCGGATTTTGGGGAGGGGGGGGTATTGGGGATTCAAGTTACTCATCAACCCCCTGTCCGGCGTTGATGAGTAACTTGAATCGTGAGGGGTGTTTGTAGAAGAAGGATCGATTGGGTGCCCCGACTCGCATTCTGATGCGCAGTCGGGTCTTTGGTGTGTCGAATGGTTCTCGATCCCGACTGCGCCGAAGACGGCGAGTCGGGGCACCCGGTTACTCCCATATCACACTCAAGCTAGAAACTAGGTTGCAAGCATCGGCTTCGCTGATCAAAAAATTTCCTGTGACAATGAGTCTCGTCGATTCTCCTTCAATATCGAATGCGTCGGAAATCCCTTCGAACTGAGATGCAGAAGACTCCAAGTTGAATTCTAAAGAAGATGAACTGCATTTCCAATTCCGATATGCGTGACGAATTGGAATGCCTTGGATGTAGTTGTAGTATTCCCCATCTGAGCTGTCAATCACTAAGTCTATTACTCTATTCTCAGAGATTGCGTAGAATATTGTTACCCCGGTTCCGATCTTGCGACCTTCTTTACTGGCGACAATTTTCCATGAACTATCTGGGAGTGAAACTTCCAAGCGAATTTTTCGATGCTTGTAATCCAGTACAAATACATGTGGAACAGTGGCTGAATACTGCGATTTGCTGCACGAGAAACCTGAAAATAACAGCAAGGCAAAAGGAATAAATCTACAGAATGTAGTTTTGGCCTGAATCATATCCGACTTCTTTCGTCAACCGGCATACCGGCTGCATGGGTGTGCTCGCCAGTTCTGTCTGAATTGTAAGTACAATACTTTAGCTCGTATCTGAGCAAGTAAATGAGGGAGGGGGATCATTTGTCCACTAAAGACCTCGTTGCCCAAAGCTGGTCAAGGAAGGACGCCGGTGGTCTGTTTCATTCAACTTTCAATTATCCAAGTAACTCATCAACCCTTGGGGAGGTGTTGATGAGTAACTTGGTAATCTCCATCATCCAGCATCGACCCCTCGATCTTCGCGCACAGGGACGACCCCTTGCTCGTAGTCGTCTTCAGGATCTGTCAGATCTCGGAGACCTGGGATCTCGTCGGGTTCGGGGAGCACGCGCATTGCTCCCAGCGGCTCGTCCTCTGGATCCGCGCTCGCGACCCAGTGCCATGCTTTCCCTTTGCGGAAGGTCTTGATCGCGAGCGCTTGGCGAGCGCGGTTCAGGGACGCGGTGCTGATCCCGAGCCGTTCCGCTTCGTCCATCATCTCACTCGCGGCCCGCTCCCCGTCCCTCAGCGCTTCGATCAAAAACCCCTTCGCCTCCTCCAGCGCGTTCTTTTGGGTCGCTGACATTAAAAAGTAGAAAAACAGTTTTGGATTCTCGATTTTGCGTCAGAAAACCCTGCACATCTGTGCGCACGAATCGTGCGGTCGGAGCGGATTGGGTGGTTCTGGAGCAAATCGGTTGTACAGTATCGGACAGGGTTCACCATCCATTATCCAGAGGTTCATCCATGCATCGTTCTGTCATTACGTTCTCCGCACTGCTCGCAGCGTCCATCGCAACCCAATCCAACGCGGACATCGCGCAGCTCGACATCGTCTCGCTCGCGACCAACGGCCCATGGGAAGGCAGCGTCGTCACCCTGACCACCACTCTGGACCTCGATCAAGACTTCACGACCTACAACGGCGGGGACAGCGCCACCTTCAGCACACTCCAGACCTCCATGACGATTGACTTCGACGGAGACGCGGACACGATGGACGACATCGTCGTGCTGGGTGAAACAGGACGCAGTATTCTGGATGTCAGCGTCGGGCCGTTCTTCTCCCTGTTCCAGATCTGGACCCCGCAGTTCGATGGTGGTGTTTGGGACACCTCCTCAGATCCAAACTTCGGACTCAATGGGTACAATGTGCTCGACTTCCCGTTCTCGATGGATCCGCTCGACGAAGAGATTACAGGCCCACTCCGCTACCTTGAGCTCATCGACGACATGAACCTCAACCAGCTGGGGAGTCTGCGCCTCAACGACCAATACTCCGCAGTGCGCACCACCGAGACCACCCTGACGATCATCCCGACACCCGCATCCCTGGGACTGCTCTCACTCGCAGGACTTTCAGTGACGCGCCGAAAACGAACACGCTGATCATCCGGATCCAAGAACTGGCAGACCCGATAACCAATCCAAGTTACTCATCAACCCCTCCCCAAGGGTTGATGAGTCAATTGGCTGCCGTATTTCAAGAGCGGAAAGGATGGTGAATGGCGTAAAAGATCTTTACTGCCTGCTCGAGATGAAGTACGCTCGGTGTTCATCAATGTGTGTCGAAAGGGGACCCAGACCTATGAACTCTGTATCTGCACTGTGCGCGAGCATTGTCATCGCGTTGTCATCGTTGGCGTCGGTCGTCGTCGCTCAGCCGTATATCGAACTCGAAATCAATGGAGGCGTCTACAATGGGGAGTACTCCACCGTCGCAGCGCGTGCGATCTTCGATACCAGCGCTGCTCCGAGTATGACGACTCCGAGCGGGGTCACCTTCGAGGCGATCTGGGCCGAAGCGGTCGATCCCGAGACCACGGAGCGTCCGAGCCCGATGAGCGTATCGCTAGACGAGACCTACCTGCCGACCACCGCGATCCTCTCGTACGTTGCTTCGTTTGATGCGTATTTCTTGATTGTCGATGTCCCAGGCAACAACACAGTCCAACTCCGCGTTCGGAAGCCGGAGGGAAACTTTAATCTGTCCATGACCTCGCTTCCGGGTGATCCATCGGATTACGATGCGGATCTGACCGAACCGCTCGGAGATTTTTCCATCCAAACCTCCGGCGCCAGCGCGTTCTGGAACACCGGCAACGACGGTGGATTCAGAGCAGCGGTCCGTCTCGTGGATGGGGTGCCGATGCCGGATTGTCTCGTGGACCTCAACGACGACGGGGTGCTCGATTTCTTCGACATCTCCGCATTCATCAGTCTCTACAGCAGCGGGTGTCCATAAATATTCAACATGGTGAGAGCGTACTCAACTGCTAGAAGCCCACTGGATCGTGGATCCGGTTACTTTCTTGACCACTGCGCCATGAAGTGGGGCGGTCCAATGTTCATGTCCGAGCTTCGCGAACCCGAACCAAACCGGGGTATTTCCCTTGCATGCTGGTGGTATTCCCGATAAAATCGGCACTCGATCGTCGTTGTCTGACGATCCAAACCTCTGGGAGAATGCCATGAAGAGAACCAACATCATTTCCACCGCTGCTCTGGTCGCACTCGCTGCCGGGACGGCGCACGCAGATTTCATCCTCAGCATCGATTCCAACTCGGATCGCGTGATGATCCTCGACGCGTTCGACGGATCGGTCATCAACGACAACTTCCTCGACATCGGCGCTGCCGCGTCAGCGATCGGTGTCAGCTCGACCCCGATCGAGGTCGTGGACACCGGTTCAGAGTTCTGGGTCTCCGACCAGGTCGGTGATCGCATCTGGCGCTACAGCCACTCGGGTGCGCTGCTCGGGAACTTCGGAGGCGACGGCGACCTCAACAACATCCGAGGCATGCACCGCGTCGGGAACACCATGTATGTCGCGATGGGATCCAACAGCGATAACTTCAGCGAAGGCATCGTCTCCATCGACACCACCACCCGCAATATCAACGGCGTCTTCCTCGATCGACCAGGAACCGATGTCAGCTACTTCGACATCGTCAGCGTTGGGAACGAACTCCTCGTCACCAACATCGACTCCGGGAACGACGGCATCGAACGCTACTCGCTCGACGGGACCTACCTCGGGAACCTCGTCACCTCCGACGGCGTGAGCAGCGTCGACTTCCCGCAACAGATGTACATCCGCGACAACGGGAACATCCTTGTCGGCGGGTTCTCCCCGCCATCAGGGGTCCATGAGTTCGCCGCCGACGGCACCGCGCTCGGAATCGTCGCGGGACTCGACTTCGGACCACGCGGAGCGATCGATCTCGGGAACGGAGAAATCCTCTGGGGCAACGGCACCTGGCTCCGCACCGACGACCGCATCATCCTCGAAGGCGTCTCCACACGCTTCTTCACACGCACCACTATCCCATCACCAAGCGCTTTGGCGCTGCTCGGACTGGGTGGACTGGTTTCGACGCGTCGCCGTCGCTAAAGCGTACTGAGTCTTGATGAATCCTTCTCGAGAGCCCCAGACATCTGGGGCTTTTTCATTGTGCCCGCGCGACCGATCAGGTAGACTGTGTGTTCATCTCCAACCAATAAACTCCTCAAGAGATCACCATCCATGCCCATCCGTTCAATCATCGCGTGTCTCTTGACCACACTCTTCACACTCCCTGCGGCGGGACAACTCTACTACCTGCCGTTCCGAGTCCCGTCGAATCCTGCCGCGGATCTCAGAGGCTCCGGGCTCAATTTCACAGTCGGGGACGGCTCCATCTTCGTCGGTGCTACAGGTCTCTCATTCGATAATGTGGATGCCGGCGTGTATGAGTTCGATCGCAACACCTACAGCTTCATCAAAGCCTTCAACCCGCCCTCAGATCCCGAGGATGGCAACTTTGGATTCCACCTTGAGTATGTCGATGGGGACCTCTTAGTCGCAGCGCCATCGTCGTTCTCGTCGCTGATTGGTCGGGGCGAGGTCTACCGCTTCAACGCAAACACAACCGCGCTCCAGCACACCTACTCCGAGTCCAGCTTTTTCACTTTCTACGGCTGGAACTTCGAAGCCGACGGCATCAACACCATCATCGGCGCACCGGGTAGCGACGAAGTCTATGTCTACAGCGCCATTACCAAGAATCTCGTCCTGACCCTCGAGCCCGATCCCATGTCTCTCGACACCGACTTCGGTTACGGCGTCGAACTCAACACGAGCTATCTTGCTGTATCGGCGCCAAACGAATTCTTCCTCGACCGCGAGGGATCCGTCTATGTATACGAATACGGCACCGCCGCGCTCCTCTACCGTCTGACCTCCCCAATCGACGATCCGGGTGTCGGCAGAGCTAACTTCGGACAATACATCGAACTCGTCGGTAACAAACTCCTGGTCGGGTACAAAAACTTCGGAGTCGCCGACGCTTTTCGCGACAAAGTCCATGTCTACGACCTGACAACCGGCAACCTCATCACCACCCTGACCGACGACGCTCCGTCACTCGATGACGGATTCGGTGAAGGGATGAGCTCCGAAGGCAACATCGCCGTCATCGGCGCGCGTCTTGATGACACCCTCGCAACCAACTCGGGTGCGGTCTACATCTACAACATGGATACCCTCGAGCTCATCCAGAAAGTCCTCCCAAGCACAGGAAACTTCGAAGGCCTTGGATTTGGTCGCACAGTCCACATCCAAGATGGCGTCATCCTCGCGAGCGCCTCGGACAACTCAACTACCGATGAGTTCAACGACAGCCGCTTTTACATCCTCGAACAGTTCTGCAGACAAGATATCAACCTTGATGGAGCGATCGACTTCTTCGACATCAGCGCCTTCATCAAGTTCGGGATCGACTACAACAACGACGGCGTCTTCGACTTCTTCGATGTCTCCGAGTTCCTGACCGCGTACCAAAATCCCTGCCCGTAAACAAAATAAGCCCATCAGTTGCAGCCGTGCAATCAGCAAGCGGCACACACCCGCTTCGAACGTTCACATTAGGAACCCAATATGAAACCTGAAATCAAAGACTTGAGAGCAATCTTAACAGCCATGCTGATCGCATTGTGTTCGTTCACATCGAGTTCAACCGCCCAGTACATCCAGCTCGAGGTCCAGGGAGGCATCGATGCCGATGAATACATCACCGTTGCTTTCCGGGCGATCTTCGATACCAACGCCCCCCCAGACGGTGTCGTCCCTGGATCAACCATCACCTTCAATGCGATCTGGGCCGAGATGGTCGATCCTTCAGTGACCGCTCGCGTGAGCCCGATGGTTGTTGGGGACGAAGAAATCTACGAACCAGCAACCGCGCGACTCCTCTATGTGGAGACGAGCAACCGATACATCGTCACCGCATTTATCGGAGGGAGCCCGCCGGTCCAGTTCGTTGTTCGAGACCCGATCGGACGCTTCACGACCGACCTCCCTTCGCTTCCTCCCGTGCTTTCTTGGTACGATGTCGATCCGTCCGGACCAAACGCGGTCATCGAGCTTCAAGCCGAGTTCTCAACCACAACCTGGACACCGGGCGACGACAACGGCGGCTTCATCATGTCCGTCCGCAATGTCGACGGCCCACCGATGCCCGAATGCATCGCCGACCTCAACAATGACGGCGTCCTCGACTTTTTCGATGTCTCCGCATACATCCAGCTTTACACCAACGGCTGCCCATAACACACCAGCAGGATTCAGTGACACATCACCCGCACCCAGCGGGTGAATGAGCCACTTGATCCTGCATCACGCGCTCTCCCAAGATCGAATACAGTGGTCCAATGGGAACTACACAGGGATCAGAACAACCGACACAACCGACTCAGCAGACCATCGCCGTCACCGGTCCGACGGGGTATGTCGGGGGTCGGCTCGTCCCGATCCTGCTCGACAGCGGATACGAGGTCCGCTGCATCGCGCGCTCGCCCCGCAAACTCGATGACCGAGAGTGGAGATCCCACCAGAAGGTCATCGTCGAGCAGTCCGATCTCTCGGACATCGAATCCCTCACCGAGATCCTGCGCGGATGCACCAGCGCGTACTACCTCGTCCACTCCATGGAAGCGAGCGGCACAGACTACGCGAACCGCGATCGACAACTCGCGTCCAACTTCGCGATCGCCTCCAAAGAGGCCGGGGTCGAGCGGATCATCTATCTGGGAGGACTCGGGGAGGGAGACAGTCTCCTGAGCGAGCACCTCCAATCACGCCGAGAAGTCGAGGAGGTCCTCGGATCGACCGGCGTGCCGGTGACTGTATTCAGAGCCGCGATGATCATCGGATCGGGATCGAGTTCCTTCGAGATCCTGAGATACCTCGTCGAGCGTCTCCCGGTCATGATCACCCCCTCGTGGGTCAAGACCGAGGCCCAGCCCATCGCGATCGCGGATGTCCTGCACTGGATGGTCCGGTGTCTCGAAGTCCCTGAAACGACTGGAGAGATCCTTGAGATCGGAGGCGCGGACATCGAGCCGTACCACGACTTGATGCGCACCATGGCGCAGGAGCTCAAGCTCACCAAACGCATCATCATCCCAGTCCCTGTGCTGACTCCAAGACTCAGTTCAGGTTGGGTGAGTCTCGTGACCCCCGTGTCGTACCGGATCGCGCGTCCCCTCGCCGATGGTCTCCGCAACCGCGTCGTCGTGACCAACGACCTGACCCAACGACTGATGCCGCACGAACCGATGAGCGTGCGTGAAGCGATCCGCAAAGCGCTCACCCGCATCGAGACCAACGATGTCCAGACCCGCTGGTCCGTCGCAGGCCCAATCCCAGGCGACCCCGACTGGGCCGGAGGAACCACCTTCGAGGACAAGCGCACGATCGACATCAACGCGACCCCTGAGCAGGTCTTCAAAGCCGTCTGTCGAATCGGTGGAGGTCACGGCTGGTACGCCGCGGATATCCTCTGGAAAGTCCGAGGATGGATGGACACGATCGTGGGAGGACCCGGACTCCGACGCGGACGACGCGACCCCGACAACATCGAATACGGCGAAGCCCTCGATTTCTGGCGTGTCATCGGAATCCAACACAACGAGTCCCTGACCCTCCGAGCGGAGATGAAACTCCCCGGAACCGCGATCCTCGACTTCCACCTCGACCCAGCGGAGCAATATACCCAAGACTCACCCTGCACCGCGATGACCATGACCGCCCGCTTCCGACCCAAGGGCATCCTCGGCATCCTCTACTGGTACAGCGTCCTCCCCTTCCACGGCATCGTCTTCAAAGGCATGCTCAAAGGCATCCGAAGAACCGCCGAATCGACCAACACCTAAACCAAATCGCACGACCCTGCGAGTTCAAGTTACTCATCAACCCCTCCCCAAGGGTTGATGAGTAACTTGAATCTGTAATCAATCGGATACAATCCAGCATGAAGAAGCTGCTGATTGTGTTCTTGGTGCTGATCCTGCTTGTGTGTGCTGGTGTTGGGGTCGTGTATTTCAAGTTTTTCTATACGCCTCCTCTGAACGAAGCGGAGCGTGCGTTGCTCACTCCCGACTGGGATCGAGCGACCGGCGGGAACTGGTCGCCTTGGTACGAGTTCGATGACGGGACGCGTGAGTGGAACCCAACAAAGAGCTTCAACGCTTGGCTCGCGACCTACCCAGAAGAAGACAAGGCGTGGCCGATCCTGATCGACGCGAAGCTGGAGTTCAGCGATGTGTATGACAATGAACGGTTCATAGAATTCAGTGAGGTGCTCCCAAGCGATCCCATTCGATGGGAGATTCTCGTACCAATCCTCGAATCCGAGCACGCGCAGGACCTGAGCAGCGTCCTGCAAGAAGCGCTGAGCAAGCCAATCCTTGGATGCGAGATGATGAACACGGATGATCCTCACACGATTGCTGCGATGCAGCGGCACGGCATCGAGGTAGATATGAATATTCCAGTCACTGAGAATCTTGCAGTGGTTGATTCACTGCTCCCTGCAATGGGAGTTCTCAGAGGTTCAGCCAGATTTTTAACTGGGCAAGCGGCGCTTGCATTGAGTACTGATGACCCCGATACATTCGTCAAACAGTTGCGGTCAGCGAGTCAAGCCGGACAGCTCAGTGATGAATATCCGACGCTTATCGGAGAGCTGGTTCGTGCTGCAATCAACAGTCTCGTCAACAGGACAATCAGATGGGCGCTCGAAGAGCACCCCGATCGGCTAGACGAAGAGCACCTCGAGCAACTCAGAAGAATCACAGCAGCAAGTGCCGAGCCCTCGAATGGGTTCTATGGGGAGCTCTTGCTCTTTCATGACATCACACGACGGATTGTTTCGAAAACAGGAAAGCTCACACCGACATCAATTTCCATGATATCAGAGTGGTCAAATGGAACGGGTTTCTTGTTCCCAGATCCTGTTCACATACCCGACGAGAACCTTGGGTCATCTGCGCGACGAACTCTATTGCTCTATAAAGATTTTCTTGACCAATGCAGGGATGAATCTCAGCCGCGACCGGAGTATGGATGGCAGCTAGATGAATACAACTTTCACTTTGTTGAACGCATAGCAGATGAACTTGGCTTTATTCCCAAAACGATTCTACATGTACTCATTCCTGCAAGCGGCAAAGCTTCAACACGCGTGCTTCAACATACACAAGAAACCATCGCAACCAACCTCGCCCTCAACCTCCACATCCACAAACACAGGCACGGCTCATTCCCAACAACTCTCGACGACCTCGACCCAGACCTCCAAACACTCGACCCGATCGATGTCTTCACAGGTCAACCACTCCTCTACACGCTCACCGATACCGGGCCGCTCATCTACAGCGTCGGAGACGATCGCGATGACGACGGTGGGAAGATCCGCTGGGAGATCAACGACGCGGGACCAGACGACAACATCGTCGAGATCAGATCCCCGCTCCCCCCAGAATGGATCCGCACGAAAGACCTCCAGCAGCGTATCGCAGACGACCCCGACTTCATCGACGGCGACTGGGTCCTGTTCCCCATCCCATTCGAAGACCCCGCGCCGCTCGACGATGCGGAACTGGAAATCTTTAACACACCTTGATGAACACTTAGAGCATCAAGTTACTCATCAACCCTGGGAGAGGGGTTGATGAGTAACTTGATCTCTCCAACGCTCTCTATAACTTCGACTTGTTATACGGCTGATCACAGTTGACCCCAAACTTTTTGCAGATCGGGTGATCGTGTGTGCAGTTCGGTCGTGCCGTGCAGTTGTACCGTCCATGCAGGACCATCGTGTGACCGATCTCTGACCAGCGTGGACGCGGGAAGAGCGCCATCAGGAGTTTCTCGATCTTGTTGGTATCGAGCTTCGGATGATCCACGATCCCGAATCTCCAGACCAGACGCTGGACATGCGTATCGACCGTGATCCCGTCGTTGATCCCGAACGCGTTGCCGAGCACGACATTCGCGGTTTTGCGTGCGACCCCGCGCAGGGTCAGGAGGTCTTCCATCGTGCCGGGGACTTCGCCGTCGTAGACTTCGCAGACACGGGTCATCGCCGCGTGGATCGACTTCGCTTTGTTTCGGAACAACCCGATCGTCTTGATGTATGGCTCGATCCCTTCCGGACTCGACGCCGCGTAGTCCGCGGGAGTGGGGAACGCCTTGAACAACCCGGGGGTCGCTTTGTTGACCCCCGCGTCGGTGGATTGTGCGGAGAGGATCGTCGCGATCAGCAACTCGTGAGGCGTCGAGAAATCCAGCTCACACTTGGAGTCGGGGTAGTGCTTCCGCAATGCATTGGCGATCTTGAGCGCGTGCGAGCGATCCTCCTTGCTGACCTCAGGGAGCGCAAAGGGAATGTCTCGGAGTCCTCTGGGGTTGTCCTTGCCTTTGGGATGAACGCCTTTCTGAACGCTGGCAGATTTGGTCTTGGTCATGAACCATGCTAGGTAACCGATATGCTCAAAATTCCCCCAAAAACCCCCCTAAGTCACTGGCAACCCCGACAATATCGGGCATATTGAAAGTGCAGGAAATCAATCACACAGGAGTACTCTCATGGGGTTCATCATCAACACGCTATCCATCGCTGCCCTCGCGTCCGCAACATCGCTCGCGTCCGCAGGAGTCGCGTATTCGTTTGAGACCGATTCGCAAGGCTGGTCCATCGCCAACGACGGCACAGGGTTCACCTGGGACGACACAATCGGCAACAACGGACTCGGAGCAATCCGCGCACGCGACCAAGTCGGTGGCAACATCTGGCTCTACTCCGCACCAACCGAAGACCTCGGCAACCTCAGCGGGCTCTACGGCAACACAATCTCCTACGACATCCTCGGCATCACCGGCAGCCACGACAACCTCGGAGGCGGTGAACGCGCCGACATCATCCTGACGGGCGCGGGGATGTCCATCGGGTTCAACGCCGGGACCCAACCGGTCAACGGCCAATGGACCTCCGCATCAGCGCTCGTCTCCGTGGTAGCAGAAAACTGGAGATTCATCGACTCATTCTCCGACGCGACCCTCTCCGGAGAGTACGCGAACGAATCGGAGATCCAATCCATCCTCGCCGACCTCACAGGACTCTACATCCGGGGCGAGTACACCAACGGCGGAGACGCAACCGCGCTCGACAATGTCGACTTCGTCCCATCCCCAGGCGCACTGACCCTGCTGGGACTCGGAACCCTGACCGCCGTGCGTCGTCGCAGAGCGTAAGCACGCATCAACCAGTCTTTATTCAACGAAACTCGTTGTGACCCACCCAAGAAGATCATCATCCCCCCAAAGGGTTGATGATCTTCTTCCTTTTTGGAAACGCGTTCTTTGAACCGATCACGAACCCTTCGAGGAATCGGCTGGAGCGTTGCCCATCCCCGAACCCACACCCGTCCACACCGAGAGCACCAGACTCACAAACACCCCAACCATCAACCCCTTCAGTGAGTTCGCGGCCTTCTCATGATCCGCCATGAACGCATTCTTGAACCGGTCCGCTTGCTCCGTTTCCCCGATTCTTGCCAGTTCCCAGTAACTCTCCAGATCGTCTGTCATCCCAGGCATCAACAAGAACAAGTGGTAACTCAGCAATCCCATCGTCAACAGCAGCAGCGCGCAGCGGAGTGCTCGCGTAAGCGTGCTGATCTGGTAGCCCGCGACGATCATTGTGATGAAAGCCCCCAGCGCAATCGAAGCGCAGATAAACTGAGCCGTGTCCACATACAAGAACACCTCTCCCGCGACGAGCCCGCCCGTGAGCAGCGCGTGATCCCCTTCGTACGCCGAGTACGCTCCGAGCGTCGGTTGAAGTTTCCCCATCATCGGGAAGATCAACCCCGCGACAACGCCGCTGAGCCCAACCGCACCGAGCCAAACACTCAGCGATAGCACATGAACAACTTCAAACACCCGGGCAATACGACTCGCGTTCTTCATCCCCGATCCTAGCACGATCCCGCCGTGTTCATAGCCTTTCAAGTAACTCATCAACCCCCACCCAGGGGTTGATGAGTTACTTGAAACACCTCCCATTGTCATGCGTATCGTCACCCATGCGCCCTATTTGCCCACACACTCTCATATCGATCCTCTATCTTACTCTTGCAGGATCGACCCTCAAAGCAAGCGCCGCTGCGCATCCCTGCGAGATAGACGACCAAGCAGAGTGCACTCAGGTGACCCAGTGCAATCGACTCCAGCAAGTCCTGAACTACTGGTCCGAATCAGACTTCATACACAAGCCGATTGAAATCAACTTTAACATCCACGAGCTACTCAAGAAGATTGAGGAGCATCCAGACGCCCTCGATGCTGGTCGATTGATACTCAGGTCACGCCGCGCGATGATCGATCCTTGCCCGGTTGATGTCGTCGTAGGCGACAGCGTGATCGTTCCACACGAATACGCGCAGGAATATTTCAGAGTAATCAATACAGTCTCCATGAACATCCAGAGCCGAGCGTTGCTAGAACTGAGTTTTCCGATTGAAGAACAGCGAGAGCGGATCAACGAACTAGATCAGCTCATCAACTCGCTACCAGCCAGTAGAGCAGAAAGCTTTGGCCCGAGCCTTGATCAATATTCAGCTGAAAGAAGAGTACTAGTCAATGAGTACAATAGATATTACCGTATCATGGGAGTTTCTAGGTGGATTCTCAAAAAACTCAACTACGAGATTACTCGATTTCACGAATCATTTACAGCTGGAGAATTTGAAACCATCATGAATCGGTCAGGTCTACACAGCAACGAACAGTTCATGAAACTCAAAGAAGATCAACACCCCACCAAAGGGTGTTGATCTTCTTGACAGCCGGTGCCCTCCCTTACTCGTTCAGAAGCGAGATAAAGGAGGGCGCCAATCAGAGTCTCCGAGGTTCCAGATCCGCCTTCAGGTACAGCGGATGCTTCGGATACCCGTCCTTCGTCTGATCCAGACAGTGGGGGACGCAGACCTTCGACAGCACCTCAAGCACCTGCGCTCCGCGATCCATCAGCGTGCCGTGCGTACCCCATCCCGCGACGACCAAGTCCGCTTGCTTTGCGAGCCGTGCGATGTGCCGATCGTTGTCGGGACCGATCGGGTCCTCGACCTGCTTGAGTCCCTTCGGATCCGTCGATCGCAACGCAAAGATATTGACCACATCCATCGCATCAAACCCCCAGCGGACCGCGTACCGATGACAGCGCGTGAGCGTGGGATCGAGCTTGGTTGCATCAGCAGTTGATGGATTCAGCAGACAGAAGCACACGCGCTGATCCCCGTCGCCCCAGCGTCGTCCCAGCGTGTAGCGGTACCGCTCGCATTCAGAGAACTTCGCCCACCCCTTCATGCGTTGTGCTGTTGCTGGACTCACATCACACTCACAGCTTCGCGAGTTCTTCAGGATCAAAGTCCGCGTTGGAGTAGACCTTCTGGATATCGTCGAGTTCTTCGAGCGTCTCGATCAGGTTCATCATCTTACGGACATCGTCGCCCTTGACCTCGACCGTGTTGTCCGGGATCCGTGCGATCTCCGCTTCGACGATCTCGATCTCCGCGTCTTCGAGCGCTTGTTTGACCGCTTGGAACTCCGCGACATCCGTCATGATCGTCCACGCGCCTTTGTCCTCGTCGTCCCCCTCCGGAGCGATGACATCGTCCGCTCCAGCATCGAGCACGACCTCCATGATCGCGTCCTCGTCGTACTTGTTCGCATCGATGATGATCTGCCCCTTTGTCTGGAACATGAACGCGACGGTCCCCGCGTTGCCCATCGACCCGCCGCCCTTCTTGAAACTGACGCGGACATCCCCGACCGTGCGGGTGTTGTTGTCGGTCAGCGCGAGGATCAGCAGCGCCGTCCCGCCTGGACCATACCCTTCGTAGACCAGTTCCTGGAAGTCCGCGCCGCCGGTCTCACCCGCGCCCTTGTCGATTGCGCGTTTGATCGTGTCCTTCGGCATGTTCGCGTACTTCGCTTCATCGATCGCGTAGCGCAGCGACAGGTTCGAGTCCGGATCAGCACCCCCAGCGCGAGCCGCGACCATGATCGCTTTGGAGCACTTGGACCACACCCGCGCCTTGACCTTGTCCTGACGCGCCTTGCGGTGCTTGATGTTCGACCATTTACTATGTCCAGCCATGCCTATTCAAACCTCTCTGTGCTCATTCTTCGTCGTCTGTACTTGCCCGGCTCTTATTTGCCAGGATCGATCGCGCCGTCCATTGTATCCGCTGAGTCGTCGTCCGCTCCATCAGGAACGGGGATCCCCGCCGCGTTGGGTGCCACCCCAGGCACCCGACCCGACTCGCCGTCCGCGATCTTCCGCCGGACCGAGTCCAGTTCCTCACGCATCGATTCGATGATCGTCTGGTTCGCGTTGGGTTGGTTCGAGAGCCCCGTCAGCCGCTCGCGGATCTGATCCTCTGCATCGAGCCACGCCTCGATCGCTTGGTCAAACTCACCCAGCATCCACAGCGTGTCTCCAAGATGGTCATAGATCGTCGCGTTCTCCTGCCCGTCCTCGCTCTCGAGTGCCTCGACCAGCAACCCCTTCGCGCCCCGCTTGATCACGCGCCCCGCTCCGTCGAGTTCGTCATCGAACACCCCCAGCGCATACCGAACCCACGCGAGCGAATCCGTGATGCTCGACGCGTTGGGTTCCGCCTCGTGCGCACGGATCAGGAGTTGCTCAGCTTCTGCAAGATCCCCGCCGTCCTCGACCATCTTGTATCCGAGATCGTTGTTCGCCCACGCGTGATCCGGATCGATCTCGAGGATCGCGCGATAGATCGCGTACCCCTCGCTCTCGCGCTCATAGAACGATGCGAGCACCCCCGCCGTGTACATCAGATCCGCACGCACCCCGATCAGATCCTCCTTCGGAGCACGCGACACCTCATTGATCGTCCCCATCCCCCCGACCACGGCGTCCCTCGCCTCAACCAACAACCCAGCCCGATCGATCGCGTCCACCGCATTCTGCAGATCCTCAACCGACCCGACCTGCCCAATAGTCCCGAACAGATCGATCGCGCGCTGCGCATCGAGCATCCCCTCGCTGTCCACGACCAACCGAGACTGGAGCCCGATCGCTTCGCGCAGCGACTGACCACGCATCAAGGACTGGACCGCGACCGACACAATGCTGTCGCGTCCCTCCCCCGCATCTGCGAGCGAACGACGCACGAGCGCCTCGTACGCATCCATCTCAAACCCGTCGCTCTGCGCCCGCGCCAGCAGTTCGATCTGGTTGAGCGCCAGCGTGATGTTCTCAGATCCAGCCGCCAAACCCGCATCCGATCCGGGATTTGCGCTCGGCCAAGCCCGGGTCGCGTGCATCCGCGTCCGACCGATCAACTCCAGCACCCGATCGTTCGTCCCGCTGGATGGATTCGCTTGCGCCAGCGCTCCAAGCACTCGCACAATCCGCAGCTGATCACTCCCGCGATACCACCAACTCCCCGAGTTGTCCCCAGCGATCCCTCCCGGAGTTGGGATCAGCATGTCCGCGCTGTACTGATCGATCGACCCCGCTCCACCAGCACGCTCCAGACGCTCGAGACACGCCTCGGGAGACATCAATCCCTCAAGACGATCGAGTGCCAATGAATCCGCTTCGATTCGTCGAGTATCGTCCGAACGGATCAGCCCCTCGTGCAGTTGTCCAACAGCCCGCGCCGGATACCGATCGTGCAGATCGTTCAGCGAATCCTCCGCCCCCTCTGTGTCTCCTGCGAGCACCATCAGCCGAGCGCGAGCACCCGCCAGATCCACCGAGCCGGGCATCTGCTCCAGTTGTTCATCGAGCCAGTCCATGCCTCGGACAATCGCACTCCCATCACCCCCCGAGTGCTGCGTCGCCCACACACTCAGCAGCAGGTCCGTCCCGATCTCGCGCCAAGGATTCTGCGCGTGCGTCTCGATCAACACCCGCTCTGCTTGCGACAACAACGACAACGCCTGCTGCGGATTCTGCCCTTCACCCGACATCGATTCATTCGCGGCTCCCGCAAGCTCGTGCGCCCGGATCAACCCGACCATCGCCGATCCGGGAAGCCGCTGACCAAGCGATCGCGTCAACGATCGCAGCGCTTCGACATCCGAAGCGGGACCGGTCGACCCGCGGATCAGGATCAACTGCTCATAGATCTGCTCGTCGTATGGATCCAGATCGATCGCTTTCCCCAACACCGACACCGCCGACGACGCGTCCGATGCCTGGATCATCTTCGTTCCCAGCAGCAACCACGCCGACGCATTCTCAGGTTCAAGCTCGGTCCCGACGCGCGCCACCTCAACCGCGTCCCCGACGCGTCCCAGATCACCCAGCGTATCCGCGAGCAGCTCACGATCCTCAAGACCCAGTCTGTCCTGCATCTCGATCACCCGCTCGATCTGCCCAAGTGCCTGGTCGTATCGACCCCGCTTCATCAACATCTGCGCCGACAGGATCTGACCGGTCACGCTCGTCCCAAGTGTTGGATCAATATCCGACTCGACCTCTCCGATCTGGATCTGGAGCATCGCCGAGAGCAGACCCAGCGCTTCGCTCCGCTCAGTCCGAGCGTTGACCCGATCGAGCAGTTCAGCAGGACCGCCGTGGACACGCACCAACGATCTTGTAATCACCGGCGTCACAGACGGAGACTCCGCAATGATCCGCTCCGCGGCATCGATCTGCTCTTCCTGAGAACCCATCGACGCGAACAACCGCTGACACGCAACGGAAGACACCACCTCTGGATCCGCGCCCGCGACCATCCGAACCGGATCACGACTCTGATCGTCCTGCTCCACGCGATCCGCAATCCCGATCAGCAGCCCAAGCACCGAGCGTCTGCGCGAAGCCGGGATCGAATCGTCCGCGACATACTCCGAGAGCGATCCAACGATCATCTCCCCGACCAGTGCGTGCTCGCTGATAGTCGCGATCAGGTCCTGCAGATCAGCGCTGCTGTTCCCAGGATGCGCCTCGATCCATTCGAGCAGGGTCATCGCGCCCTGAGCGCTCTGTCCGCTGAGCAGATCCGCCGCGACGCGACGGCGGAGCAGCTCGATTGGTTCATCCGCAACAACCTCACCCGCTCGTGCGTACGCGTCCATCGCGCGATCGGGAAGCCCGAGCACCAGCCACGCATCACCAGCCGTCGCGAGGAGTTCCCCGCGTTTGGTGTACATCTGCACCAGTTCGCGTCGGTAGCGCGGATCCCTCGCCGCAGGCCCATCGAGCATCGCGACCGCGATACTCATCACTTCCGCACCAGCACGGTACGACCCAGTCTCGATCAGCGCTTGACCAAGCATCAACCCGCTGAGCAGACGACCCGCCTGATCCTGAGCACGCTCCTGAGCCCACACCCGCCCGGTCAGATCGATCACCTGCTCAGGATCCGAACTCGCGCTCATCGCGGAGTACACCAGAGCCCTTGTCGTCGTGTCCCCAAGATTGACCGCCCGCAGATAAGAATCCGCGGCCTGAACACGATTCCCCGCTTTCATATACGCATCACCCAGTCCGATGAGCACATCCGTCGAGTCCGGAGCCGCGACGATCAACTGTTCGTAGATCGCGATCGCTTGCGCAAAGTCCCCGTCGAGCATCGCCGCTCGAGCGCGGACATACCCCTTCGCAAGCTGCGGGATCAATGGCGCTCCGTCCTCCTCGTCCGCGTCGTTGCCATCGTCTTCTCCAACGATGATCCCCTCGTCTTGGACACCCAGCACCCCTTCGAGCACCTCCTCAACCGTCCGGTGCGCTCTCCCATAGGACGAACTCCCAACGCGCAGTTCTTCGAGCTGACCACCAAGGATCCGATCCGCGATCTCGCGATCGGGATCCGAAGGCCGCATCGCTTCACGCTCCGCGAGGATCTCGAGCCGAGTCATCGACCCGAGTTGGTCCTTGGTCTGCAGATCCTGCAGGTACTCCGCTTGGGAAGACGAATCGGTTCGTGATGATGTCCCCCCAGCGCACCCGCTGAGCAAGCACAGCGACAGCGCGAGCGAGACACCGAATCCGCCGACGATGCCCAAGCAGGTCGTTGTGCTGGAACCATCGCCGCCGTAACTATGTGTGTGCATTATGAACCACTTTCAAACGAGATGAGCCACCGCTCAAGTCGGGTGTATGTTTCCAGAGTCTGGTTCGCTCGGATCGAGCGTTCGAGTGTGGACGCGATGTTGTCGGGATCCTTCGCGTTCGCAATCAACCCCGCCTTGTGCAGCGCCCGCGCGATCTTCGCATCAAGCGGGAGTGCGTGCGCCTCAAGACCCAGCAGCATCACACGAGACACAACAAACCTGGGGAGCGCCTCGATCGAGCTCAAGAAATCCCGAGCTTCCCGCTTCCCCATCTCCCGCAAAGGCTCCAGGGTCAGCATCTGATGGTGGTCGAAGATCGCTCGGAGCGACTCGATCAACCGGATCGACCGATCCTCAGCACGCTGGTAGCGTGACCCCAGCAGCGCCTCGATCTCATGCGGGAAGCACACCCGAAGCTCGTTGTAATCCACAAACTGATCGTGGATCTTGCCCATCACCTTCTGCGCGTTCTCGATCGTCGATTCCCACAAGAACATCGAGAAGATCAGTTCATGAACCAACGGCTCGGCGCACCACTCGGGCATCGCACACAGCGACAGCGCGTCCACCGATGTATTCCATTCGTCGCGTTCACCGATCGCTGCGAGGACTGTCTCTGAGTTGTAGGACTGGTCAACACTCACCGTGGATCTCCGTCCTCGCTCTGCGGGTTCGTCGATTCCATCGATCCATCGCTCGGCTCAACCAAAATCTCAGGATCGCCGTCTGTGTCCTTGCGGAACGGATCCGAAGCAAGCAGTTCCGAGATCACCTGCTGCTCGCGCATGCCGTGGTCATACTCGAACCTCAGCGTTGGCATCTCCTTGAGATGAATCCGATCCATCACATCGCGTCGGATCCGCTTCCCAGCAGCCCGCAACCCATGCATCGTCAGATCCGCCCGTTCCTGTGGGAGCACGCTGATGTACGCTTTCGCGTTCTTGAGATCATCCGTAAGTTCAACCTTGGTCACCGTGATCAAACCACGGATCCTCGGATCGTTGAACCCCTTCGCGATCACCTTCTGGAGCTCGCGTTGCATCGTTGATGAGATCTGCTGCGCCCGTCGTTTCATGCGACCGCCTCCCCGCGTGCCTGGAGTTCGCGTTCGAGTTCCGCGAACTCTTCATCGGAAGCATGCTCTTGAGGGATCAGAGCATCGCCCCGCAAGAGTTCGCGTGTGGAATCCACAACCTCGCAGTCATGCATCGAGCGGACCCGGTCCATCACGCGATCAAGCGTGCGTCCCGCAACCATCCCGGAGTTCGAGACAACTGAAACACCCAGGACCGTTCTGTTCCAGACATCCAACGCGCCGATCTCAGCAACGCTCACCATGTGATGACGATGACACGAGTCCTTGATCGACTTGACCACCCGCCGCTTATCCTTCAGAGACATCGCGCCGGGAATATCAAGCTCGAACTGGAGTACACCGATCACCATGTTTGGTTTCCCTATCTGCTGTTGTCAGCGTGCGAGATCAATCGAGCGTCCGCTTAATCTCAACACTCTTGTAGCATTCGATCACATCGCCGACCTTGATGTCGTCGTATCCCGCGACCTTCATGCCGCACTCCATGTTGGAGCGGACTTCCTTCGCATCGTCCTTGAATCGCTTGAGCTGCTCGAGCTTGCGATCATTCTCAACAACCACGCCGTCACGCGTAACACGGATGAACGCGTCACGCTGCACGATCCCGTCGGTGACATAGCACCCCGCGATCGCGCCGACCTTCGAGACCTTGAAGACCTCGCGGACCTCCGCGTGACCCAAGACTTCCTGACGGATCTCGGGAGCCAGCATGCCTTCCGCGGCTTTCTTCATGTCCTCAACAATGTGGTAGATGACCTGGTAGTTGCGGATCTCCACGCCCTTCGTTTCAGCGAGCGAGCGCCCCTTCGCATTCGCGATGACATTGAACCCAATGATGACCGCGTTGGACGCGTTGGCAAGCAGGATATCCGATTCGGTAATCCCGCCGACCGCTGAGTGGATAACGCGGACCTTGACTTCCTCGCCCGAAACCTTCTCGATCTCGGACTTGAGAACATCGACCGACCCCTGCACATCCGCTTTGAGCACCACAAGGATCTCCTTGAGTTCGCTCTCGGCCATCTGCGAGAACATCGAATCCAGGGTCACCTTCGGCTGAGCAAGCTGCTCAAGACGCTCGCGCTCACGACGCTGATCCGCCGCCTTCTCCGCTTCCTTGAGCGAACCGACGCAGTAGAACTTGTCACCCGCATCGGGGAGATCGTTCATCCCCGAGATCTGGACTGGGACCGGAGGCAACGCCTTCTTGATCCGCTTGCCGTGATCATCGGTAATATCACGCACACGACCGAACGCTCGGCCCATGACAATGAAGTCACCGACCTTGAGCTCGCCCTCTTGCACAAGGATGTTGGCAACATTCCCGCGTCCACCCTCAGGCTTCGCTTCGATCACCGTGCCCTGCGCTTGACCGGAGTAATCCGCCTTGAGTTCCAGAACCTCTGCTTGAAGATCCAGAATATCGAGCAGGTCCTGAATACCGATGTCCTTGATCGCGCTGGTGCGGATGACTTCGGTGTCCCCGCCCCAATCGGTTGGGTTCAAGCCGTGCTCGGCGAGCTGACCCAGAATCTTCTGGATGTTCCCGTCGGTCGCTTGTTCCTTATCGATCTTGTTGAGCGCCACAATGATCGGCACGCCCGCGGCTTTCGAGTGCGAAATCGACTCGATCGTCTGAGGCATCACGCCGTCATCCGCCGCAACCACAAGCACCACAATGTCCGTGACATTCGCGCCGCGTGATCTCATCGCGGTAAACGCTTCGTGACCCGGGGTATCAATAAAGGTAACGAACTTCTCGGTGTTTCCCGCCTTAACAGGGACACGGAACGCGCTGGTCGCTTGGGTAATCCCGCCCGCTTCGCCGTCGGCGACATTCGCCTTGCGTATCCGGTCAAGCAGCGAAGTCTTGCCGTGATCCACGTGACCAAGAATCGTGACGATCGGGCCGCGTGGACGCTCGTCGCCGCGATCACGTTCCGCGAACTGCTCCGCGACCTGCTCCTCAGCGCCCTTCGCTTCGACGACCTCAAGCTCGATGTCCCAGTCGATCATGATCTCCATCGCTTTCTCCGAGTCGATCCCGGAGTTGATGTTGGAGATCACGCCCTGCATAAAGAGCTTCTTGATGATGTCCGCGCCTTTGACACCGGTCGCCGCGGACAGATCCTTGATCGTGAACGGCTCAGCGATCGAGACCTTCCCGCCGACCTTCGCCGGGGATTGGTTCGCCGCAGCCATCGAGCGCATCTGGTTCTGACGACGCTGGAGGTACCCACCCGACTGCTTCAGACGAGCATCGCGTTCCGCGAGGTCTGCAGCGCTCCACCCGGAGCCCTGACCGCCTTCCGGACGCCGCACGCCCGATCCGCCGGGAGAACGACGACGCGTGCTCCCACCGCGCGGGGTGCGTCCTTCCATCGGAGGCATCGACGGATCGTACCCACCGCCTCCGCCTCCACCCTGGTAGCCGCCACCATCACGAGGAGGAGGACGACGACGAGGTGGCTCAATCCGCTCAGGGGCTTCCACACGGATCACCTTCGGACCCGAAAGCTTGATGGACTTCTTCTCCAGATCCTCGATGCGAGGACCCGCTGGAGTGATCACCGACGGACGCGTCGGGACATTCATCTTCGGCTTCTCAGCAGGAGTCGCCGGTTTTTCAGGAGCCTTGGCCGCAGCAGCTGCTGTTGATGAATCACCCGAATCCGAACCGGTATCCGATCCAGCACCAGCGTCTGAGGCAGCGGGTGTTCCAGCAGCAGGCGCCGGAGCGGTCGTTGCTGTCGGAGCAGGCGCGGTGGTCGCCGCAGGAGCAACCTTCTTCGCGGCCGGTTTCGCAGGAGCCGCTTTCTTCGCAGGAGACGCCTTGGTCCCAGCAGCCGCAACCTTCGTCGCAGGTGGAGGTGGTGGGGGAGCCGCGACCGCAGTCGCTTTCGGGCTATCACCCGCATCATCGCTGTCGCTCTGGACCTTCTTCGCTTTGGTCGCCTTCTTCGGAGAGCGTGCCTTCTCGAGATCGACCTTCTCGGTTTTCTCGACAGCGGTATGCGGCGACTCCTCAGTGTTCTCACTGCTGAACCACTCGCGCACCGTCTGCTCAAGCCCGATCGAGAGCGTTGACATGTGGTTCTTGATGACATCCTTCGGGATGCCCTCCGCATGACATTTCTCGACGATTGCCTTCGATTTGATTCCGAGTTCTTTCGCGAGCTCGAAGATTCGTGTATTAGCCAAGTGGTCCTCCGTTCATCGAACGGTCAGTAAGTTCAATCTCAGATCGCACGCATCAACAACCGCGCCGATCGCTCCATCCATATCCAGTCCGATCAGCCGCCGAGAATGTCCGACGCCCGATCCTCCGCTTCCGCTGAAACCTCAGCCTCCGCTTCTTCACCTTCATCCGACCCGATCGCACCACCCAGAATCGCGGCAGCCGCGGCTTCTGGGTTGTCAGACGGGTTGACTTCTCCCGAAAGAATCGACGACGCAGCCGCCTCTTCCTCCGCACGCTTCGCGGCCGCTTCTTCCTTCTCGCGTGCCTGCTCTTCAGCAACAATCTTCGCGCGAGCAGCACACAGCTCGACCGCTTCCTGAGCAACCTCAGGACTCAGTTCAAGCTCCGCCTCAAGCACCTCGGCGCCGATCTCTTCGATATCAAAGACCGTGATCATGCCCAGTGCAGCAAGACGATCGACCTTGTCTTCCGTCACGCCCTCGATCTGGGTCAAGGTTTCCGACAGGATCGTCAGCCCCTTCGTGAACTCTTCCGGAGTCAGGATGTCGACATCCCAGCCCGTCAGCCGTGCACCCAAGCGGACATTCTGTCCACGCTTCCCGATCGCGAGCGACAGCTGGTCGTCACGAACCACAACAGTTGCGCGTCCGAGCTCGAAGCACAGCGAGATTTCGTTGACTTCCGCAGGCTTGAGCGCGTTGGCGATCAAGATCTGCGACGACTCGTTCCAGCGGACGATATCAATCTTCTCGCCGTTGAGTTCTTCGACGATGGTCTTGATGCGTGAGCCCCGGATACCGACGCACGCGCCGACCGCATCGACCTTTGAATCGATCGACGAAACCGCCATCTTGGTGCGGTACCCGGCCTCGCGAGCGATTGCTTTGATCTCGATCGTGCGATCCAAGACTTCGGGGACTTCAACCTCAAACAAGTACTTGATGAAGTCTGGATGCGCCCGGCTCAGGTAGATCTTGACCTGAGCGCCCATGTCCTTCACATCGAGCACAAACGCACGCACGCGATCGCCAGGCATGAACTGCTCGCCAGGGATCTGCTCACTTCGGAGCATCACACACTCAGCGCGATCAACCTGCACGATCAACGCGCCGCGATCGTACCGCTGAGCGGTCCCAGTCACGAGTTCGCCCTGACGACCCGCGAACTCTTCCATCAGCGACTGACGCTCATCATCACGGAAACGCTGGATCATGACCTGCTTGAAGGTCTGAGCCGCGATGCGACCAAACTCCTCAGGACTGATCTCCAGCGGCTCGTCATACCGGAACAGGCTGATCTCACCCGTCAGCGGATCGACTGTACACGAAAACTCCTCCGCGTCGAGTGTTCCAAAGAACTTTCGGCACGCAGAAACCATCGCGGCTTCAAGGTCAGCGATCAGCAGGGATTTCTCAACATTCCGCTCGCGAGCAATGCCGTCGAGGATCCGCATCATTTCTTGGGTGTTCATCATGGACTCCGTCATCAAGTTGCTTGGTT
>JAEPQP010000107.1 GCA_017640485.1 Phycisphaerales bacterium | reverse complement strand
GGACGGAGTACTACAGGACTCCCAACGCGGACCCCGCGATCGGGAGACTGCGGGATCTGCAGCACCTGAACATGCTCGCGTATCTTCGGAGTGAGCACGGGGTCTGCTTTGATTTCGGTCCTGATCACTCATTGATTGAGATCGGTCCCGGCGCGGGATTTGTGTATCGGTTTGCACAATCGAAGGGTCTGCAAGACATTTGCATGGTTGACAAGAACGAAGCGTTCTGTGCGTTGGCGTCGATTGATGAAGTGCCGGTGATCCTGAACCATGATCTTTCGGATTCAGGGTTCTGCGATTCCTTTCGGACAGCGTGTCCGGGTGGAGCCGACTATTTCTTTGCCAAAGGCATTCTCAATATCTACTCACATACGGAGAAATCGCAGTATCGTGCGGTCGTCGATTTGCTCACTCGCTCCATTCGTTCAGCCGGAGTCTGGATTCCGTACAATGTTGACCGTGTAAACGGTCATCAAAGTGACCTGCTGGAGCTCTCAGAGTCAGCGTTTCGTGAAGCGGGGTGGATCAAGATTGATGTGCCCGTGAGCCTGCATCGATTGATTGGGATCGACTATCCAAGTGAAGTCCATTCCGGATTGTGGATACATCGAGGCGTTGATTAGTCAATCTCATCCAGATCATCATCGCAGGTGATACTCTGGATGGGACTCGAGTTGTTAACGGCAACCTGGAGCCCTCTGCGGGCGAGATCAAACTCGTGATACGCGGAGACTTCTGGGTAGAAACGGTTGATGCTGGCCATTCTTTTGATAAGCGTCCCGATCGATCCAAATGCAAACTGGAGAGTGACGAGGTAGGTCAACAGGGTCCCCCATCCCTGTTCGTGTTCGAGCGACCACCAGCCGAGACCGATCACAAGCACAAGGATTGCAAGTGCGGCCGTGATTCCGATGAGGAGTTCGGACTCTGCGAAACAACGGAATCGCTTGATGTACGCATCGCGGTAAGCGCGGACGGGACCGGACTCGAACAGCGATTCGACTTCTTCCTTCACACTGTCCGATTGCTCCTGAGCAAAGACTGGTGCTGCAAGATCGCGAAAGGCCTGCGCGTGCGGCGGAGCGAGCAGCGTGCTCTGCTCAGAGGCTTTGGCGGCACGGACATAAATGAATACATGAACCGGAATGAGAATGAGCATCGTCGCGAGCAAGACAAGTGTGATCGTCGGGCTGATGAACATCATCACCGCCAGCGCGCCCAGCAGGGTGAGCATCGGAGCGAATGTTCCCAGAGCGATGGACAGCACGCGACCGGTCGTATTGGCGTGCCCGTTGACGAGTCGCTGAAAGGATCCAGGATCTGAGCTGTGCCTATACCCTGATAGGGTGACTCTCGGATCATCGAGTGCGAGTAACGCTCTTTTGGCACAGACTTCCGCATGAGCTCCCCACGATGCGTAGGTCCCTCTGCGTTCGATGTACTGGAATGCGGCGCTGAGCAAGTAGAGTGAAGCACTGACCACTGATGCGAGCACGAGCGGAGTCATCGAATCGCGTGGATCGAGTTCTCGACCCATGACTCGGATGGGCTCGTTCTGGGAAGCATGGGTCGCGAAGTACACAATGACAGTGACCGCGCCGACTTTCGAAGCTGTGCTCGCGAGTCCTGTCGTTACCACGAGCACTGCGTATGTCCAGTGCCGAAGAATGGCATCCCTGAAGAACCATCCCGCTGTGGACCGGTAGCTCTGGAACGCGGATCTCATGGGTGCTCTCTGGAGATCATCGGGCTATTCCCCACCATTCGAAGACTTGGTCATGGAGGGGGTTGGCTGGGCTTTGGGGTTCAGTGAATAGATCACATTCGTGTTGGATTGCGGCAGGATTTCGCATCCACGCTCTTCAAGGTACGCTCTGCAAGGCTCGTATGTGCCGCAACCGTCCACGGTGTAGCATGCGGCGATGTAGATGATTTGCACTCGATCGAACCATTTGTCCAATCCTTGCAGGACCTCGAGTTCTGCGCCGTTGGCTGTGATGACCATGAAATCGATGGTCGGCTCACCCCACGACTCGAGGAGTGTGTCGAGTGTGCGGACTTGGGTTGTGTATTCGCCCGTCCCGCCGTTGAGTTTATCGAGATTGACGAGGGAGTTGCGTTGTCGGCCTCGCGTGATCACCCGCTGCTCGCCGTCGGCGTTAAAAACACCACCCGCGATGACATCGATGTTCTCGCTGAGATTGTTGTAGCGTGCGTTGTGCTCGATAACCTTCGCGTTGTTTGGATCGAGTTCCAGAGCGAGGACTTTGCCTGACCTACCAACGCATTCATCAACGAGTCGCATGGTCTTGTGTCCCATATACGCCCCCACTTCCACAGCACGCCCGCCCTCGCTCGGGAGGAGTTCACGCGGGAACCATCCCCAATCGGTGACATAACGGGAAACAACATCCTTGGAGATCAGGTACGTCTCGGGTTTGATTACTGGACTCAAGAGATCCGCTACGAATGTATATTCACGCTCGTGTGCTCGGAGCGATGGATGACCGAAGAAGCGTCGACCGTTTGGGAGCTGTGCCCATGCGTAGCCATCATCGAGGCCGGTGGAATCGAAATCTGTCTGAATCATTGATGCGACGTGACGGCGGATACCGCCGGGGAGTTTGCGGAGTTTGCGAGCCCCGAACCGCTTGAGCGTTTCTTCGGGTGTTTCGGATCGCAGCTTCGCGAGCACGCGTGTGAGTGCACTCGCGGCTTCATCCAATCCCTTGAGTGCTTTGGGTTCGCTCTGAGCGACCGCATTTTTCATAGATTGATTCCCCGCTGGATTCTGAACGATGGACCAGGTTGCTTTTTTGGATCGGCCTGTTGTTTGATCTGCGATCACAAACGACATGCGTTTCTGCACTCCGTCAAGATCGAGCTTTTGGATGAGCTTATTGAGCTTGCTGCTGGATCCCTCAAAGTGTGCGTCGATTTTGATTTGAGCTTGTCCTGTGAGTTTGCTCAGAAAACCAATGAGATCACGCACATCACGCTGCGAGACAAGCTTGATTTGGTGGAGACTTACAAACTCGTACGGGATCTTTGTGTCACGCAGATGCACCAGTGCACGATCGGTCATGATCCTGTTGTAATACGGCGCGATCGCTTGTTGATCTTCGGATACTTCACTGCTGTGACTGTCGGGAGATGATTGTTCTGAGACACGCATCGCGGATCCGCGGACAAGCTTGTAGGCACTGGGATCCTTGACTCCGGAGTAATCGAGGAGCATTGCCGTGATCGCATTGTCGATTTTGAGCAGTTTCGGGAGATCCCTCCCAGAATCAATGAGTGCGTACCGATTGTTCTTCGTTGCTCGAGGGAGTGCCCCTGGAAGGCTGGGTTCGGTGATGAGCTCAGGGATCTCGATTGGGAGTATGCTCTGATCATCCAGTTGATCGAGCGCAAACTCAGGGGTTGCGTGCTTGCGTGATTCGTCTGGTTCCGGGCCATGGTACAGATCCATCGGCATCCCGAGGCCGAACCGTCCGGGATGGATGAGCACATGGTTGATCCCCGCTTCCATCGTCCATGCCATCGTGTGGAGGTTGTCGATCGAAGTCAGGATGTGTCCTGCATTGACTTTGATGAGCTGTGGGCGCTGTCCGTTGGAGTCGGACCATGATCGCCATTTGAGGGTGGGCTTGACTGTTCCGTTTCTGGAACGGTTGTTGTACACCCACTCGAGACCCTCTTCGTATCCTTCGGGGAGTTCCAGCAGTCTCGCGTTGGATTCGCCCGCTCCGTGCGGGATGAATGTGCGGATGTTAAAATACTTTCTCAGATTATCTACATCTCGTGCGAAGATCTTCTGGGCAGCAGCGATCTCATCTCGCGAGAGCGTCTTGGAGTATGTACGCTTCCCACCAGACTTGGCGCGGTAGAGACCCACGGCGTTTTGGTGATACCCGATCTCAAATCCCTTTGATTCAAGCATCTGGTAGAACTCGATATCAATATCCTCAACAAACCAACGCCGACGCTGACCGGTGTCGGGGTAGTCAAACTCATTGAAGAGGTAGATATTGGAGATCACGCCGTGCTCGAGTTCCCATCGGCACATGATCTCGGTCTCGATCGGGTAGTAATCGATGTGATGATCGAGGAGTATGTTGATCCGCTTTGGGTCGTACTGCTTTGCGAGTGCATCTGAGAAGGTGATGAACTGTGCATCGCGCTGTTTGCAGATGTCAATGAACCGGGTGAAGTACGCCCACGGATTCGTGAGGTACTCGGCAGTGGGTTTCCAGAGGCGTATACAGCGATTGAAAGGTCCTTCATCGAGGATCGGGCACGATGCGTTCTCGTGCACATAATCGCGGACCATCTTGGAACTGCTGATCGGTTCGAGTGTTGAGGTAGACATTTTTGGATCCCGAAACTCTGCGAACATCAGTTCTGGGTTTGTGGCTTCGTAGGAGCGGGGTTTGGTGCCGATGCGAGAGAGCGGGTGAAGTAGTATTGGCATCCCTTGTACGACATCGCGTATCGCTTTCGATCGTCTTCGTTGATTGGCTCAATGGTCCATCCTGAATCGTCGAATGCCTGACGCTGGATTTCGACACACCGAAGAACCTCTGGATCTTCCGGTAGATCTTCCTTGCTGAGCATGTTCACCGTGACGCACCACGCCCAACCATCAGGTTTGATAAAACCGGTCATCCGGGTTGCGAGCGCCGCGATCGATTCATCGCTTGGCATCCGACAGGCATTGAAAGCGCCCTTCATCCAAAGTCCGTCCACCGGACCTCCGAGATCGTCGAGGGTGACATCGTCAAAGTCCTTTTCAATTACTTGAAATCCGAGGACGCGTCCGAGCCGAGCGTGCTCTTCGTGTCGTTCGACGCACACAACTTCAGCGCCGAGCTCGCGTGCGAGCATTGCAAAGCTGTAATGCCCTGGACCAAACTCGACAACGCGCTTGCCTTGAAAGTCTGAGGGCTTGAAGAAATCGTTGATGATGTTCCCCGCGCGGATATGTCGGTGCAGACCCACATGCCCGTGGTTTGGGTTGTAGGTGGATCCTTCGATGATCTCGATCGCCTCGGGTGGGTAGTTGCAGCATTCGAGTGCTTGCTGGCGAGTGATGATGTGCTCTCCCCGATGCGGATGAAGCTCACGATCGAGGACTTTGCGGATCCGCTTCTGCTCCCGCTTGTCCAGATTGGCGCTGAGTAATCCCATATCCGCGTCGCTCCCTTTCCCAGATGCCGTGGGCGTATCAGTGATCTTAGCACCAGAAGCGGGTGGTTTATACTCGATCCATTCATCATGCTGTGGGATATGGGGGTATCCGGTCGCTTCAAGCATGCTCCGTACACCCGGGTAGTTGACGAAGTCTCTGACACGCGATGCGTGCTGCGGCTGCTTCCATCGCTGAACCCAATTGCTTGAGATCGGCTGTGTCACTTTGGACTGATGTACTTTGTCCAGATCGCGCGTGGCGGATTGTTCCCGGTACTTGTTCAAAACCTGCTTGTCGAACTGGATACCAAGGAACTCGAAGAGTGTGCTGATGCTCTGGTCTGGATCCGAGACCAGATCCTCATATTTGATAATGCGGTGATTCGGGTGATCGAAATCCAGAACGGCTTGCATACACTCGAGGTAGCGATCATTGCTGACATAGTACGAAGATCGACCGTCTATTTTTGAGGTAACCACATCCCGCCCGTCTCGGATCGTGCTGATGAACAAGAGTTCAGGGTGCGCATCCGCGAGTTGCTGGTACTGCAGACAGTTATTGGGGGTTTTCTCAGCCCATGCCCTCTTCACATAGCCATACTGACCTGCGTATCGGCACATGAGTTCGTCAAATCCATGAACCGGATCTGTATGAGCCTCGAGGATGGAGCGAACTTCTACGCAGGGCAGCCCGAGTGCTTCAGCCACTTTCTGGATCCACTTGGGATCGGATCGGCGCTCAGTGGTGAAGGACCTCGTGAAAATACCTGTCTCGGGTCCAGAGATGATCTCGTCGGTGGCGTCCAGAATCCATCGGAGGAGCGTGGATCCTGATCGGGGCAATCCCCCGATGATGATCCGCTTGGTCCATTGGATACTCACGAACGAGCGTCCCGTGTGAGTCTGGTTTTGAGGATGTGGTTCTTCCGGACAAATGCATAGTCTCTGATCTCGACATTCGTGGCCGATTGAAACGGGGCCATGAAACTCTCCGAAGTGTGGTGGTACTTGCCTCCGGTGAAGTCCACAGCATCAGTCAAACGCGGTGCCCGGTTGTATGGGAGCTTGACAAGTAGCGGATTCGTGTAGCTCCCAAACCTGAGTGGATCGGATGCAAAGACTGAATAAAAGACGCCGCTTGGCGTGAGTTTTTGGTGCCAATGCTCGATGACCGCAATCGTCGCAGGCCTGTTCATCTGGTGCTGGTTGTAGAGTCCTGGGCCGCGAGCGAGAATGGCGCTGAATGATCCATCGGGCCAAGGAAGTTCGGTTTCGCTGTCTCCGACGAGGAAGCGTTCAGATGCTGATCCGCCCAGACGGTTGATCGCTGCCTTAATTGCTCCCGCTGAGATATCGATCCCGAAGAGTTCGGCATCGGGTGCCCATCGCTGGAGCCCCTCAGACCAAACACCATCGCCGCAGCAGAGATCGAGAACTCTCCCTGTAGGCGGTTTCGGAAAGATCAGTTCCAGCCAAGTATGGACTTGATCGGGGGTGTATGTGAAACCACCGGATTGGTAGAACTCATCGGTTCTTTGCAGCGCCTCATCGGCTGTTTCATAGACTGGGTGTTGTTCGGAGGCACTGACGCTCATAACCAGAGTATACGCTCAAGCAATTTGTATTGGGATGATCCAAGCATGCAATCATCGAACAGTGTGGTTCTAGAATCCAGAGCATGAATCGGTCCGAACTTCCATCTGAATCTACTATGCTGGATAATCAACCCAAGCGGGTGGTCATGCTGCTCGCCAATCCATTTACACACGACACACGGGTCCACAAGCAAGCTCGGACACTCATTGAATGGGGACTCGAAGTCCACATTGTGTGCATCGCGAAATCTCATCTTCCTGATCAGGAGATCGTAGATGAGATCCATGTTCATCGCGTGCCTGTGAAAGATGAGTCGGTCTTCCGAATCTTCCAAGGGATTGTGAAACTCGGATCACCAGAGCCCATGCGAGCGTGGCTGAGCCAATCGTTCAATGGACAAGAGATACTGATCCCCGAAAGACCAGTCCAGAAGTCTGCACCCCAAGATCGTGCAAGCAAACCGACGCCCGTTCATGCTCAACCGAGTGTACCCGAGCAATCACACAGCGCGGTCGAAATGGACCCGACTCTTGACGATCTCGATACAGTGTGCCCGCTGCCTCCGATCGAACCGATCCCGGTCGCAGAGGTTGGTCCGCTTGAGACTTCGAAGATGCGCCGACTGCAGTTCTTCTCATCGCTCTCCACGCGTTCGGTGCAGCGTATACAAGCAGTTGAAGCGAGACTGCTTTCCAAGGATCCCACTTCGCTGCTCTCAAAGTCATCAGAGTCTGCTTTCAGCAAACCCTGCAGGGTTGTGGCCCATGCCGTTCTCAGAGCCCAACGGATTGTTCATAGAGCCTTGCTTCATCCATTTTCGGTCAAGGCGCGGGTCGCACTCAGTTCAGAAACCGCTCATGCAACACGGGTGCACGCGGCTCTGGTTCGTGAACATACCATCGCTACGCTCCACGCTCGGCGCCAAGCGGAGCGACAAACCAAACTCCGTGATATTGAGTATGCAAAAGCACTCCGGAAGGCCCATACTCAGCAAGTCATCGAGTCCAAGAGCGCCCATGCTCAACAAACTGCCAACCAAGCCGAGCGATACAGATTGGACGCGGAGACCCAGAGACACATCCAGAAACAATCGATCCTGCAGGCAAAGCGTGATGCCATTGAGCAGATGGGTGTCTATAGAGAATCACTCAAGGCATCGAAGAAAAGGATTCAACGACGATCGGCATGGAAGAAACGGTTCAGGTTTGTGCTCCGGCGGGTCCCGAGTGCCGTGCGGATCATCGGTTTCAATGACGAACTTGCTCGGAAGGCACTCACGCTCAAACCTGATCTCATCCTCGCACATGATTGCAATACTCTGCTTGCAGGACGGATGCTCAAGGAAGTGACCGGATCGCCTTTGGTGTACGACTCGCACGAGCTGTTTTTGGAGCGCAATATCGGTTCACGAAGACGCTGGCTAGACAAACTCTGCTGGTGGCCGATCGAACGGGGGTGTATTGGATCGACCGATGCAGTCTTCACCGTTGCAGAGGGTATCGCCCGTCATCTTGAAGCACAATACTCGATCCCGGAGGTATATCTGCTCCGGAATGTGCAGCCGTATGAGCCTCCGCCCGAGCCACTTCCTCGGGGAGTTCAGAGTTTGATGCATCAGGAGTTCGGGCTTGATTCTTCGGTCCGGATCGTGATGTATCCTGGAGCGATCACGCTGAATCGTGGGATCGAGTACATGATCGATGCCGCGGGCATGCTGGACAAAGCGGTCTTTGTGGTGATGGGGTATGCGAACTCTGAGCCGTATATGCAAGACATCCTTAGTCGTGCGAAAGCCAACGGGTCGTACAACTCGACGATATTCTTCAAGGATGCCGTCCCGATCGATGAGGTCGGTCGCTGGGTATCGAGCGCGAGCCTCGGTGTTGTTCCTACGCAGGGTGTTTGCATGAGCTACAAGTTTGAGGCATCGAACAAAATGTTTCACTGTCTGATGGCTGGTGTACCTCTCGCGATGAGCGATCATCCTGAGAAGAGGATTCTCGCAGATCGACGAGGCGTCGGGGTGCTATTCGATGAGACCTCACCAGAATCTATCGCAGAATGCATCAACACAACACTCAATGATCAGGAGCTCATGTCCCAGATGGAGGACAACTGTCTCCAAGCCGCCCTTGAGCTCAACTGGGAGCACGAGGTGCACAGGTACCTCACCATTATGAGTGGACTTCTTCCTGATCACGATCGTGAAATCCCTCCGATCCAGATCAGAACCTCGAACAAGACTACGGCCGTGTCGAATCATGCACCATTGATTTCTGTCCCATCACGATCGGGATCCGTACTGGTCCCATGAGTCTTCAACCCAAACTATTTGAGTATCTGGATCAGTTCGGCACTACTCGGTGCTTAGGGGATCTTCAGGAGAATACCGGAATCATACGATTCCTGACTCTGAGTTCATTTCGCAATCGAGGTCCCCAGAACAATTGGATCGCACTCCGGCATGATATTGATCATGATATTGATCTCGCGCTTGAACTCGCCCATCACGAGCATGCGCGTGGCATCCGTGCGACATATTTCCTGTTGCATACCGCTCCGTACTGGGATGACCCCCTGCTGCTTTCCAAGTGCAGACAACTGCATGCGTACGGGCATGAGGTCGGGCTCCATGTTGATCTGGTGACGGAGTATGCACAAGGGCTTCAGATCAGTCCGAAACTTCGCTTGGAGCAGTTGCTCGGTTATCTCCGCTCATC
>JAEPQP010000203.1 GCA_017640485.1 Phycisphaerales bacterium | reverse complement strand
GCGTGCTGGATTTCTTCGACATCTCCGCATTCTTGACCGCGTACGCGATGAGCGACCCGATCGCTGATTTCAGTGGAGATGGCAACTTCGACTTCTTCGATATCAGCGCCTTCCTGACCGCCTACGCCGCCGGGTGCCCATGAATGTTGGCCATTAAATCATCCGATAAAGGGCTTTCATGCCCAATAGTTCAGATCAAATGCAATACCTGACAGAGTCGTGCGTATCCCTCCCGTACAAAACAAGAGGAGGAACCAATGCACGGGAACATGTGTCGAGTCTTGCCCACTTTAGTTCGGGCTCTGGCTACTAGTCTCTTCATATCCATTGCTTCCACAGCATCTGCGCAGGTTCTCCCGCCAGTCCCATTCCCACCAGAAAACCAGTTCACCCAAGAAAAATCAGACCTCGGAAAAATTCTCTTCTGGGACGAACAGCTCTCAAGCGACAACACCATGTCATGTGGCTCGTGTCACCAACCTGCCGCCGCGGGCACCGACGCACGAATCGATATCAACCCCGGGCTCGATGCGCTCTTCGGAACAGACGATGACATCTTCGGATCCCCAGGCGTAGTCACTCAATCAACCGATGAGGAATATATCAAGTCCGTCATCTTCGGCTTGTTACCCCAAGTCACCGGCCGCCAAGCCCCGCCTGCGGTTATGTCAATGTACGCACCAGAATCATTCTGGGACGGACGAGCCGGTCAGTCCTTCTCAGACCCACTTACCGGAGAACTGCTCATCGAATCAGGCGGCGCACTAGAAAACCAAGCAGTCGGTCCATTCACCAGCGATGTCGAAATGGCCCACCAAGGCCGCGACTGGGAGCAGATCCTCGATAAACTCGTCTCCTCACGCCCAATGGCGCTCGCAAGCGATCTACCGACCGACATGAACACCGTGGTCTCATCGGGCAACTCATACCCAGATCTATTCGAAGCAGCATTCGGCGATTCTGAAATCACCGCAGGCCGCATCGGTATGGCCATCGCAACCTACGAGCGCACCCTTGTACCAAATCAATCCCCATTTGATCAGTTCGTCGCTGGCAACACCAACGCACTCACCCAAGCCCAGATCGATGGCATGAACGCATTCCGAGCCTCACGATGCAACACATGCCACGGCGGAGCACAGTTCACTGGAAACACATTTCGAAACATCGGACTCCGTCCCATCGCAGAGGACTCAGGCCGATTTGAAGTTACAAATGCTTTGGTCGATCGCGGTCGCTTCAAAACTCCATCACTCCGCAACATCGGTCTCCGTGATCGTTTCATGCACAACGGTCAGCTCCAAACAATCCAAGAAGTCTTCGACTTCTATGCCCGGCGCAATGGCCAGGTCTCCTTTCCTCAAAACCGAGACCCGCTTCTAGACACACCAATTGCATTCCCGCCGCCTGTAGAAAACGACATTATCGACTTCCTCGTCAATGCCTTGACCGATCCACGCGTTGCTACAGAATCCGTGCCATTCGATCGCCCACTCCTCTACACCGAGCAACCAGTACCCAACCCAGAAATCATCGAAAGCGGTGTCGCGGGCTCCGGAGGTTTCATCCCTGAGATGATCGTCATCGACCCGCCCAATATCGGCAACGCCGGATTCAAAGTTGGTGTATCAAATGCACTCGGAGGAGCTCAAGCCCTCGTTACAATCTCAACAACGCCTCCCATTGATGGGCTTGTAACCGATGGAGAACTCCTCGGACCAATCATCCTCGAAAGCATCGGTGCCGGTGAAGGCTACGGCACCATGCAATGGCCAATCCCAAATGACCAATCACTCGATGGACAAATCTGGTACATGCAGTGGGTCATCAATGATCCAGAAGCACCAACAGGATTCGCCTACTCCCCTGTTGCACAGCTCACTACCTTCTGCTCAATGAACGGCTCATGTATCAACCTCTGCCCCGCAGACTTCAACATCGACGGCGTGCTGGATTTCTTCGACATCTCCGCATTCTTGACCGCGTACGCGATGAGCGACCCGATCGCTGATTTCAGTGGAGATGGCAACTTCGACTTCTTCGATATCAGCGCCTTCCTGACCGCCTACGCCG
>JAEPQP010000074.1 GCA_017640485.1 Phycisphaerales bacterium | reverse complement strand
CCTGATCTGGTCAGAATCAGTAGGATCTGCTGGTCATGAGTTCCTGCAGAATCCTGAGTCCGTTAGCTTCGGGACCAATCTGGTCGAGTTTCTCAAGAGCGCTGGAGTGGAGTGATCCGATAATGTCACGCGATCGTTCAACACCAACGACAACGGGATAGGTCAGTTTGTCCGCATCCTCGTCCTTTCGGAGGGCTTTGCCGACCACTGTGGGGTCCCCTGTGATATCTAGCAGATCATCCATGATCTGGAACTGCAGACCGAGATCACGAGCAAACCCGCCGATGAGATCCATTCGTTCGGGGTCTGCATTTGCTGTGAGAGCGCCCATGACGCACGATGCGTGGATCAATGCGCCCGTCTTGTTGGAATGGATCAACTGGATTTTCTGGAGATCGTCGAGCCCGTCATCGAAACCGCCGAGGGTGTCGTACACCTGGCCGACAATCATGGCTCGTGTCCCTTCACATAGACGAGCAATGAGACGGGCTTGGATCTGGGGTGCCGGGTGCGGAGCAACCGAGGAAACGGCTTCGAAAGCGAGGGCAAGCATCGCATCTCCCGCAAGAATCGCGGCGGCCTCCCCTGCATGCTTGTGGAGGGTTGGTCGACCTCGTCGCAGATCATCGTTGTCCAAGGCGGGTAAATCGTCATGGACCAAACTGAACGCATGGATCAGTTCAACCGCGATCGCCGCGGGCATGCATTCAGGTCCCTCGCCTCCCGCGGCTTGGGCGCTTGCCCACGCCAATAGCGGACGGATTCGCTTTCCGGGAGCCAAGAGCGAATACCGGATCGGATCGTCGAGATGCACCGGAAGAGCCAGCCCTTCAATGAAGACGGTCATGCCGGCGTCCACTCTGGAGCGGATTGCCTCGATATTGAATGTCAGGGAGTGCGGAGCGGACATACGGCTCAATCGTATGCACCAACAGATCCTGCGAGGATCGGGTCTGGATCGCACTGGGACGATTCAACGGCACGGTCTACAGTTGTCCATGATCGATCGTGCTCTTCAGTTCTTCAATGCAGGCGGCTGGGTGATGTATCCGCTGCTCGTCATGAGTATTCTGGCGCTGGGGATCATCCTCGAACGCGCGCTTTTCTGGATCCGAAACTCGACGCGGAAGGAACTCAAATCGTTCCGGAAGTACGCCGACCTCATTGGAGATGGGCAACTCGAGACACTCGCGGCTGTATCGAGCAAGGACTCCTCCGCGCTCGGGAAACTCGCGTATTGGGGTGCATCCAGAAAGCAGGTCTCTGAGGAATCGGTGCTCGGGACAATCGAACTCATCCGGCCGAGCTTGGATGCTCGGAACGCGTTGCTTTCAGTCATCGTGGGAGCCGCTCCGCTGCTGGGAATCTTGGGAACGGTGGTTGGCATCATCGAGAGCTTTGATCTGTTGGGTGCCGCTTCGAGCGTGTCGGACCCAGCAATCGTCGCGGGTGGGATCGCCGAGGCGCTCTACACCACTGCGGCGGGTTTGACGATTGCATTGGTAGCGTTGTTCCCATCTGCATATTTCAAGTCACGAGCCAACTCAACGCTCAGCAGACTCGAAACATTCGGTATGATGCTCGCCGAGCGGCATTCGGTGTCAGATCATGGTTGATTGAATCAGAGCTGAAAAGTTAGCCGCCCTGTTCGACGAGCAGGTTGTAGATTTCTTCTGCATCATCTGCTTTGTAGATCACTTCTCTGAACGAAGGGTTGTTCATGATCCGTGATACTTGCGCGAGCGCCTCGATGTGCTCGCGTGTGCTCGATGTTGGGCTCGCGAGGAGCACGATCAACTCGACGGGCTGTGAATCCATAGATTCAAAGTCCATCGGTGAAGATGGTCGTCCGATCGCGAGCGTCGGGTTCTGGATGCAGTCACACTTGCCGTGCGGGATCGCGAGTCCGTGACCGATTCCTGTGGTTCGTGTCTGCTCGCGCGACCAGACGGCGTCTTTCAAACTCTCGGGGTCCTTGACCTTGTCGTTCTTCGCAAGGAGGTCAACGAGTTCGTTGATCGCCTCTTGCTTCTCGCTCGCTTCAAGCGGTGCTTGGATACATTCGACGGTAAGGATGCTTGAAAGGTTCATTCAGTCTCTTCCATATGCCAGCGAGATGCTCGCGGGCGGTTCGGTAATACTACCAGCAGTCCGGCGTGGTGTTCAACTCAAGAATCTGCAAATCGCATATCTGCGTTTCGTCTGAAGATGCATGCATAGGACGCATCTGAGTAGACCGTCGTGTCTTGGCCGGGTAACCCCGCCGGGAGGATCTGATGGTCTGAGAGGTATTCGAACTCCGGATCTTGCTTGATCCAGTCACGCTGATCCTGATTCTCCTCTTGCTCGATGCTGCAGGTCGAGTAAACCAGAACTCCGTTCTTCCGGAGCTTTGGGACTACCGTTTCAAGAATCTCGCGCTGGATCTGCGTGAGCCGCTGAGTCTGCGCGGTCATCGGTCGATATCGGGCTTCCATTCTTCTTGCCAGCACTCCTGAGTTGGTGCAGGGGACATCGGTCAGAATCAGATCCGCCCCAGATGGGCAGCAATGATCGAGTTCGTCGGTGCCTCGGACGATAACATTCCGGGATCCATCGAACACATCCATGAGTGTGTCCAGTCTTCTGGAATCGATCTCCATCGCGATGATCTGTGCATCTGGGAATCGTTCAGCCAGTTGTCTGGTCTTTGTCCCCTGCCCGGCGCAGTAATCGATGATTGTTTGATAGTTTCCATCCGGGATGGACTGCACAACGACACTGCTCGCGGAGTCCTGGACGCACACCTGCGGGTGCTCATCAAGGTAACTCGCAAGCTTCGCACGAGGTCCGCTGTAGACCCGGTGATGACTGGATGTATGCTCTTCAACCGAATCTGTATCCTTGACTGACTGCCAGTCTGCAGAGTACAGAACAGTGGGGGGCGACACGATCGTGTGTGCAATCAAGTCTGAGAACCGATCGGGATACAACGATTTCCATCGTTTGATGGTTGCCTTCGGGATTGAGTATAAAACTGAAAAATTCGAGATTTCGTCCGTTGGAAGCGGGACCTCATGCAAGCTCAACCACCGGCCGTCTGAAAGCGGGATCTGTGTGGATGAATCGGTTGCCACATTACCCGATGAATCGGCGAATGTGCCTTTGGCTCGTGCGACTTTCCTCAGGATTGCATTCGTCATCCCTCCGGCTTTGGGGCGGATATAGGTCTTGGCCCATTCGACCGATTCATTGATCACAGCGTGTGGCGGGAGTCGGTCGAGGAGAAGCAGTTGTGCCGCGCCACCGACGAGGACCGCTTGCATGCGCGGCTCGATGGTTTCGAATCCCCTCCCCGCAAGGTGAGAAACGATGTGCCTCAGCGTGATCCAGCGTGTGACCGACTCGCGGATGATCGCGTGACACAATGCTCGGTCGCGTGGATCCAGTTGATGGGTTTCCGGCTCAACCGGGAGCAGATCTGGAAAAGTGCGAGCGTGAGCGCTCAGGACCCGGTAAGCCGCGTCTCTGGCGTCCACTGGAGGAGGTGCCGAGTGTGCATGAGCGGGATGATTGCGGTCAGAACTGCGAGAAGGTGCTTTGGACATTGTCCAAAGAGTAGGCCGAGGGGGTCGTCTTTGATACAGTGCACCCATGTCTTCGTCTACGACCGGAACAAATCGAGGCTCGGCAGTCCGGAAGAGAGCACGGGGGGTGTTCTCCGGGCTCAAGATACGAAAAAAACTGATTGTCCTCCACACCTCATTCTCGCTCGCACTTGGAGTGCTGCTGTTGGTGGCGCTTGCTCCTGCGATGGGCAAGATGGTTGATGGCGCCGAGCAGGATCAAGCGGAACTCGTCTTTCAGCGTGCGATCTCGAAACCAGACTTCGACCCTGAGGTCGATCCGGCCACGATGTGGAGTGATGAATCGGTCGCGATTCGCGTCCAGGACGGCACTCGGTCAAGGATTCAAATCGCCGATCTTACTGATGGCTCAGGTTCATCGGTCATGCTCCGGAGTGATTCGTTCGGGGCTGGTGTGCTCGGGATCCATCCCGATACCGGTCAACTGCTTGAAGTTCGCACCCGCTCATCGAGAGCCCGCACCATGGTTCAACTCGTCTACGGCTTGGTCATTGTGACCCTCTTTGCAGGATACGCCTTTGTCGCGCTCTCGCTTGAACTCATGGTGCTTCCCCAGCATGTATACACACCCATCCAAGCGATGCTCAGAGCCGACGACGCGGTCCGCTCGAAAGACAAAGCACACGAACTGATTCCAACGCATCTCATTCCAGCGGATGAACTCGGCGAGATCATGCAATCCCGCAACGAAACCATCACCCGGCTTCGTGCTCATGAAGATGAACTGGCTCAAACGCTCAATCGGCTAGAAGCGGTCGCGATTGATCTCCACAAGAAAAATCGACTGCTCGAGACTGCCCGGAAAAACCTTGAGGGTGCCGATCGACTCGCATCACTCGGGATGATGTCCGCCGGGATCGCCCACGAACTGAATACGCCGCTCGCGGTGGTCAAGGGGCTGGTCGAGCAGCTCAAGCAACCCGGTACACTCACGGAATCAGAGGTCAAACTCCTTGTGCGTGTTGTTGGACGGATCGAAACACTCTCAGAAGGATTGCTTGATTTTGCTCGAGTACGCACACCTCGTCTTGAACCGACCCAGATCCATCAGGTGATCGAGGAAGCGTGGACACTGATCAGATTGGATCGGCAGAGTGTGCTTCAAGGACAACAGCTCGAGTTTCAGAATCTGGTTGATCCCGGGATCTCCATCCAGTGCGATCAGGGCCGCATGATTCAAGTCTTTGTCAATCTGATCAGAAATGCTGTCCACGCATTGCGTGGGTTGAAGGATCATGAGGGCTGGGTGCGTGTCTCAGCGATTACCGAAACTCGAGATGATGGTGAGTGGATTGTGATCTCTGTGCTCGACAACGGGCCAGGGATCGACCCAGCAGTGATTGACACGCTCTTCGATCCATTTGTGTCGTCCAGGCTCGATGCACAAGGCACAGGACTTGGTCTTGCGGTCGCAGACGGAATCGTGCGTGAACACGGCGGGATTGTGGTGCCCTCCAATATGGTGCCACATGCGGAGACCCAATCGGGGGCGAAGTTTGAAATCCACATGCCTGTCTCGCCGCAAGTGGCTGAGAACGCCCCGCCTGATCAGAAATCGAGCGTATAGGAAATTCTCTATATTTCCTGATAAATTCCAGTCACACCGGACAATATCGGATACCATTGTCTTGAAATGACTGCGTCCAAATCATTAGACATTGTTCCACTTACGATCTACGCACTTGATGATGACCCTGACTTTCGGGAGTATCTTCAGGGGGTGCTTCTTGCGGACGGCCATTCTGCTCGTTTGACAGGAGATCCCAAAGAACTGTTCGAGGCCTGCGAGCAGCACGGTCCGGATGTGATCCTGCTTGATGTCAAGATGGGTGAACACTCGGGAACCGCAGTTCTCGAGGAGATCCGGGAGCGTTGGCCGAGACAATGTGTGATCATGGTCACTGGATTCCCCTCGTTGGAATCCATGCGTGAAACTTTCCGGAAAGATGTCTTTGATTACATCCCGAAACCATTTGCGGTAGATGACCTCCGGAAATCATTGAACCAAGCGGTCATTGAACTTGGACTCGGACAAAAACCGCTTGATCGCTTGCGTGCGACTCTCGGTCGTCAGATCCGTCTAGCACGCACAGAGAAGGGCTGGACGCTCCGCAATCTCTCAGAGATCTCTGGAGTCTCCGTGAGCCAGTTGAGCTCGATTGAGCGTGGGACACACCTCCCGAGTGTTGAGTCGCTGACGAGCATCGCAGAGGCTTTGAATGTCGCGCCCAGTACATGGTTTGCTGCGGCTGGATTCTGATCCTCAACTGATCAGGTAGCGATAAGCGGGGCGCCCAGCACGCCTACTGTTCGGTGTGACGCAGAGTACACCCAAGCCATCGATTCTGATGACCGCCTTTGAACCAAGCGGCGACGATCATGCATCGATTGTGATCAAGGAACTCAAGGCTCGATACCCTGATCTCACGATTTTTGGCTGGGGTGGGGACAAGATGAAAGCCGCGGGGGCGGAGATCATTGAACGGACCGGAGATGCGGCGGTCATGGGCATGCCGGGTCTGGAAAAGATCAAGGAGCATCGCAAGATCAATGCCCGGATCGAAGAGTGGGTAGACAAGAACCCGGTCACAGTGCATGTTCCCGTCGATTCCCCGGCCGCGAACTTCCCGGTGTGCGCCATCATGAAGGCGCGCGGGATCAAGGTTGTCCACATGGTCGCTCCCCAGCTCTGGGCCTGGGGATCATGGCGAATCCGAAAGCTCAAAAGACTCACGGATCATGTCATGTGTGTCCTCCCTTTCGAAGAGGAGTGGTTCGGTTCACGCGGCGTCCGGGCGACATTCATCGGACACCCGTTGTTCGAGAAGTCGGTTGATGTGGAGGGATTGGATACTCAGATACGGGATTGGCAGACCGGGAAACAGCAGATCGCGTTGCTCCCTGGATCGCGTCCCTCTGAGATCAAGAAGAACTTCCCTCTCCTGTTAGGCGCGTACAACAAAATCAAAAGCGAGCACGCAGACATGTGCGGCATGGTCGCGGTCACGCGACCTGAGATCGAAACTGAACTCCGGAAGATTGCGAGCGAGCATAATCTGGATTGGCCCGAGAGTCTCGGGATCACGCACGCAAACACGGATGCAGTTGTTCGCTGGTGCAGCTTAGCGCTCGTCGTCTCTGGGACAGTGACGCTCCAAATCGCTCGTCAGCACCGCCCTATGGTCATCGTGTACAAAATCGGTCGCGTTGGTTGGACACTGCTCGGACGCTGGTTGATCAAAACCTCGTTTATCACGCTCCCCAATATCCTTGCTGGGCGCGAGATTGTTCCGGAACTTGTTCCGAACTTTGTCGGATCCGAACCCATGGCTGAACGGGCGACCGAGTTGCTCGAGGATCGGACCAAGTACGATCAGCAGGTCCGGGACCTGAAGATGGTGACCGATCAGTTTGCTGGACTCAACGCTGCGAAGGGTGCTGCGGACATCATCGCTCGCTATGCGGGACTGCCACCTGTTGACGCATCAGATGCTCAGCGGGAAGAGTCCGATCGAGACGCAGCCGTTGCCTCCCCGATCGGTGATTGAGTGTGTCTCAATCAGAGGCGATTGGATCGGCAGATCTTGATCCATGCACATGCTCGCGGCTTGATTCAGATCATGACGAGCGATGGTCTCGTCTTCACAGAACAGCGTGATCAATGATGCTGCGTGCCAGATGTGGGGGTCTGCGCTGAGTTTGCACACATCGGTCTGGAGTCCGCTGACGAGTTCGTGTGCGTATCCGGGATTCGGGGTGGGTACCCCATCTCGATAAGCGAACTGAGCGCAAGATTTGATCTCGATCCACCACGCGTCTTCAGGTGGGCAAGTAGTGGTTGGATCAGGATGGAGTGACTGACTTTCCGCGAACAGCGTATCTTGCGCCATCGCAAGCTGTTTCAACTCATATGTGGGATCGATGAGGCTGCGTTTGGGATCCGACATGAGTACAAGATCGCATCGCTGGCGCCTGCTAGATGTGGTGTATGCGTCTCCGTCGGACGGATAATGAGATTCACGCACTACTCCAAAGCCATCTTCAATGAACGCATCTTCAAGCAGGGCATGAATTTGGAGCTCATTCAACGCATCAATCCCACGCACGGATTGCTCTTCGTCAAGTTCATCAGCCCTGATGGATAAGGCTCGAAGAGCTGTGGAGATGATGGATTGGTAACTCAGCGACATATCCGAGCGTACCCAAACCCGCATCGGTTTGCAATTCCTGCGTTCTTGTGCGATGATGCGGGTTACACAGCGTGGTGCTGTGTGAAGACCTGCTCAGCAGGTTGGTCATATCTGTATCTACTCCATACGAAAGCATCGAGGACCGCATGGGACTAAACGATATTATCAACTCCATCAATGGAGTTCTCTTCTCTCAATGGACTGTATATGCGCTTCTACTTACAGGACTTGTGTTTACGGCTTGGTCCTTCGTTGGTCAGTACCGAGCACTGACCCACGGCATCGCCGTCGTTCGTGGAAAGTACGATGACAGCAATGATCCGGGAGCGATCAATCACTTCCAAGCGCTTTCAGCCGCACTCTCAGCGACTGTGGGTCTCGGGAACATCGCTGGTGTTGCCGTCGCGGTTGCGCTGGGTGGTCCGGGTGCGATCTTCTGGATGTGGATCATCGGAATTCTGGGAATGGCGATCAAGATGACGGAAGTCACCCAATCGATGCTCTACCGGAACACAGACGATCCAGAGAACCCGCACGGCGGTCCCATGTTTGTCGTCAAGAAGGGATTTGCTGAATGGGGTCTTGCTCCGATCGGTACTCTGATCGGCGGGATCTTCGTGGTCACCTTGATCATCTCCGCGATCACCGGCGGCAATATGTTCCAGGCATGGAATGTCGCAGATATCACCTTCACATACTTTGGTATCCCACAGGTCGTGACGGGCGTGGTTCTCACGATTGTGGTCGGTTTGGTTATCATCGGCGGGATCAAGCGCATCGGCGCAGTCGCGGGTCGCATTGTCCCGGTCATGTGTGCGCTGTATGTCATCGCCGCTCTGGTGGTGTTGTTTGCAAACATCGCGGATGTCCCAGGTATGCTCGGGCTCATCGTCAAGAGTGGTCTTCCAAGCTTCATGGGCGGCAGTGATGCAGATGCGACAGGTGCGTTCCTCGGCGGGACGTTTGGGTACGCCGCGATGTGGGGCGTGAAGCGTGCGCTGTTCTCGTCTGAAGCGGGTCAGGGATCATCACCGATTGCCCACTCTGCTGCGAAAACCGATGAGCCCGTCCGCGAGGGTGTGGTTGCGGGTCTTGAGCCGTTCATCGACACGATTGTTGTCTGTACGCTCACAGCACTTGTGATCCTCTCAACCGGCGCGTACAACCGTGGATCGGAAGCCGATTTCATCGGCGCCAATGAAGTCCGTATCGTACAGGCGGTTGATATCGAGTCCGGCGATGCTCTTGAAAACACTTGGACGCTCGAAACTGGGGCGCTCCCAAGAATGTCCGCCGAATCTCGCAGGATCCGTCAGACTCCTGAGAATGGATCGGGATGGCGCGAAGGCGAGACGGTATTCTTTATTGTCGCCGCGGATGAGGATCCGAACACTGGTCGCGATCTCCGTAAGATCACAGGCACGGTCAGCCGTGACGATAACGATCTCTGGCAGGTCTCCTGGAACACACTGGAATCCGAGATGGTGCCGCAGTTCCGGGAGAGTATTGACGGGTCTGTCGATCTGGGCGTGTACGGCGATTACGCTGGTGCCTCGATGACCGCGTACGCGTTTGATCGCCAGTTCCCGGGACTTGGGAAGTGGCTCGTTTCGATCGCGGCATGGTTGTTCGCGATTTCGACAATGATCTCTTGGTCCTATTACGGCGAGCAAGGGATCTACTACTTCTTTGGATCTCGCGGCGACAAGACCGCGGGTGGAGCGGTCTTTATCTACAAGATCATCTACGCAGGTCTCATCCTGCTCACCACCATCCTTGCGATGCCATTGTTCGGACCTGAGAAGAAAGCGTTTATCGCGACTGATCACGAACTGGACATGTGGACCACGCTCGGCTTGGGTGTGATGCTGGTTGCGAATATCCCGATCATGTGGATCTTCGGAGCCAAAGCGATGAAGGCCTACCACGAGTACATCGGACGACTCAAGCGTGGCGAGCTCGATTCGCACAGTGCCCCGAAGGTCACCGATGTCGTCGAGGGCAAGGATGTTGAATAACTCATGAGTTGTGTGTGCTAGATCATTTGCATCGCGATTGCGATGGTCAGCGCCCATATTGAGAGTCCTACGAAGACCCGAGCTCTATGCCGGGTCTTTTTCCTTTGCTTGGCGGGAGTGCTTTCTGCAGGGAGAGCATCGATCTGTTCGAGCTGAGATGCGGTGAGGCCATTTCGTGAATCTGAACTCAGCATGATGCTGAGGATCCGATCAGTTGTAAGAGTTGAGATCCCGGTGTGTACTCCAATATCCCTGAGCTCGCTCTGGTCGCGCTTGATCAAGCCCTTGGAGCGACACATGCGGCGTGTCTGAATCATGAACGCAATCAGGTGCCTTGGATCGGTGTGGTCGATCGGTACGAGTTTATCCTGTGCTGTTGCGTCCGAGAACTTCAGGGTGGTGTTGCTCGATTGCAACATAGGTGATGCTGTGCTGCAATGCGACAACGTTGAAGGGAACTTGAGCGTCTGAGATAGATCCGATCTTCGCATATGGCTTTGTGTGCATATGGTGTGCCATGAGTATCGCGATCCGATTGAAATGTGCCTGTCTGAGCACCGATGATCGGGTATCAACTATGTGGAGCATCGCGTGAATATGACGCCGTCTGAATCCAAGAACTTCCCAACGATCGAAACCGCTCTGACCAGCGAGCAGGTATTTGGTCGACTCAAGAAGCTTTCAAAGCAGGGTAAACTCGCTGGATTTGAACACACGCAGTGTTCATCGCACGCAGTGGTCGATGCACATGGGACACCCTTTGACTACGACCTCCGGATCGAACATGCCGGGAATGTGATCGAGTTTTCAATGAATCTTCGAAAGAAACTCCCGACGATCTTCGCGGTGCTCCTGATCGTGACCGTTTGGCCCGGTCTCCCGCTTACCGATGCGTTCCTGCTCGGGTTTGGTTGGTACGAGCGGCTTGTCAGTGGGGCGCTGGAAACTTGGATGTGGTATCTACCACTGACCGTGATCCCGATCCCGTTTGTGTGGCGTTCATCAATGAAAAAATCACAGCAGTCGGCTCGCGAGCATGCTCACGAAACCATCGAAAAAATCCGCACAGTCATTGCGGACGGAAGCTCATGATTTATTGAGCCACTCATCCTCGAGTTCGTCAAGCTCCGCTTTGAGCGCATCACGCTCGCTGGTCACAGCGTTCGCGTGTTCGATATCTTTCCAGATGTCCGCATCATCGAGCTGGGCATCCAGATTCTTGATCAGGATCTGGACATCGGTCATCCGCTCCTCGATCTGATTGATCGGCATCCAAGAGAAGCGTGATTTCTTCACAGGCTGCTGCGCGGGCTTTGTAGACTTCTTTGGAATATCAACGGATTCGTCGATCGGTTGCTTCTTCGGCTTTGTTTGTGTGCGATCGGTGATCTGGCTGCTGCGCTGACGAATGTCTTCTTGTTCTTTCCATTCGGAATAAGTGCCTGCGAAGATCTCTGCATCCCCGTGCCCATCAAGAATGATTAGGTGATCGCAGACGGCATCGATCAGAGCGCGATCGTGCGAGATCAAAATAGCAGTCCCTTCGTACGCGCCGCTGGTGGTCTTCCCGGTCTTGGGATTGTGATGTGTGCGTGCAAAGGTGGCTTCTAAGCGCTCAGCAGAAGGGATGTCAAGGTGGTTTGTGGGTTCGTCGAGTACCAGAAGGTTCTTGGCGCTCGCAAGCAATCCAGCGAGCACGGCACGGGCTTTCTCACCCCCCGACATCTCGTGCAACTCGCGTTGTTGATCATCGCCTGAGAACAGAAATGCCCCCGCGATGGTGCGGGCTTCGAGCTCTGAAAGCGTGACCTGTTCCTCAGTGTTTTTCTTAACGGTGTCCTGGATATGTCGGTAGACCGTTTTCGACATATCCACATCATCGTGTGTCTGTGTGAAATGACCAATATCCAGATTGGTTCCGAGCTTGACCGTGCCGCTGTCGAGACTTTGCTCTTCGAGCAAGCAGCGGATCAGTGTTGATTTCCCCGCTCCGTTTGGGCCAATCACACCCCATCGCTGACCTCGTTCAATCCGGATATCGAGCCCCTTGAAAAGGACTTTGTCCGATCCGTCTTCGTTGGTGTAGATTTTGGTCAGTGAGCGCCCTGTCAGCACGATGTCGCCCGCACGCCTTGCTTTGGGCAATGAAAGTCGCAGGCTATCCATCTCGAGCGGACGCTCTATGGTCTGCTGCTTGGCGCGATTCAGTCGAGACTCGCGGCCTTTCGCTTGCTTGGCGCGCTGTCCAGCTTTGAAGTGGGCGATGAAGGCTTCTTCTCGCTTGAACTCCGCCTTCTGCTTCTCGTGTGCACGCATCTGGACCATGCGACGCTCGGCACGCTGTTTCTTAAATGCGGCGTAGTTCCCGGGGTACTCGATTAGCCTTGCATGCTCGACCTCGATGATTCGATGGACGACCCGGTCGAGCATATAGCGATCGTGACTGATCAGGATGACCGCGCCGTTGAACTCATCCCGGAGGAACACCTCAAGCCACTCTCGGCCTTGGATATCGAGGTGGTTGGTCGGTTCGTCGAGCAGCAGGACTGTCGGATTCTGGAGCAGGAGCTTTCCAAGTGCGACGCGTGCTTTCTGCCCGCCTGAGAGATCGGTCACTTTGATGGAGAACTGGGCATCCCTGAATCCCAGCCCATGGAGGATCTGATCAACTTTGTGATCGTTCACCAGTCCGCCGCTGGTTTCGATTTCGTGCTCGATCTTGGTTTGTTCTTTGAGCAGTCGGTCCAGCTCGTTCTGATCCGCATCAGCCATCGCATCGAAGATCTCGTGAAGTCGGGCATCGAGTTCCTTGATGTGATCAAAGGCACTCGCGACTGCTTCCCTCAGCGTGTGATCGGGATTGAGTTCCGGATTTTGATGGAGGTACCCGATTGTGGACTTTCCGGTCGAGACCGCACCATCGGTTGGGGGCAGAACCCCGGCGATGATCTTGATCAGCGAGGACTTT
>JAEPQP010000042.1 GCA_017640485.1 Phycisphaerales bacterium | reverse complement strand
CAAGCACGGCGCGTTCGACTTCGTTGAAAAACCTCTGGATTTGGTTGTTTTGCGGTCGGTTGTGCAGCGGGCCGCGGAACAGGCGGTGCTGCGCGGGGAATCCGACGAGCTCAAGGATCTTGTTCAGCACGAGGGATTCGAGGGGATCATCGCGGGTGCGGAATCGATGCGGAAGATTATTTCCACTGTTCGGACAGTCGCGCGGTCGGATATCGCGGTGCTGGTGACGGGCGAGAGTGGGACGGGGAAAGAACTGATCGCGCAGGCGGTCCATCGCAACTCATCGCGCGCCGAGAAGAAGTACAAGACGATGAACTGCGCGGGACAAGCGGAGAACTTGCTGGAAGACGAGCTGTTCGGACATGTGCGGGGCGCGTTTACGGGTGCGGACAAGGATCGCGAGGGGGTGTTCGAGTTCGCGAACGGGGGCACAGTATTCCTCGATGAAATCGGCGATATGCCGATGACGATGCAAGCGAAGCTGCTGCGTGTGCTTGAGTCTGGAGAGGTGGTTCGGCTCGGGTCTAATGAGACGAAACATGTCGATGTGCGGCTGGTGAGTGCCACGAATAAAGACCTCGAACAGATGATCAAGGATGGGACATTCCGTCAGGATCTGTACTTCCGGATCAAGGGGACGATGGTGCATCTCCCGGCGCTGCGTGATCGGCGCGAGGATATCCCAAGGATTGTGCGTCATGCGGTGAGCAAGTTTGCGAGCAAGATGAATCCGGATCATCCGATCCCTGAAGTTTCGGACGCCGCGATGATGCGACTGACGGCGTACGACTGGCCTGGCAATGTGCGTCAACTGCTCAATATTGTGCAGACGATGGTCGTGATGAGCGCGGGGGAGGACGCTCGAGTGATCGGTGTTGAGTTTGTGCCTTCTGAGGTTCGAGAAACTGAACACGGTCAAGGCGTTGCGGGGGCCGAGAGCTCCTATTCGATCGGATCCCTCGCGGGGACCAGTCTTGAGCAGCTCGAGCGTCAAGCGATCCGAGAGACGCTCAAACTGACAGGCGGAAATCGAGAGCAGGCGGCGAAGATGCTGGGGATCGGAGAGCGGACGCTGTACCGAAAACTCAACGAATACGGGCTCCGATAAAACCCGATTCTTCTGGGTAGAACCCCGCAATATGCGATCTGACTATCCTTGGCTCAAATTTGTGGGTGTTTTTCCTTACGAATCGAGAGGGGGCATCAACCCTGCGGATTGTTTTGCCGATTCTGGGGGGGTAATGAGATCATGTCAACGCATGATTGCTACTCACTCGGCAACACACAAGGTGTACCCCCATGAACGATAAAGCGTTTAACGATGTTCTGAACTGCCCATCGCTTCCTTCACTTCCCGCCGTCGCTGCAAAGCTGATTGAGTTAACCGGAGACCCCAATGTCCAGATGAGTGAGATCGCGAAGACTGTTCAGCAGGACCAGGCTCTTGCGGGGAAGGTGCTCAAGACCGTCAACTCGAGTTACTACGGGCTCCCGAACCGATGCGGATCCATTGACCGTGCGATGGGGTACCTCGGACTCAACACAGTGAAGTCACTGGTGCTTGGGTTCTCGCTTGTTGAATGCACGAATCAGTCGGACAACGAGGGGTTTGATCTTGTTTCCCACTGGCGCCGGACACTCATGGGTGCCACCGCGTCGCGGACCCTTGCTCAGATGTTCCGGTTGTCGGACAAGGACGAAGTGTTTACCGCAGCGCTCTTTCAGGACATGGGGATGCTCGCGAACTTCACGGCATTGAAAGATCAGTATCTCGGAGTGATCTCGGGGATTGAGCACGGGAATGTCTCGGATCGTGAGCAAGATGAACTCGGATTCACCCACTCGAAGATGGGCGCCGAGCTCGCACGCAAGTGGTCACTCCCGGACAATATCGCGGATGCGATTGAGTTCCATCACGCTCCCGATCGTGCGAATGACGGCGATATCGAGATGATCCGCGCGGTTTCGCTGGGAACGCAGGTCGCGGAAGCGCTGTGTGTCGAGAATCCGAAAGCAGCGATCCGCAAGATTGAATCCAAGACTCGTGAGTGGTTCCCGAAGCAGCAGATCGATATTGAGGAACTCTTTGAGGAAGTCAACGAGTCATCCAAGGAACTCGCGTCCCTGTTCAATACAGAGATCGGCGAAGTCAAAGATGTACAAACACTGATGGCTCAGGCGCAGGATCGCGGTCTCGAGCACCAGATCTCGATGCAGAGGCAGACTGAGAATCTCGAGCGTGAAGCGTTCACCGATGGTCTGACACAGATCCCGAACCGCAAGGAGTTCGATAAGCTCATCAATACCGCGTACTCATCCCAGATGTCATCGGGGACCCCGTTCGCGGTGTTGTTCTTCGACGCGGATAAGTTCAAGAGCGTGAACGACACGCACGGGCACGCTGTCGGGGATGCCGTGCTCATTGAACTCGCGAACCGGACTACAAAGACGGTTGGGAGCGAGGGGACTGTTTGTCGGTACGGGGGTGAAGAGTTTGGAGTGATTCTTCCGGGTTACGGTACCATCAAGGCTGCGATGATGGCTGAGCGTGTCCGGAGTGAGATTGCATCGACACCGTTTGATATCCGTAACTGTGATGAAGGACCGGATGAGCTCCCGGTGACGGTGAGTATCGGTGTATCAGCGGTTGATTCTGGACCGGCTGATCGATTGACCAAGCCCGAGCAGATTGTGAGCGAAGCCGACGAGGGCGTGTACGCAGCAAAGGCGGCTGGACGGAACAATGTTCAGGTCTGGTCTCCGAGTGGGATTGGAGTGAAACAAGCGCCGTCCCAGCCGGACACGGCGGGGTCGGTCACCCAGTCGGAGTCGAGCGATATCGTTATCCCAGAAGGCGACGGAGTGGTTCGTGAGATTCTGCTTGTGGAAGATGATGCGATGGCTGCGACGCTGTTGATTACACTGCTGAGCCGGAAGACTGACATTAAGGTCCGCTGGCTCAAGAGCGGGGATGAAGCGATCGAGTTGTTCAAGATGTCGATCCAAGATCAGACACGGCCGGCTGATGTCGTCGTGTGCGATCTGAACCTGCCGTGTGTCAATGGGTTTGATGTGTACCGTTCGTTCGCGGGTCACGGTCTCAATCGGCAGTTGCCGTTCTTCCTTCTGACGGCTCATGCTCCGGAGGAAATCGAAGCCGAGGCGACCGCGCTCGGGATCACGCAGTGCGTGACCAAGATGGACTTCACGAAAAATCTCGGGAAGTGGATCAAGGAACTCACGAAGCCAACCGAGCTGACCAAGGCCGCGTGAGTTGGTGCTGATCACCAGTCCAGTGTGCTTCTCCAAGCGTTGGTGAGCGACTCGACATCGATGTCGAGGCCGTGCGCCGGGCAGGTGAGCTTCCCGGACGGGTTGGTCTGGCCGATGACATGGCAGCTCGCGCCGCTGGGAAGATTGCTCATCCAGTGTTCGTGATCTAAATCGGACTCAATTTCAAGGATATATCCGCACGGTGCTTCGTTGAATGCGAACACATCGGGATCGATATCCTCGCGGAATGTCAGTTCTACTCCGATCGGTTGGTCATCGGTTGATCCAGCAATGAGCATCTCGGCAATGCTGCACAGCGGACCGCCGTCGGAGACATCGTGTGCTGAGCGGATGTGTCCATCTGCGATGAGTGACGCGACGAAGCGAGCGATCTGTGCGCCGAGTTTGGGGTCAAGCAGGGTTGTGTGATCGTGCTGGGTGCCGAAGATCTGCTCGTAGGTGGTCCCGATGAGTCCGCCAAGATCTTCGAGCCCGATGTAGAGCAGCGTGGAGTTTGTTGATTTGACATCGCTGGTCACGATCCGATCGAGTGAGTGGACGATGCCCATCCCTGTGATCAGAAGAGTCGGTGGGATCTCAATCGTGGTGCCGTCTTTGGTCGTGAACTGGTTATTGAGGGAGTCTTTGCCGGAGACGAATGGCGTTTTGTATGCCTTTGCGCCGTCGTAGCACGCGTGGGCGGCGCGGACGAGTGATCCGAGGTTCTCAGGCTTTTTGCAGCTCGGCCAGCAGAAGTTGTCGAGGATCGCGATGCGATCGGGATCGGTCCCGACGCACACCAGGTTGCGGACGCATTCGTCGATCGCCGCGAGCGTCATCTGGTATGGATCGTCGCTCAGCGAGGTCGCGAGCCCGCATCCAACCGAGAGTCCTTGACCAGTGCCTGGGACGGGTTCGACGACGGATGCGTCGCTCGGTCCGATGCCGCGTGGTCCGACGAGGGGTTTGATGACTGTGTTTCCCTGCACTTCGTGATCGTACTGACGGATGATCCAGTGCTTGGACGCGATGTCTGGGTGCGCGAGGAGTTCGAGCAGGCTGTTGTTGAGGTTGATGTTCCCGGTCGCGAGGGTCTGCTGCGGCGCTTTGGGTTTGGGTTCCCAGGTCGCGGTGCGGGTCGGTGTGGGGATCCCGTCGTGGAGGAACTCCATCGGGAGTCGTCCGACTTCGGTGCCTTGGAAGTTCAAGATCAGTTCAGCACCCGGGGTCCCGAAGTGTCCCAGATCCGCCATCTCGACATGCTCTTGCTCGCAGATCTGTCGGAGCTGCGTCAGGTGTTTCTCGGGGACGGCGAGGACCATGCGTTCCTGTGCTTCGGAGATCCAGATCTCGTCGTAGGTCAGCCCGTTGTATTTGAGGGGGGCGCGCTCGAGGTGGACATCGGCGCCGATCTTCTCGCCCATCTCTCCGATCGCAGAGGAGAATCCTCCTGCGCCGCAGTCGGTGATCGCGTTGAAGAGTGGGCCTCCCTCGGCGTCTCGGGCGCGGAGGATCGCGTCGAGTGTGCGCTTTTCTTCGATCGCGTTCCCGATCTGCACGGCGTGGGAGAACTCGTCGGCGTGGGTGTCGGTGAGCTCGGCGCTGCTGAATGTCGCGCCGTGGATGCCGTCGCGTCCGGTGCGTCCTCCCAGCGCGATGATGCGGTCGTCTTGCTGTGCATCACCAGAGATGAGATCGCTCGGCATGATCCCGATGCATCCGCAGTAGACGAGCGGGTTCCCGATGTAGCGTTGGTCGAAGGAGACCGCGCCGTTGATGGTCGGGATACCCATGCGATTGCCGTAGTCGCGGACGCCTCCGACGACCTCGCTGAGGATTTGTTTTGGATGCAGGCAACCATCGGGGATATCGGTCGTCTCGGGATGCGCAACGCAGAAGACATCGGTACTCGCGATGGGTTTGGCGGCGAGTCCTGTCCCCATGATGTCGCGGATGCACCCACCGATTCCGGTTGCAGCGCCGCCGTAGGGTTCGAGCGCGCTGGGGTGGTTGTGCGTCTCGACCTTGATGCAGACTGAGTGGTCGTCATCAAACTTGATGATTCCGGCGTTGTCCACGAACACAGACTGCGTCCATTCGAGCCCCTCTTCGATCAACTCGAAAGTCGCGGCGGCGACGGTCGCTTTGAGCAGGTTATGGATCGTGACGGATCCATCATCGTGGACCTCATGGTGGGGGCGGGTCGAAAAATCAATGCCCTCTATAGAAGGACCGGTGTAGTGGATCGTCGCTTTGAGGGTCTTGTGGACGCAGTGCTCCGACCAGGTCTGCGCGAGGGTCTCGAGCTCGATGTCGGTTGGCTCGCGTCCGAGAACCTGGTACTCGTGACGGATCGCTTGCATCTCGTGGAGATCAAGGAAGAGGTGACCATCGCGTGAGAGGGTTTCGAGATCGTCGTCGCTGAGTTCGCGGATCGGGACATGGGTGAGATCGAACGCGTGATCGTGTCCCTTTGGGAGCTCGTCTGGGAAGTATGGCTCAGTGTGAACAGCGGAGACGACTGGATTCGCAAGGACGCGCTGGGCGATGGATTTCGCGTCGTCTTGGGAGAGGCCTTGGATGTCGTAGCGGTATCCGGTCGAGACCTGAGCATCGATTCCTGTGAGTGCTTTGATCGCGGCGGCGGTCGATTGAGCGGGAGGATCCATCACGCCGGGGAGCGGGTGGATCTCGATCAGTATGCCGGTGGATTCTGATGAGCCGTGGGTGACTGTTTCGACGACTGGGTTGCACAGGAGCTGGGTGGTGATGGTGTCGAGCTGCTCATCGGTCAGATCCGCTTCGATCAGGAAGATCCGGGCGCTGCTCGCGGCTGGGATATCGGTTCCCAGCAGCTTGGTGCGGTGGAGGAACTCGCTGGCGCGGGGGTCACCGGCGTGCTCGGTTGGGTGGATCTGGATGCGATGAACACGGGCGGCGGTGACTGGTGCGTTGCTCATAGTCGATCGTAGTCCGATCATCCTGAGATTGGTGGATTGGGAGGGTATGATCCGCGCGATGAGTGAAACACACAAGAGCAAAGTCAACCTCTTTACGGACGGAGCGTGCTCCGGGAATCCTGGGCCGGGGGGATGGGCGTATCTGCTGGTGCACCCGAGGACCGGGAAGTCTCGGGAGATGTCCGGCGGCGAGCGGGACACGACCAACAACCGGATGGAGCTCCAAGCCGTGATCGAGGGGCTGAGTGACCTTCAGCTTCCCAGCGAGGTGGATCTGTACTCGGATTCCCAGTATGTGCTCAAAGGACTCGAGGCGTGGATCGACGGGTGGAAGAAGCGTGGGTGGAAGACGGCCGCGAAGAAGCCGGTGAAGAATGTGGATCTCTGGCAGCAACTCGATGAGCTTCGCAAGAAGCACAAGATCCACTTCCACTGGGTCAAAGGGCACGACGGGCATCCGGAGAATGAGCGGGTGGACCTGCTCGCGGTCCAGGCGCGAGAAGCCGTGGCGGGTTGAGTTCGTAGATTGGTTCCATGTATGCAGCACCCGGCTCCCGATTTATCGGGTGTTGGGTGTGATCCTGCGCCGAGTGTAACGACGGCTGGAACCAAGCGGGAGGGTTCGGGGGGCTGACCGCCGTCACAACCCGCACCGCTTTCCCATAGTGGGGGGTGACTCGGATGAATCAGATGTCCCGAAGGACCGATGATTTGGTTGATGGCCCGCTCTGCGCGTGTCATGAAGTGATGAAACGCCCACACTGACTTGCTGAGCAAGAGGCTGGAGATACTGATATGGAACTCGATACCATTCTTCGTCAAGCACACGAGGCGGACGCCTCTGATGTTCACATCGTTGCCGGCGAGCCGCCGATGGTTCGGATCCACCAGGTGATCACGAAACTCAGCGAGAGCCCGCTCACGCAAGAGACCGTCGCGGCGATGTTCGAGCGCATGTCCAACGAGCATGTCCAAGCGGCGTTTGCGAAAGATCGCGATGCCGACTTCTCGTACGAGGTTGAAGGGCTCGCACGCTATCGTGTGAACGCTCACCTCCAGAAGGGGACGATCGGTCTTGCGATGCGTGCGATCAAGACCAAGGTCCCGCCGCTCGAAGCACTCTCGCTTCCAGAGGTCATTGCTCGATTGACTTACCTTCCTCGCGGACTGGTTCTTGTGACGGGTGATACTGGTTCAGGTAAGTCCACCACGCTCGCGGCGATGATCCAAGCGATGAACGAACGCTACTCCAAGCACATCATCACGCTGGAGGATCCGATCGAATACATGTTCAATACCGATCAGTGTCTGATCGAGCAGCGCGAGCTCGGACGCGATATGGCGTCGTTTACTTCAGGACTTAAGCATGCGTTGCGTCAGGACCCGGACATCATCCTCGTGGGTGAAATGCGTGACCTGGATACGACCTCGCTCGCGATCAGTGCGGCGGAAACCGGTCACCTGGTTCTGTCGACGCTCCACACGGTCAACGCGTCGCAGACGGTGTCTCGTATCATCGATATGTACCCCTCGACCCAGCAGAACCAGATCCGCTCGATGCTCTCGACCACGCTCCAAGCGGTGGTTTCGCAGACGCTGTTTACACGCTGTGATCGTCCCGGGATGGTCCCGGCGGTTGAGACGCTGTTGTGTACCCCGGCGGTCCGCAACCTGATCCGCGAGAACAAGATCTTCGAGATCCCCAATGTGATCGAGACGAGCCGTGCGATCGGTATGTGCTCGCTGGATTCCTCGATCGCGGAGTTGTACTTCAACGGGACCATCAGTAAGGAAGACGCGATCGCACAAGCGGTGTTCCCAGACAAACTGGAGCGTCAGCTCGTTGCGTGATGAACGGGAACCTCGACTGGCACTGAAAACGAAGACAGACGCATGTAGACGACAGATGGAGACTCTCGATGCCAAACTATAAATACCAGGTCAAAGGATCCGACGGGAAGCTGCGCTCCGGTGTGCTTGCCGCAGACAGCGCGACCACCGCTGCGGCTCTGCTGCGGAACCAGGGCGTGCATGTCATGTCGATCGACCAGGCGAAGGATGGCAAGCTCGGTGAGAGCGGGTTCCTCAAGACCCTCTCTGACCTGAACTCCAAAAAACCGACTCAGAAGAATGTCCTCGATTTCACCACTCAGCTCGCGGTCATGATCCGCGCGGGGATCAACCTCCGCTCGGCGCTCGACGGGATCGCGGATCAGACGGATCACAAGCTGTTCCGCAAGGTCATCATGGAACTCAAGGCGGATGTTGAATCCGGTAAGCAGTTCTCCGAGGCGCTCTCGAAGCATCCGAAGCTGTTCTCGCCGTTGTACATCAATATGGTGCGTGCGTCGGAAATGTCCGGTTCGTTCTCGGAGATGCTGGTCCGCATCGCGGGCTACATCGCGCAGCAGATCGAGACGCGCAAGATGGTCATCGGTGCTTCGATCTATCCCGCGATTATCGGGGGTATGGCGGTCACGGTGACGATTTTCCTCATGACCTTTGTGCTTCCGAAGTTTTACACGGTGTTTGAGGGCAAGGAGGATGTTCTGCCTTGGGCGACCAACTTCCTGATGATGCTCTCGCAGACACTGAGGTCCGAGTGGCCGTTCCTGGTTGGTGGGCTGCTGGTGCTCGCGGGTGCGTTCTTCGCGTTCTCGAAAACCGAGATCGGCGCGTTCTGGATCGATCGCTCGAAGCTCTCGATCCCCGTCATGCGTGGCATGTTCCGCTCGCTGTACATCACCCGCTCGCTGCAGACGATGGGTCAGCTGATCAATGCGGGTGTCCCTATGCTTGATACGCTCACGATCACGGGTGATATCTCGGGAAACAAGCTTTTTGAAGGCATGTGGCGCAAGGTCCACGGCTCGGTCAAGCAGGGGCGCAAGATCGCTGAGCCGCTCCAGTCCAACACGATGCTCCCCAAAGCGGTTGTCCAGATGATCGCGGCGGGCGAGGAATCGGGGAAGCTGGGAGAGGTGCTCGACGAGATATCGGTCTATTACGCGAAGCAGCTCAAGGACCACATCAAAGCGGTTACCGGAATGATTGAGCCCATCATGATCATCCTAATGGGTTCAGTCGTTGGATTCATCGCGATGGCGATTATTCTCCCGATCTTCAAGATGAGCCAGATCGTTTCGTAATCGATGCTTATCCATGAGCACACCCACACGATGGAGCAGTATCCAGGAGGAGACGATGTCCAGACCACTACACAAACGAGGACTCCGCAGGACCCGGAATATTGAGCAGGGATTCACGCTGATCGAATCAGCGATGGCGACTGTGATCATCGGGGTCGGTGTGCTCGCGATGGTCGACGCGCAGTCTTCGTTCATTACCGCGAACTCGTGGTCGTCGCACGCCGCGAGCGGGACCTATCTCGCGAACGAGATCCGCGAGATGACTAGGAACCTCCCGAAGCACGATCCGGTGGTCGGTCTCTTTATCGAAGATGACGGCGAGGGGGGCGTGCTGCACGGCTGGGGTCCGGACGCCGGGGAAGTCAGTGTTGATGACTTTGATGATATCGAAGATTTCGACGGCATTACCTTCTCGTTCCAAGGAACCGCGGGGTTCGATGACGGGGATCTTCCAGGACCCATCAACGCGTACGGCGAGATTATCCCGGACATCTCCATTGATGGAGCAGAGTCGGGATCGACGACCAACGGCGTGTTCACAGGGACCCCGATGTACGGCTGGTCGCAGGTGGTGAGTGTTCAGAAAGTGGATCCGTTTGATCCGTCGACTGTGGTCGCGGACAACTTCACCGAAGAAGCCGAGGGGGACTTCCCGGGACGCGAGGTGGATGAATACCCGCTGCGTGTGACGGTCAGCGTGTTTTACCAGTCCGCGACGGCGATCAATCCGGAACTGGTGACCGAGGTGATGTGGGTGGTGCCTTGATGCTCGGCAGCTCAGGACGCGATGGAATGATGACGCCGAGGAACGAATCGATGGACAGTACACACGCAAACAATCCGACCCAGCAGAAGCGCCGTTCGATCAAGGCTTTCCTCTCGACCCATCGTCGGGGGGTCGCATCGGTGCTCTCGATGATGTTCTTGGTGTTGTTTGGTTCACTAATCGCCGCGATGGCGGTTTCGTCGACCGGGAACATCCGGACCGCGAGTATGCACCTGCATGTGATGCGTGCGATGAGTGCGGCTGAGACCGGTCTTGCGGTCGCGGAGCATCGTCTGCAGGAAGCGTCGTCACGTTTCATTGTCGCCGAGAGCGAGATGGATGCGGATATTTCATGGGCGCTCTGGACCGGTACGAGCGGTGACATCGGAGCGCACGAAGTGCTTCCGCCGACGATGGGGTACACGGAAGCCGCGACTCCATCGGGGATTGCTGAGGCGCTGGTCAATATCCACAGCGAGGATGCGAACTTCATTACAGGGTTGGGGTATCTCGCGGAACCCGAGATCCAGTCCGCGCCCGGCGGTGTGGACTCATCGGTGTACGCATCGAGTCACTGGGTCAACACGCCTGCGGTGATGCTCGAATCATGGGACCCGGATGCGGGTGGATCACCTCCCCCGGCGTATCAGATCCGGTACGCTCCGCTCGCGGGTGGACAGTTCGTTCGCGTGATCGTGGAAGGGATTGTGTACGACTTCCAGCGGAACAACCAGCCGATCCGGAGAACGATCGTTCGTGATTACCAGATCACCAAATCGGTTGATCAAGCGATCCTGGCGCACTCGAAAATCCTGATCGGGAAGAATGTCAGCATCGAGGGCGACCTCGGTACACGCTACGACGAGGTTGACTTCAACAACGGCGACCCGATCGTGATGCGTTCGGACTTCCATGGATTGGATCCGGACCTGGATGAAAAGATCGAAGCATTCTGGGCGGCGCTGGCGCTCTCGGATGTTGATCGTGATAACCGTCTCCGCTTTGGTCACGCGATCGAAGGCGCCGGGATGCCTGCGGATGTGGATCAGGATGGGGATACTGTTCCTGATGGCGCGTACAACGACGCGACCGGGGATGGGTACCTCGATGAGTTTGATATCTTCGTGCGTCACTACGATACCAACGGCGATGGACGCGTCGCGTTGTCCAACGCGTTGATGGCGGGAACCCCTGCGGAAACAGCGGGCGCAACTCCAGAGTTCTCTGGAGTTGATGAAGATCTCGCGCTGTTGATGGATTCAAGTTCCCCAGACCGCAACAAGAACGGCGTGTTCGGTTACGAGGATGTCAACAACAACAATCACTACGAGCCCGAGGACGAGAACCCGCTCGACTACGACGCGATCCACGGCATCTACTCCGATCTCGAGCTCGGATGGCGCGATGGGTACATCGACATGATGGACCAGTACGCGAAGGTCAGTGGATCACTCGTGTTCCGCGCATCGCTGTCCGACTGGGAAACCGAGCAGGGACCGATCGAGGAGCGTCTACACGGACCTATCGTTCCTGATGAGGGTGAATCCCCGCTTGAGTTCAATGCCGGGGACGACAAACTCCCTGATATCACGGCGGACAGCTTCGTGGATACAGAAACCGCACTGATGGCAGCCGCGGACGGCGATCCGTTCTGGGAACAGGTCGCGGATCAACTGGGGACCACCGAAGCGGATCTCGCGAACTGGTTGCTCGAGGACAACTCCGCGAATGCTGATGATCCGCAGTTCAACGCGGTCCACGACGACGCGGATTATGACGGACTCCCAGACAACCACGCGGAAGCGTACTGGGAGAAAGCACCGTTCAACTCGCCGACCTTCTCGGATATTTACTGGCGCCCTGTGTTCACCAATATGGTGTTCCGCAATGTCCAGATTCCGGTGGGTCTCAATGCACTCTTTGACAACTGCACATTTGTCGGCGTGACACATGTCCAGACTCATACTGATAACACTCATCCGCTCTGGCAAGAGTACGGTATGAATACCATTAATACGGATGGCGATGTCGAACCCAAATATCCGCGCTATGTCTATGGTGATGACGCGGGTGAGGATGCGTCAAATGCTCCTCCGATGCTTCCAGCTTCTGCGGTCCCGCCGTATGACTTTATTATGATGATGGATACGGGGTCATCTCCGATTGACAAGGGTGATATTCCTGATTCACAGATCGGGAGCTATGGTGCTGCGTACAACACGCTCCCTGAGCCCTTGGTGATCGGTGGTCGTCGTGTTCATGACACGAAGGAGTACTCGAACAACATCCGTTTCCACGACACGCTGTTTGTTGGGTCGGTAGTTTCGGACACTCCGGTGAACTACACGCAGCTGCGGAACAAGATTCAGTTTACCGGCGCAACACGGTTTACGACCGTGCATCCGGATGAGCCTGAGAACGCGTACCTGAATCCGGATTCTGGTGATATGGAAGACATTGAGACCAGCTCGATGATGCTCCCAAACTATTCAGTGGATATCGGGTCATTCAACTCACCACCCGAGCAGGATGTCCAGCTCCAGGGCGCGATCATCGCGGGAGTCCTTGATGCCCGCGGAAACACCGAGATTACCGGCGCGTTGCTGTTGACCTTTGATCCTGAGTACGGCGTCGCACCACTGATCGACATCTCCGGAGCACCGATCGGGAATCCTGCTGGATTCAATACTTCGCTCGGGTACTTTGGTGATGGCGACGGGGATTACGAGTCGGTTGATCCTGCGGATCTTCCAATCGTTGGCGGGGTCCCGATTGTTGGGTACGACACGACGGGTGATGGACTCGCGGATGTCTCGTATGACCAGGCGCAACCTCCCGGATCCACCCCGGTCCCGTTTAATGGCTACGGCAAGATCCGTGTGCGTCATGATCCAAACATGCGTCTCCCATCAGGTCTGATGCTCCCGCTCTCGATGCCACCGGTGCGTGGGAGTTACCAGGAGGGTTCCATTTGAAATCTCAGCGAATCAATAGATCAACCAAGCGAACCCGTCGCAATGGATTCAGTCTGATCGAAGTTCTGATCTCACTGACCATCACCTCAACGCTCCTGACCGCGACGATGGCGGCGCTTGATGCATCGTTCAAGAGCTACAAGATCACGACGGAGGGCGCATCAACCAATGTTGTTGCTCGGATCGTGATGCAGCGTGTGACCTCGATGGTGCGGACGGGAGAAGAGTTTGGGCCGTACCCGGTGAATCCGATCTCGACCCCGAGCATCGAATCGACCTGGATGGAGTTTGTGTCGTACCGCGATCCCGCGACTGGGGTTCATCGCGTGACCCGACTCGAACGCCGTGACGGGGAGGGAGACGACGGACCCTTCGAGTTGTGGTACACGGTGACCACATTCACGAACGGCGACTTTACTTCGGTTTCCGAAGCTCCGCTCATGGTGGGTCTCAACAAGGTACTCTTTGAGATGGAGTACGATGTGGGACCAACACTGCGCCGTGTCACGATCGACCTGATCATGCAGCCCGATGATGTGCAGGACGCGGCGGTGGGGGCAGATCTGGAAACCCCGACCATCCGGTTGGTGGCCAGCGCGTCCCCTCGTCAGTTTGATGACTGAGACACGGGAGTTGGATATTCAGTATCCATCAGGATGATCCTTCATCCAGTCGTACGCGGTTTTGACGATTTCGTCGATGTCGGTGATTTTCGCCTCCCAGCCGAGGGTGGATTTGATTTTGGTCGGGTTGTTGAACAGCGCGATCGCGTCCCCGGCTCGTCTGGGAGCGTCATGCACAGGGAAATCGACCCCTGAAACACGCTTGACCGAGTCCAGGATCTGCCGGACCGAGTATCCCTCCCCGATCCCGACATTGAACGCTTCGACCTGACCACGCTCGACGGTGTGCATCGCGAGGACATGCGCATCGATGAGATCCTCGACATGCACATAATCGCGGACATTGGTGCCATCGGGAGTGGGGTAGTCGGTGCCGAAGATCGAGAGCGATTCGCGCTTTCCGAGCGCAGCCTCGATCGCGACCGGGATGAGGTGGGTTTCGGGGGTGTGGTCCTCGCCGAGCATCCCGGACCGATCGGATCCCGCGACATTGAAGTACCTGAGCATCGTCAGCGCGATGGGATTGTCATCGATCGAGCGTTTCTGGGCGTAGTCCTTCAGGATGTGCTCCATATGGAGCTTGGTGTATCCGTAGGGGGAGGTGGGTGATTGGGGGCAGTCTTCGGGGACGGGGATCTTGTCTTCTGGGGGATTGCCGTAGGTCGCGCAGGATGATGAGAAGATGAACCTGGAGATCCCCTTGCCGTCATGGCACTGATCGCATGCATCGAGGAGCCCGATGGCGCTGCTGATGTTGTTCCGGTAGTACCAGAGGGGATCCTCGACCGATTCTCCGACATACGCGAGCGCTCCGAAGTGCATGACCGTGTCGAGGTTGTGCGCGTTGAGTGCTCCGAGTACTGTTTCGGTGTCTCCCAGATCGCTGTGGATGAAATCAAATGAATCTGGGTGCTGTGACTTGAGCAGATCCATGGGCTGTTGATGACCGCGATGGAGGTTGTCAAGAGCGACGATGTGGTGACCATCGCGCAGCAATCGTTGGCAGGCGTGGGACCCGATGTACCCGGCTCCGCCGGTGACCAGTACTCGCATATGAAACCTCCTCTGGGATGGACACGCTCAGGGATGAACCCGTCTCCGTCAGGATCGTATTCGTGCGAAACAGCCTTGTCCGGACCACCAAAGTTGGGAAGAGTGGGGGAGGATCGCCGATCTTGAAATTCTTGAGCACGGATCCGGTACAATGGTCCTTGAGTACACCAACAGGGTCTCACAGGGAGTTCAGGTTCTATGGCGGAATCATTCGGATCAGATTTCAGACGCTTCTTCAGCAAGGGACTCGCGATTCTGCTCCCGACCGCCGTGACGCTCTGGCTGCTTTGGCAGGCGTTCGGTTTCATCTTCAATAATGTGGCTCAGCCCATCAATCGAGCGACCCGGATCGCCGTGATCTGGGGGGTTCCGCAGATCTTTGACGAGGAGGAACTCCCGGATTGGTTCAGCATCACTGATGCGGAACTGGTCGAGGCTCGCGCCGAGCGTGAGGTCACGGCTTCGGATATCTCCAATCCCGCGCTGCGTCGTCAGCTCCGCACTGAGTATCTTCGAGATTTCTGGGCCTCGCACTGGTACCTGAATCTGACGGGGCTCATCATCGCGATCATGCTCATCTATCTTTCGGGTGTGCTGCTGGGGAACATCGTTGGAAAATCGATTTACTCCAGACTCGAACGACTCATTACCCAGATCCCTGGATTTAAGCAGATTTACCCGCATGTCAAACAAGTCGTCGACATGATCCTCGGCGACAACAAGATGGCGTTCTCCAAAGTGGTCCTCGTCGAGTATCCGAACAAGGGCGTCTGGACAGTCGGATTTTTAACCGGGAACTCGATCCGTCAGATCGATGACTCAGCGGGTGGGACCGTGGTCTCGGTCTTCATCCCGACCTCTCCGACGCCGTTCACAGGATTCACGATCAATGTGCTCGAGGGCGATGTCGTTGAGCTCAACATGAGTGTCGAAGAAGCACTCCGCTTTGTGATCACAGCTGGAGTCCTCGCTCCAGACGGCAAGACGCTCGACGAAGATGAAGCGATCTCGATGAAGCAGATCCACATCCAGGATGTTGAAATTGACAATCTGGATATCGAAATCGACAAGAAAGACTGATCAATCCATCGGCTTGTAGCGGATGTAATCGAGACCGAAGTTCACACCAACCATCACCCCGCTGTTGGCGCCTTGGTAGACGGCGAGTCCGTTCTCGAACGGAGCACGCGTGGATCCGCCTTTCTTCCCGGCGACCGCGACGGCGCTGACAGACCCATCGAGTTGGTTCTGCATGAACTTGTCGAGCGTTGCTTGGTCCTCGATGACGATGAGCATCTTGTATCCCTGAATCCCGGCTTGGAGACCGATGGATCCGGTATTGAGAGCCGCCCAACCGATTTGCTCGCCGTTGGGGTGGTTGAGGGCGCCGCGCCCGAACTGCCCGCCTCCGAAGATGATGCCGTACTGACCGACCTTCGGGAAGATGATGTATCCGGCCGATGAGCCGATCTGGGTATCCAGACCCTCGATCCGGTGATCAAACCAGTCATACGCTGAATCCGAGGCATCAAGGAAAGACTCTCGATTCTGCTTGCTGGGAGCGGTCGAGCATCCCACTGAGTTCATGAATACAGCGAGGAGCGCAACAATCAACACGGACTTGAGCACCAAATTCTGGACAAGCGAACTGCGGAACTGGGTCATCATGGGCCTTTCAATCTTGGAGGAATACCGGTGAACTGTATCCAACAGCGATTCTGATCGAACACGCGTGTACGCGATGCGTACTGGGGTGAAGACCTCAGAATGCAACTTTCACAGGTCCGGATTGTATGATCTGGTCTACATCAGCGTTTCAGAGTTGATGGGGTCTTACCGGTGTTGCTGAGCGTTCCGGATGCGCTTCAGAGGGACTGGTTACAGGAAACGGGACACTGGTATGACCGATCGGTCGGATGGCGATTTCATCATCAATGCACGGCGTGCTTGCGATCTCAACACGGGGTCTGCATCCGGGCATCGTCGGCTGCATCTAGTGTGCTGTGCGGGCCTCGCTCTGGGGATTGGTTTCTCGCTGTGGGGATGTTAATCACCCAAGTCGTACCGTTCAGAAGCCGACGAGGTCGCGGGGAAGATTCTCGAAGAGGCTTGGCCGAATGCGGTTGGCCGTGATGCGGACGGGTTTTCCATTGAGCCGGCGAGTGATTCGCTCCGACGAAGATTGCTGCTGGACCAGAAACTTCCTGTGCGGACTTCGGCGAGCGCAGGGTCGAGCGATGACCAGACTATCGAGCAATGGCCTGATCAGGGCTACTTTGAGGATCGTCCACAGGATGAGCGGGTCGCGGGCATGGATGTCTCTGATGCTCCGATGATCACGCTGGTCGAGGCGCTGCAGATCGCGGCAAGCAACAGCCGAAACTACCAATCCCAGAAAGAAACCGTCTATCAGTCCGCGCTGCGATTGGATCTGGAGCGCGACGCGTTCCGCAACACATGGACCGGGATGGTCGACACGCTGGTGAGCGCCAATATCAACGGCAACACCGAAACATCCGGGATCGCGAATACCGACTCCCTCCGGGTCTCGCGCCAGTTTAAGAACGGTGCTGAGTTCACCGGACTGCTCGCGGTGGATCTGGTCAAACTCCTGAGCGGTTCACGCGAGGGTTCAACGGGGCTGAGTCTGGATACCAGTCTCTCCATCCCGCTCTTGCGTGGCTCCAGCAAGTTCATTGTCACCGAGCCGTTGACCCAAGCCGAGCGTGATGTGGTGTACGCGATCTATACCTTCGAGCGATTCAAGCGGACCTTCGCCGTGCAGATCGCAAGCGATTATCTTTCGGTGCTCCAACAGTTTGATCGGGTCGATAATGCAGTCGAGAACTACGAGCGTGTGGTGACATCAACGCGTCGAGCCCGTCGGCTTGCGGATGCGGGTCGTCTCCCTGAGATCCAGGTGGACCAATCGCTTCAGGATGAGCTGCGTGCGCGAAACTCTTGGATCAGTGCGGTGCAAGCCGCGGAGACCACTCTGGATCGATTCAAGAACACGCTCGGGCTCCCGACAGATGCACGCATCCAGCTGGACGCGAGTGAGTTTGATGTGCTGCTCGCTTCGGAACGGTACGCTCGCTATCTCAATCCCCAGTCGACGCAAGACAACGAGGATCGTCCAGAAGCGGATGACCCGGTGATACTCGATCGTCCGTCGATGGAGGATGCGGGACCTCTTGAGATCAACGAGGACGACGCGATCATCATCGCGCTCATGAACAGATTGGATCTTCGTGTCGCTGTCGGGAACATCGTCGACGCACAGCGCGGGGTTGCGGTCGCCGCGGACAATCTGCGTGCGGATGTGACGCTGCTGGGTTCCGCATCGCTCGGCGAGAGCCGGTCCGTCGGGAGCGCGACTGCTGATGATGCGCAGATCCGGACCGATCGCGGGTTTTATTCGCTCTTGCTCGGGATCGATCTCCCGTTTGAACGCACGAGTGAGCGGAACCAGTACCGCAACTCGCTGATCTCGTATGAGCAGATGATCCGCAGATTCCAGGACATCGAAGACGGCGTCAAGCTCGATGTCCGCGATGTGCTGCGGAACCTGCTCGAAGCACGCGAGGCGATCAAGATCCAAGCCGAGGCGGTCCGGGTCGCGCAGCGCCGTGTTGATTCAACCAACCTGTTCCTCCAAGCGGGACGCGCCGAGATCCGCGACCTGCTCGAAGCACAGAACTCCCTGAACTCCGCGCAGGACGCGCTCACGAGCGCGGTCGTGAACTACCGGATCGGGGAGCTGCGTCTCCAGCGTGATCTGGGTGTGCTCGAGGTTGATAACAGCGGGTTGTGGGTCGAGTTCGACCCGTCCACATATGATGTCTCCGCGGATCGTGCCGTGATCGAGGGGACTGTTTCACAACTGAGCACACGAGATGAACTGGGATCTGATCCGTCCGGTGCTGATCTGAATCCAAGCCCTGCCTTGAACCAGGGCACGAACTGAGGTCATGATGAAGAAGTTACTCATAGCAATCGTCCTAGTTCTCCTCGCTGTAGGCGGGTACTTTGGTGTGAACGCCATCAACAACGCGAGCAGCGAGAAGGACGCGGTCGAGGTGATGTACACCGTCGAGCGTGGTCCGTTGAAGATCAATCTTTCCGAGACCGGCACGATCAAGTCGCGCGACCAGCACATCGTCAAGAGTCAGGTCGAGGGGAGGACTTCGATTATCTATGTGATCGAAGAGGGATCAGTCGTCAAAGAAGGCGATCTGCTCGTTGAGCTTGATTCGAGCGAACTCCAGGATCGTCTTGTGGACCAGCAGATCAAGGTCGAGAACACGGATGCTGACTTTG
>JAEPQP010000108.1 GCA_017640485.1 Phycisphaerales bacterium | reverse complement strand
TGGGTTGCAAACGAGTGACGCAAAGTGTGCGGCGAGATGGTCGAATCAAGACCCACAAGTCGCAGGTACTTGTCCAGCTTACGACGAACTGAGCGTGACGAGAGCCCCTTGCCGTGCTTGTTCAAGAACAAAGGGAGCGGGGTGTCCCCATCTGCGCGAGCAGCCCAGATCGGTCCGAACTTCGGATCAGACGCCAGCAGCTCGATGTACCGTGAAATCGCACGGATCGCGTGCGAACCCAAAGGCACGATGCGTTCCTTGCGGCCCTTGCCCCGGACATGCATCGCTTCGTTCTCGATATCCATATCGTTGTAGTTGATCCCGACCAACTCCGAAACGCGGATGCCCGTCGAGTACAGTGTCTCGAGCATCGCGCGATCGCGACGACCCAGCACATCATGATCATTCGGAGCCGAGAGCAAACGCTCAACCTGCTCAACAGTGATCGCCTTGGGAAGACGCTTGGATTGACGAGGCGTGCGGATCAGTGTCATCGGATTGTTCACCGAGTACCCATTCCGGTGCGCCCACTTGTAGAACGAACGCAGTGTCGCGATCTTCCGCGCCATCGTCGCTGGAGAGTAGTTCTGCTCGCCGAGGAACCCGAGGTACGCACGGATCAGATCAGCGTCCGCCTCGCAGATGGTTTGTGTGAGTGTTGAACCCTTGACCATCGGGATCGCCCCCGAATCGGTGCGTGCCTTGAACGCGAGTTCTTCATTCGCTTGATCGATCGGTGAGCCCGACTCATCCACCAAGTACTCAATAAACTGACGAAGGTCCGCGCCGTAGCAACGCGCAGTGTATGGACTGAAATGGCGCTCATCGGTGAGGTAGCCCGCGAAGCTCTGAGTGATGGGAAGAGTGGTCATCCTTGATTCTCCAAACATATATGAAAGACACATCGGTCGGTGGGACGGTGGTTCTACTGATTCAACACACTACCTATCGGGCGTGTTTTGGTCCGGCTTGAGTCCGATCATCACCATGATGCAGAACAATTTGCGAAGCAATCAACTCCGCATCGTCCCAAGTCAGTGGTGAATCCTCGGTATCCGCGAGATCCGCGAGTGTTTCGAGCAAATCGCGAGAATCCCCCGCAGCGCAAGCAAATCGCCAAAAGTGCGGCGGACGCTGCAGCGTCACGCACACCATCTCCGCACCGCCATCGGACTTCGAGAGGGAGTTGCTCGCATGACCGCTCTGGTTATGCGGACCCACATCATTCCGATTACGATCGCGCGATTCTTTACCCGGCTTTGGTTGGTCTGATTGATTCATCCTCAATCCCTCGATCCGCCCGAATCTACGAGCCTGCTCACCGAGGGAGAGAACGACTACTGAGTCCTGGCGTATCGCAGCCACTCCTCGTCAATCAGTCTCCCCACCGTATGGTGGGCAACGAACTGTGTGTACAAGTCCATGCTCGCGGCATAAATCCGCCACCGAAGCGCACCGTTCGGATCTGAACGCCCCTCGGCGTACCGCTTCAGATCCATCAGCACCCCGTGATCCCGCGCATCAAGATGCTGAGAGACCGAGTTGATCGGATCCCCCGCAAAGCGGGACCCATCAAAGGTGCCATAGTCCGTGTACGCCATCGTCAGCGCCCGATGATCCAGATCCGTCTTCGGCCCCTGTTTCATCGCGCCAGGGCGAGAATACAACGCCAGCGCGAGCCCAAGAGTGGGGGGGTCATACGGGTCATACGCCGTAATCGAACCCGCGATGATCCCATCAACCCCCATCGCGTTCGCCAGAGCGATCGCTTCGTTGGTTGAGGTGATCTGCTGAATCCCAGTATCACGCATCACCGCAAGAGTCCGGTTGATCGGAAGACACCGAACGCCCCGGATCCCCTGAACCGCCGCGACAATCGCGTCCCCGATCTGGTCCTCGCGGACACTCGAGACACCCGATTCGTTCATCGGAGGGATCACGGCCCAAAGCACCTCGCCGTGTGTCGTGTCATACGGAGCAACGATCACACCAGGAACATTGAGTCGATCACGAGGATCAGTGGTCTTGCACCCTGTGAGTCCAATGAGGACACACGAGAGCGCGACTGCAAGCATGGTCTGTGCACTTGTCATGGCGTCCTTGCCGTATCTCAAGCGAGCCTCCATGCTCGCTCGTAACCTGATGCGGCGCCGGTAGTTGACGACCGCGTGAAACGGCGTAAATGCGTCTTTCGACGCATCCGCCGGGTGGGTGGATTCTGTTTATTCGCCGACCGTCGGGTTGTCCGTCGGGACATTGGCGAAGGTGGATTCAAACTCCGGATTTCTCAAACTCGCGGCCCGCACAGCCGGTGAGAGTTCCATCGACCAAAGGTGGTCCTGTCCATCCATATTCGAGACAAAGAAAATGTTGTTGTTCCGACCCCAAGCAGGCATCAGATCAACCGAAGTCCCGTCCGTCAGCTTGACCTTGTTGGTGCCGTTGATCGAAACCATCCAGATTGTGGACATATCCGGACGAGCAGTGGTGGAGTTGACCCACGCCTGTGAGTACGGCACTGCCGCGAAACACACGAACTGACCATCAGGGGACCAGGTCGGGTTGATCAGCGCCTGATCAGCACCCGATGCAATCTCGGTCTCGCGCCCAGCAGTTCCTGGATTCGGAGTGAAATCAATCGTCCAGACACTAAACGCCCGATCCCCGCGTTCACGCGAGCGCTGGAACAGGATCTTGTCCGCTCCGTCCACGCCTGTGCCCCCGACCGGACACCATTCCGGGAACAAGCCGAAGCCAATGAACTGAGCACCGTGATCCGAAGCGACATCCGTCACCCACATCTCCCATCGGCCGGTCTGCTGACCAAGACGCGAGAACACCAACTTGGTCCCGTCAGGAGACCACGAAGGGTGCAGGTCATGCGCGGATTCGTTGGTAATCTGGATCTTGTTCCCGCCCTCGGCAGGCATCAAGAAGATATCCCACGATCCGTTCCGATCACTCGCAAACGCGATCGTCGAACCATCCGGACTAATCGAAGGCATCACATCCTGACCAGGATCGTCCGTCAGACGAGTCACCACCGCACCACGGATCGACTTGGTGTAGATATCAGCAGTCGGGCGGTGCTGCGTCGACGCATAAATCAGATGCCCGCCGTCAGGAGACACGATCGGGTCAAAGTCCGATCCGGCATACGCATCGGTAATCTTGCGGATATTCACAGTCGCACGCGTCGCAGGAGAAGTCGATTCGGTTGGAAGCTCGATCCCCATCGCGTTGGAGTAAATCCACGCAGAAAGGTCACCGCCCGCGACTGATCCAGCTGCAGGGGTCGGGATCGGTGCATACGGCTCAGGAGCCGCGCTCGTGATCGGCTCATCGGTCACCATTGTCTCAGGAGTCGGGCTCGTGGTAATCGAAGCCGTCCCGCCGGACTGGAACCCGTCACGAGTGGATTTGCTCGCAAAGCTCCCAGAGTCAAGCTCCGGAGCGGACTGGAACTGATTCTCGTTCCCAGTCGACTGCGCCACATTCTGAACCGACGATCCGGACTCAGCCTGTCCCGGAGTGAAGTAGGTACTCGAGCGGGTCTGGTTCTGATTCTGGGACTGATTCTGGGACTGATTCTGGAACTGGGACTGCTCCTGTGCATGCAGCTCCTGCTCCGTCTGGTGCTGCTTGGTCCGATCCCAGAACCCAACACGCTTGGCGCACGCAGGGAGGGTCATCATCGTGCCGGAGAGCGCGACGAGTACGAGTGGTCGAGGGGCGATTGTCTTGAGCATGGAGTCAACTCCGTTCACTTCCCTGCGTTGCAGGAGATGCATGTGGTCGTGTTGGCCGATGGGCTCCGCCCTGTCGAACCGTCGAGTGTTGTGGATCCCTCCTTGGATCCAGCTGTGACCAGACCGGACGAGCGTCCAGTGTCTGATAACTCCCTTTATCGGACGAGTCCTTCCCGAGACTTGAAGCAACACACCCCCGGATACCCCTTGAAATCCAATCCATCAAAAAAAAGCCCGGCGGGCCCCACCACAGGCCCGCCGGTACTCAGATAGAGGTGTGTATATATAGATCTGTATGCAATCTGCAATCAGATCAGACCACTCGACGCCGCACCATAATCGCCGGCGCGTCCCCCGGTCGATCCCACGCGGACTTCCCGCATCGAGGACGAGCCGTGAATCGGAGATGGTCGAGGTACTTGCTCAGCAGTGTGTCATCGAACTGCGCGAGAAAGTCCGCCGTCGCCGAAGGATTCACGCTGATAATCTCATCAACCACCTGCTCCCGCGTCAACGCCGCGGGCGGAGCTTCCATGAGCTGCGTGCGTTGTGTGTGGTCCTGGAAACGATTCGAGCGCGCGATGGAAAACAAATCAGCCATGTGAGTCTCCGTACTCATCAGGAATGCAGCTCTGTCGCCGACCCAGAATCCTTCCCGTGCCGGTGGTGCCTGCTTGATATCGGGGGGGACCACCGAGATCGATGAGCGTGTAATGCGCCCGGACCTACAATTCTCTGCGCCCCCGCGCAGGAATCGCCACGCTTCTTACGCATTCAAAAATCTGGGCTTGCTCAAAAATCAGTGCTCAATCACACAAAGTCCGCGATCGGCTGGTCCTCACCATCCGCCGACGCCGGATCCCCATCAGGATCAAACTCAGGGTTCAACCCAACCACCACCTCGTCCCCGTTCATCTCGATCAGCACCCTCTGGTCCCGAACCAGAACGAGCAGCGCCAAGAACACCCCGACCATCTGACGCCTCGGCTTATCCGTCACCAGATCCCGCAGTGTCGTCCGCGCCTTGCTCTCGATCTTCGCGTTGAGCGAATCCACAATCTCTGTCGCGTAGACCTCGATCGGGGTATCGTCGCTCATCACCTCGTGCTCGCCGAGACGATCAAAGTTCACGCTCTCAACAATCACGCGAAATGCGTTGACGAGATCGTTCAGATCCAGATCCTCGATCTCGAGTTCCCCCATCTCGTCCATCGCTTGCCGCACCGATTCGTCATCGATCGCCGCGCTGTGAACCGGCGCCCGCCGTTCCCACTCCTGACGACGATCATCCAGCGCCGTCGCCGCATCGCGGTACTTCTTGTACGCGAGCAACTGCGCGACGAGTTCCGCACGCGGATCGTTCTCCGCGTCGATCGCCTTCTCCTCGCCGTCATCATCCTTCTGGTCGAGCGTCGCCGCGAGCATCCGCGATTTGAGTTCCATCAGCGTTGCCGCCGTCACCAGAAACTCCCCCGCCAGATCGATGTCAATCGAGTCCAGATCATCCAGGAACCCGAGATACTGATCCGTGATCAGCGACAGCGGGATATCGTGCAGGTCCACCTCGTGCTTGCGGATCAGATACAGCAAAAGGTCCATCGGCCCTTCGAATGCATCCAGCTGTACGCGGTAGAAATCACTCATACAGATAGTGTAGCGGGTTCCCAGCAGACTTGCGTCCTCCCGCCCATGCCTACCCTTCCCTATGACTCCCCAAACCGATCAATCCTCGGCTCAAACACAAGCGGAGACCGCTCAGCAAGAACGCGACTTCATGTCCCGCGCCATGACGCACGAAGCCGACGCGATCAACCGAATCGCAACACGCATCGATGAGCAGTTCACCAAAGCCGTCGATCTCCTCGAACGCTGCGCCGACGCCGGAGGCACCGTCGTTGTCTCAGGACTCGGAAAGAGCGGATACATCGGATCCAAAATCTCCGCCACCCTCGCCTCCCTCGGCATCCCATCCCATCCTGTCCATCCCACCGAAGCCGCCCACGGCGATCTCGGACGCTTCCAATCCAAAGATGTCGTCATCTGCCTCTCCCACTCCGGAGAAACCGAAGAAGTCGTCAATCTCGCCGCGATCCTGCGCCAAGACAATCTCCCGATCATCGCCATCACCCGAGGCATCGTCGATGGCGCACCCGAATCAGCACTCGCACGACTCGCCACCGTCGTCCTCAGTGTCGGAGTGGTGGGGGAAGCCGGGGACGGCGAATACCTCGCGCCCACCAGCTCAACCACCGCCGCCCTTGCGATCGGAGACGCTCTCTCCCTCGCCGTCGCGCGTCGCCGATCATTCACCCACGAAGACTTCCACGCAAGACACCCCGGAGGACAACTCGGATCACTCCTGCGTCCAGCGATGGAACTCGTGCGATTCAAAGCCGGGAGCAACCTCCCGATCGCCAACGAATCCGACACGGTCAGCAAAGCCCTCAACGACGCGGCGCAGGTCGTCCGCCGACCCGGCGCACTCCTCGTCACCAACGACTCCGGAAAGCTCACCGGCATCTTCACCGACTCCGATCTCCGAAGATTGATCCTGAGCAACCCGGACGACCTCCAGAAACCAATCAGCGAAATCATGTCCCGCGACCCGCGCTGCCTGACCATCGATGCCAAAGCGACCGACGCCGTCGCGATGTTCCGCGAGTATCGCGCCGACGAGATCCCGATCGTTGATCATCAGCACAAACCCATGGGCCTCCTCGATGTCCAAGACCTCATCGCAATGAAACTCGTCCGGGAGTCCACATGAGCAAGCGAAAAGCATCCGACCCAAGCTCCATCGAACTCATCATCTTCGATGTCGACGGCGTCCTCACTGACGGCACCATCAACATCAACGACGACGGATCCGAAACCAAAAAATTCAATGTCCGCGACGGCTACGGCTTCAGACTCTGGCTCAACGCTGGGTACCAGATCGCGATCATCACCGGGCGCTCCGGAGAAGCACTCATCCACCGCCTCGAGTCCCTCAAAATCAACCCCGATCTCATCATCCAAGGCTCAAAGGACAAATCCCGCGACCTCGATCTCATCCTCCAACGCACCAAAGTCTCCGCCGCCCACACCGCTTACCTCGGAGACGATTGGCCCGATCTCCCCGCGATGCAGCGCGTCGGATACCCCATGGCCGTCCAAGACGCCGAGCCCGAAGTCCTCAAAGCCGCCGCCCACACCACCGAACGCAGAGGAGGTCACGGCGCCGCCCGCGACGCGATCGCGCACATCCTCAAATCCAAAGAAAAGTACACCCCGCTCAGCTGAACCCGCTCAGGAACTCGTCCGGTCCACGATCCGGTAGTCCTCGCGTTCCCCGCGTCCACGCAACGGGTAATCCTTGCGGAGCGGGTGCGCCGGGTAGTCTTCCCAGAGCAAGATCCGACGCAGGTCTGGGTGGTTGTTAAAGCGGATGCCGAACATATCGAACACCTCGCGCTCAGTCCACTCCACGCCAGGCCACAGATCACAGACCGAATCCACAACCAACGCCGGATCGTTCTCGATCCCATCGGTCGGGAGCGACGGATCCAAGAACACCTTCACAAAGAACCGGTCCGTTCGAGCGTACGAGCACAGGTTGTAGATCACCCCGAACCGACCGTTGGTCTTCGCCGGGTAGTCCAGGTAATCGACACCTGTCACATCCGAGCAGAAGTCGTACGCGCACCGCTCGTCGTTCTTCAGGAACGTCATCACCTTGTGAAGATCCTCCGCCTGCACGATCAGCGTGGGCTGATCCCGGAACTGGGTCGCCTGAAAGGTCGTGTTCGGGAACGCCGCTTTGACAAGCGCGAAAGTCGGATGGTCAATAGTCTGGCTGCTCATGCCCACAGTATAGACGAACCCGTATCAGCGGGCCTCTTCAACTGCTTAGGATCCGCCTCGGAGACGGGATCGTCCCGATCGTCCGCTCCAGCAGTTCACCGCTCACCAGCCCCTCACCGACCGGCGCGTGCACCAATGCCCCAGAATCATCCATTCGCACCGATCGCATCACCACACCCCAGATATTGGGCATCTCCCCGCACACGCTCGCAAACCGGATTAGATGATCCTCAAGATCCCGCATCATCGAAGGCGTCAACCACCCAACTGGATCCAGCAACAAGCCAACATCGCTGTGCGAAGCCGACCACGAAACCGTGCACACCGCATCGCTCAAACGTCCTCCTGCCCCGGGAAGTACCACAAACTCCGTCCCATGCTCAGCAGCCAGATCACCCGCTCTCACCATCGCTTCATTGAACGGTTCCCAAGAATCACTCGACCAACGCGCCAGCAAATCCGCCGAGGGCTCCGGATCCACCCCCGCATGCGACCCGCAAGGAGCGATCACCACCAAACCCGGATCCGCGTCACCCCATTCATCAGCAAGCGAAAGCACATCGCGATCCACGACCCGAGCAACGGAATCCCCATTCTCGTCTGAAATCATCCCGTTGCCGCGATCCCAGTGCAGTGTTTCGCTCATCTTCATGCTCATGCATCAAGCCTAGCACCCCGCCGTCCCCCTCGGCACTACAATTCAAACATGCCCGGACCCAGCGGACCATCCCCGAAAAAGATCGGACTCACCCTCGCAACGCTCATGACGATCGTCTTTGCCGCGATCATCTGGCGCTCTATGAACACCAATGCGAGCTTGCCGTCCTCTAGCGACAATCTCTTCCCGACCGACCCCTCCGAGATCCCCAACCTCGAAGACCTCGAGCAGGGCGCCTCGATGTTCGTCACCATCGTCGACCGCGACGATCCCACCCGCATCGCGGGGACCCTGGAAGCCGACCAGTTCGAACCCATCGGAGGCGGACAACGCCGACTCGTCAACCCCGACGCGTGGATCTTCCTCCGCGACGGACGACGCGTCCACATCACCGCCAACGACGGCGTCGTCATGATGCCCGACCCCAACCAAGCCCCCGACTCGGGAACCCTCGAGGGCGATGTCACCATCAACGCCTACGACGCGCCGATCAATCAACCCGATCCCATCGCCGCAGCGATGGGTATCAAACCCGACGCCGACGAAACCCCATCGTTCACCGCCAACTTCGATAAGCCCGTCGAGTTTGAGCGCCGCTATCAGCGCCTGACCTCATCCGGACGCTTCGTCATCGACGCCCCGGAACTCCACTTCATCGGACACAACCTCACCGTCATGCTCAACGAGGTCAAAGGACGCGTCGAACTCATCGACATCCGAAGGGGCGAACAACTCATCCTGCGTCCCGATGTCCAATCCAAAGCGTCGAAGCCGGAAGCGATCACCCGATCAAGAGCGAACCCGCCGCACCGGATCCGGACCGTCTCTCAAGATTCATCACCAGCAACCACAACCGCTCAAACCCCACAACCAACTAGCGCAACACAAACCGTTCCCTCTCCAAAGGAAACACCCTACCACATCGCGTTCCAAGACCAGATCAAAGTCAATCTCCTCGGCACCGGATCACTCACCGCTGAAACCCTTGATGTCTGGGCCAACCTCATCGACGGCTCCCTCTCACCAGATGCCATCAAACAAATCAACTTCGCATCACCAGAGAGCCCGATC
>JAEPQP010000163.1 GCA_017640485.1 Phycisphaerales bacterium | reverse complement strand
TGGAAGCGGTTGAGGAACATGCCGTCGGTGATCTTCATGATGTTTGCTTTGTGACCACAGTAGATCTTTTCCAGACCCAATGACTTCGCGGTCTCGAACGCAAACTTGTGAACCTGATCCGAACCCGGCGCGGTGATCAGACGAAGGTTCTGAACTACATCCGTCAGGAGCCGGTGCTCGATCCCGCCGTAGGTGTCCTCGACATTCTCACGCACGACATGGAAATCAATGTCGTACCCAGCTTTGGAGTACACCGTCTCAACGCCTGGGAGCGTCTGGAAGTGACGCAGGTTTGCAAATGCTCCGAACGCTTTACGGAGGGTCACATTGATCGACTTCCCGCCACCCCCTGTCGGGGTGCCCATCGGTCCTTTGTAGAGAATTCCGAGGTCTTCAACCGCTTTGATCGCATCGTCCGCGATCCCTGATGAGTTTCCCGCGTTGAACTCGGTCTCACCCATCGAGACTTCGACGAAGTCCACGTGATCCATCACTCCCGCGGCCTCGAAGATCTTCAGGCATGCATTGGTGATTTCAGGACCGATTCCATCGCCCGAAGCGAGCGCGATCGCGAGTTTGTTTGACATGTTGGAAACCTTGTTCGTTGAGCTTTGGTCTTGCGTGATCATCTGGACACTTTCCTTCAAAAGAAGAACCTTGGGTAGAGAGCGTAGCCCCTGAGTTCCGCCTCATCGACACGCTCGGCCGAGTCTTTCTTTGATCGCTGACCACAGTGAATCAGCCTCAGACCCGCCCTCTCTATCATCGGTTGATTCTGGGGGCCGCTCGATCCAGATCTCGGATGCCTCTGAAGCGTCCCCGGCATGCAGAGCCGCGTACAAACCACGAGCAAACCCCTCAGGATCAGACGCAAGTACCGAAAAATGAGCCGTACTTTCGACCCGATCCACAGACCACGCGATCACATAGGTATCAACCCCCGCATCCGACAGATCCGCACTCTCCACCAACTTGGTCGATTTTTTGGGCTGATAGTGTGCCCCGAGCACGCCCGGGGATGCTGTGATCCCCGATTCTGGTCCCACAGTATGCTCGGCGTACGACACTTCTTTCTCAAGAACGCGAGCAATCTGGGTGTGCGAGATCACACCAGGCCGAAGGATCCTCGGCTCCTGAGCAGTGAGATCAAGCACAGTGGACTCGATCCCCGCTCGGCACGGACCGCCATCAATTACCAGTAGATCCTCTTCTGAGAATCCCTGCGCCACATGATCCGCGGTCGTGGGGGAGATCCACCCAGAGGGGTTCGCACTGGGTCCGACGATCGGCTTCCCCAGTGATTCGATGAGCCCCAACGCGATCGGATGCGCCGGACAGCGGATCGCAACTGTCGGTCCTCCAGCGGTCACGACATCCGGAACCAACTCAGATTTATTGAGCACCAGCGTCAACGCGCCCGGCCAGAACGCATCAGCGAGTCTTTGAGCATCGGCTGTCCACTCCGTCACCAGATCCCGTGCCATCTCCGGATCCGAGACATGGACGATCAGTGGATTCTCAGAAGGGCGTCCCTTGAGTGTGAAGATCCGTTCAACCGCATCCTCGTCGAGCGCATCCGCTCCGAGCCCGTAGACAGTCTCGGTCGGGAACGCGATCGGCTCGCCGAGCCCGAGCCGAGCGAGCGCCGCGACGATCGCTTCGGGACCCTCAAGGATCTCAGTCATCGCGATCTTCCGCTGATGAATCCGGACGCGATTCCATTTCATACTCAGAGACGGATTCGCCCGAGGTCAGCTGGTTCGCATCCGGCACAATGAAATCGATCCGATTCCGCTCCAGCGTGGTCCCCATCGCTTGATAGAGATCAACCAACGCCGTGTTGTAGTTCACCAGCGCCTGCGCTTCGAGGATCTCCGCGCTCGCGAGCGACTCTTGTGTATTGAGTTCGAGATTGAGTCGCTCGACCGAGTAGCCCGCATTGGTGAGTTCTTTCTCGACGATCAACGCACGGAGCGCTTCCCCCTGCGCGACTCGTGAGAGACTCGACTGGGAAATCAGCGCGTGGTTGGTGACCACCTCGTTGAGCGCGTTCTTGATATCAAGCACGATTCCCTGCACCGTGCGCCGGTATCCGACGATCGATTGCATCCGTGCGAGTCTTGCTTGCCGGAATCCCGCTTCGCCTCCCCGGTTCCCCAGTGGCTGCTCGAAGGTCAGTCCGACCAACCAGTCGTCGATGAAACGATTCGAGATCGAGTCCTCGTAGCTGTCTGAGACCGAATCATCCAGTCCAAGCATGCGTGCCTGAGCGGTGAGATTCAGTTCGGGGAGTCGCGCGTTCTTCGCGACATTCTCGCGGATGGTCGAGTCGTCGATCGAAAGGATCGATTGCTCGATTTCTGGTCGGTTGATGATCCCGGAGTCGATCGCTTCGAGCAGGGTGATATCGATCGTCTCGGAGATCGTGATATCGCCCGGGACGAGGAGCATCTCGGATCCCACAGGCATACGCGGGTCATTCATGAGACGCTTGAGGTTGTCGCTCGCGTTCCGGAGTTGTGTCTTTGCGATCAGCAGATCTGATCGACGACGCTCTACACGAGCGACGGCATCCGCGACCTGCGCCTGACGAGCGTCCTGGACACGCCGAGCTTTGATATCGTCGCGGACCTCGATCCCGCGTTCGAGCAGCTTCGCGCGGATGATGACCTGCTTGTACGCAAACGCAAGCTGCCAGTACGCACGCTCAGTATCCGATGCTGAGGTAATGAGCTGTGATTTGAGCTGCGAGACCGAAACACGCTCGGCGTTGCGCGCCAGATACACACCCGCGAGCGCTCGGCTCTCGCCGAACCCGTCAAGCAAGGGCTGCTCGTATCCAACCACAAAGTTTGATGAGTTGCTCGGGTTCGGATTCACATTCCCGAAGAAGGATGACTCTGCGTTGGTGTAGCCAAGATCATGCTGCACGGTCAGCGATCCACCGGTCGTCAGTGCTTTGCGGAGTCCCAGTGTACCGGTCGCGCTGTCAGACTCATTGCGAACAACACCATTCCCGAACCCGCCAGCCCCCGTCTGAGGCGTGATCGAATCCTGACCCTGCACACTCCCAAACAAGGTCCAGTCGAACACGGATTCCGCTTCGACCAGCTGCGCCTGGGAAATCGCTGGACCGTACTGCGCGAACTCCACATCCAAGTTCTCGCGAACCGCGGCTTGCACGACCCCTTGCAGTGAGACAGGAATCAGGACAGTTTCGCGTCCGAGCAGATCCAGTCCGATGAACTGAGCGATCGGATCAATGTCGGGATCCCTTGATTGGAGATCTTCGATGTACCCCTGCGTCGAGAACTCGCGTTCGATCTGCTCAAGATGATCCTCGCGGATCTCGAGTTTGGTCAGGTCGGTCGTTGTCGAGAGATCGATCGGCTGGAGTTCGTCATCCGAACTCGAATCCCGCGCCGCTTGAATCTCTCGTTGGACCGAGTGAACCATCGATTCGCGGAGCTCTTCCTCAGTCCGTTTCTCGAAGGGACTCGAGCACCCTGTCATCCCGATCGCGCATCCGACACTCGCGATCAACATCACTGAGGTCGGCTTGAAAATGGAACCCTGGGAAATGGACCAGAACGAGCGGTGGTGTTGGAGATCTTTCATCCCGCAACGATAGGAGCCTGTACAGGTCCGATGGTCAGTTTGGGGATCTGAATCGTGCTCAGATCACGCAGATCCGGATTTCGGTTGATTCATCCCCAAACGCAAATCAATTCCCTTCCGGAGCCGAGACGAATACACTCCAGAGACCCGCAACCCTCCACATCCGGGAGAATGTCCATGAAGACGCTGTGTTCACCGATTGCCCTACTCAAAAAGTACACGCTCCGATCAGCGTTGCCCGCGATTGCCGCCGTGCTGATGATCTCATCGATTTCAGTCCAAGCACTCGCGCAAGACTCCGATCCAGAATGGAAAGTGGTCACAACGGAAACCGAAGCCGTCCGCTGCGGCGATCAGGATATCTACTACACCATCACCGAAGTCCAGCGAGGTGCGATCTTTGCGGTCGACGGGACCTCGGGTGACTATTCCAAGGTCCGCTACCCTGCAGATCTAGGCGCCGTCGTGCGAGCCGATGAGGTCCGCGTGATCAAAGCAGGGACCCAAGTCCAACTCACCAAAGAATCGATGCTCAAAGCAGAATCCATGCTGCGTGGACTCGCTGGATCGTGGAACACGGTCTACACCACTCCCCTCCCGGCAGACACCGTCCTGAGTGTGCTCGATGTCATCTACGAAGAAACGACTGATGGATCCAGAGGTGAAGTCCTTGGATACCGCGTTGCTCCGCCTCGCCCTC
>JAEPQP010000173.1 GCA_017640485.1 Phycisphaerales bacterium | reverse complement strand
GTAGTACCAGACGCCTGCGATGAGCGGGATGACGAGCGCATGGACGCCGATCACGAGAACGGTCGGGAGGCTGTTCATCCACTTGGGGAAGATTGGTTTCACTCGAGAGCTCCGATTCAGGGTCAATTCGCGGGGCTCGGCGGGATTCCGAGCCGCGGATTGATTGAGTACCAGCCCCTCCATAGATAGGAGGGAGAGTTCATATTTGGATGAGCGTAGCATGATCACACGGTCGATGTTGTGCGGCTGGGCGATAATTTCTGATGTTTTTGAGGGCTATTATTCCTATGGACAATCAAATCGAGTAGTTGCGAAAGGGTCTCAATAAGAATCCTACTGAAAGCGAGCACAAAGCATGTCTTCACAAGCAGTTATGACGAATTCTACTTCCAAACCACTTTCAAGCCCCATTTTGGGCGTTTCCACAACGATTGGTGTCGGCGGGGTGCTCCTGATGGGGGTTGTGAGCTGGATCATGTTGCTGCTCTATCGCGACCTCTCGGTCGCGGTGGTCTTGCTGACAAGCCTCCTGTCATACGGGATTTTCAATTTCCTGTTATTCAGGAATTTGGAAGGCGAATGGTCGCGTGTTGGCGTGCTCGGCGCTCTGATCGGCGGCTCGGTTTCCACCGTGTTTTTGGGCTCTTTGATGGTGTTGCAGCCTGAAACGATTGCGGAACTGGAGACGCAGCGGAATCAGTTCAGTTTCACAGGCGTCCTGCTTGTTCTGGGCGTGATCTTCGGAATGATCGTGATGGGATGGGGCGCGGGCGTGCTTCGCGCGAAGCGCTCAAACTTCAGTGCCGGCGGCGTTGATTGGCGGGCTCGTTACGCGTGGGTGGTCGCGGCGAGCTATCTGCCGTTGATCGCCGTGGGCGGATTGGTCACGAGTACCGAATCCGGGCTTGCTGTGCCGGACTCGGTGACGACCTATGGCTCGATCAGCATTTTGTTTCCGATCAGTTTGATGGATGAGACGCGGATCTATCTTGAGCATTCGCATCGCATCTTCGGGACCTTTGCGGGGCTCGCGACGATTGTGCTGGTGATCCGGATGTTTGGTGCTCCGGCGAACTGGATGCCTCGCGTGATGAGCGTGGTCCTGCTTGCGGGCGTGATTGTCCAGGGCGTGATGGGCGCGCTGCGTGTTTCGGAAGAATCACAGGGACTCGCAACGCTGCACGGCGTGCTTGCACAACTGGTCTTCGCGCTTGCGATCGTGACCGGTGTGGTGTGCAGCCGGCGATGGGAGAGCTTGCGTCCGAGCGATGATGCGATTCTTTCAGCTCGCAAAGCCCGGCTGTTCTTGCTGCTGACCACGATCGGGCTCTGTATCCAGTTGGTCTTCGGATCGATGACCAGGCACATGGACTCGGGTCATGCGTTGATGTCGCATATCGGGTTCTCCTTTGTTGTGGTGCTGCTCGCGATTGTGGCTGGCGCGATGTGTATCCGCGTCGGAAAGATTGATCGCGGCGTTGAAGGCGGCGCGGGCGCGATCCGCCCGTACGGCGCGGTGATCCATGGGCTGGTCATCCTGCAGTTCACGATGGGTTGGGGTGCTCTGGCGATGACGCGAACAGGCGAGGAGGGACATCCGGAGCTCCCAACAGCGTCAGAGCTTGCTTCAGCGCACGGGATTCGCGTTGGAGAGACGATCGTGACGAGTTCACACCATCTCATTGGGGCGCTTCTGCTTGCGACGGCCGTCGGTGCGTTGATGTGGGCGATTCGGATCGCATCTCGCGCCAGATCCTGTTAATCTAGTAGGATCAGAGCCTTACTCAGCAATTCTCGGACGATCTGCACGGTTCAGCATGAGCCGAGCGATCGCATGCAATCAGATCGCGGGTGCTGCGTTGGACTTGCAAGAGGACGGAGCAACGCATGCGGACGCTGAACACAAACGATCGGGTGACGGCTGGGATTGGTGGGATCCGTGACGAGCAGTTTGGCTATGAACAGGCTCGGCACCTGCTGATGCGTGCGGGGTTTGGGGGGACCTACGAGCAGATTCATACGCTTTCTCGATGGGGTCCTGAGAAAGCCGTGGATCATCTGATGGGGTTCTCGGGGGGGGCTGGATCACTCAGTTCATTTGAGAGCGACATCATCCGTCCCCCGACTGATGAGGAACGGCGCGAGCTCAACATCGCGCGGCAGCACGGCGACGAGGACACGGTCGCGAAGTTCCGGACGGATCGTCAGCGGCGCCAGCGCGCTGATCGCAGGCAGATGCGCGAGATCCAGCGCGACTGGATCAAGCGGATGATCGAGACGGCGCAGCCGATGCAAGAGAAGATGACGCTCTTCTGGCACGGGCACTTTGCGACGAGCTACCGGAATGTTGAGGACTCGTGGCACATGCTCCGGCAGAACGAGATGCTGCGGAACAATGCGCTCGGGAATGTCGGGGATCTGCTGCGCGGGATCGTGCGCGATCCGGCGATGCTCAAGTATCTCAACAACAACCAGAACCGGAAGGATGCACCCAACGAGAATCTCGGACGCGAGCTGCTCGAGTTGTTCTCGCTCGGGGAGGGGCACTACAGCGAGAAGGACATCAAGGACGCGGCGCGGTGTCTGACTGGGTACACCTTCCAGGACAATGATTTTTACTTTAATCATCGTCAGCACGACCAAGGGAACAAAACGGTGCTGGGCCGGACAGGGAATATGGACGGCGAGGCGCTGGTCGATGTGATCCTGCGTCAAGAAGCGTGCGCGCTGTTTATCTGTTTGAAGCTCTACAAGTTCTTGGTCCGGGATATCCCGATGAACCTCTCGCTGCTTGACAGCGGGACTCGCAAAGTTGTGCTTCAGATGGCGGGGATGCTCCGGAAGACGAACTACGAGCTCAAGCCGATGGTTCGGAAACTGCTGCTGAGCGAGCATTTCTACGATCCGATCAACATGGGGATGAAGATCAAGAGCCCGAGCGAGTTGTTGGTGGGGTCGGTGCGTTCGCTTGGGGTTCCGGTTCGGGACATCGGCGTTGTGTCTGATGCGATGGATCTGATGGGGCAGTCGTTGTTCTACCCGCCGAGCGTGAAGGGATGGGACGGGGGGCGGAGCTGGATCAACACCTCCACGCTGTTTGTGCGGCAGAACACGCTGGTGTATCTGCTGACGGGCGCGCTCCCGACGCGTTCGGTGGCGATCCGGGATCAGAACGATTACTTTGATCCACGATCTTTGGTGCCGAGTTTGAATACGGCGGCGGAGAACGATCCGAGCGATGAGCTGATCGTGCGCGAGTTGATGGAGTTGACGCTCGGGTTTACGGACGACTCATTGATCGGGTCGGTGATCTCGGGGAGCGTGGACGACGGGGGTTCGATGCGTGATTCGGATGCGGTGCTGAGTGCATTGGTGTTGTTGACTTCGATGCCCGAGTACCAGCTGTGTTAGAAACGGAAGGACGGAACAGGTTATGAGCAATCATCTCAATCCAAGCGATGCGAGAGCGTACACACGGCGGGGCTTTCTTCAGCAGTCCGTGATGTTTGCTTCTGCGGCGATGACGGTCCCGGCTTTCGTGCAGAGTTCGGCGCTGGCGCTCCCTCGTCCGATGATGGGCTTGAGCTCGATCGCGGGGGTGGACGAGGATCGGATTCTGGTGGTCATTCAGTTGTCGGGTGGGAACGATGGATTGAACACGGTTGTGCCGTTCGGACAGGATGGGTACCACCGAGCGCGTCCCCAAATTGGGCTCAGTGGATCTGAGGTGCTGAGCTTGGGACGCAACAGCGGGCTGGGATTGCACGGCTCGATGGACGGGATCAAGGGGCTGTATGACGACGGGATGTGCGCGATTGTGCAGGGTGTTGGGTACCCGAATCCGAACCGGTCGCACTTCGCATCGATGGACATCTGGCATACTGCTGATACCAACGGCACAGGAGACGGGTGGCTCGG